>NZ_JBHXIB010000005.1:0-32493 GCF_042723975.1 Amycolatopsis sp. NPDC058340 | reverse complement strand
GTGGCGAGGACGGTTCTAACCGTCCTCGCCACTCACGAGGCCCGAAACCCGCAAGGTGATGTTCAACCGCCCCGCCAAACCCAGCGCCGGATCAGCGGTCCGCGGCAGCACCCGGGGCACCCCGTGGAAAGCCAGCCGGGATTCCCCGCCGAACACGAACAGATCCCCCGAGCGCAGATCCACATCCGTGTAGGGCCGCCCACGATCGGCCGTGTTCCCGAACCGGAAGACGCAGGCGTCCCCGAGGCTCAGCGACACCACGGGCTCCAGCGAGGCCTCGTCCTTGTCCTGATGCTGCCCCATTTTCGCGGCGGAATCGTAGAAGTTCACCAACGCGATGTCCGGCTCGTACGTCGAAACCCCGTAGGCGTCGGAGACGGCCCGCCTGCCCAGATCGCCAAGCCACGAAGGAAACGGCAGCACCGGCGAGCCGTCTTCGGTCACCTTCGAATACCGGTACGGATGCCAGTGCCAGCCGAGGCATACCGTCCGCACCGACATGACGCCGCCGTTCGGCAGCCGCGTCCGCCGGTAGCCACGCCAGCCGCGGCAGGCTTCGACCAGCCGTCGTTGCGCGTCGAGGTCGAGCCAGTCCGGAACATGCACCGCGCCGGGCGCGACTTCGGTCCGCGGGCGAGGGATCAGCGCGTCCACACGTCGAGTCTGCCAGGACGCGCGCCGATGATCCGTTGCCCCCGCACCATGACGCCCGCCACGGCGAACCAGCGCAGCACGCGACGGCCGAACTGTGGTCCCACCGGGGCATCCATGACTGTCACGGCCAAGAAAGCTGCCACAAAGCGGCAGGAGAAGCCACCTTTCGGACTACTCCGATCGGCCGGTTGACCGCAGTGCGTTCACCCGGTCACTGTGCGAATTCGACCACCGTCACCCCGGCCCTCGCGGGCACCGGGTCGTTCATCTCCGCGAGCACCGCGGGGACCTCGTCGAGGCCGACCCGCCTGCCGATCATGCCTTCGAGGTCGATCCCGGCCGTCTCCACCACCCGCAGCATCTCGGGGTACTCGTGCGCTTGCAGGCCGTGGATGCCGACGATCTCCAGTTCCCCGCCGATCACCCGGTGCATCGGGATGGGCGCGATGCCCTGCGCGGGCGGCATCAGACCGGCCTGGACGTGCCGTCCGCGTTTGCGGAGGCTCCCGATCGAGGCTGCGCAGGTGGTCGGCGAGCCGAGGCAGTCGAGCGAGACGTGCGCGCCGCCGCCGGTCGACTCACGGACATGAAGAGCGACGGCTTCGTGACCGTCGAACTCGGAGGGATCGACGACCAAAGCGGCGCCCAGCCGCGAAGCCAGCGCCCTGGCCCGCGGAGACGGGTCGACGGCGACGACCGACGCACCGGCCGCGACGGCCAGCAGGATCGACGAGACGCCGACACCACCGCAGCCGTGGACCGCGACCCACTGACCGGGCCGGACCCCGCCCTGGCGCAGCACGGCCCGGAACGCCGTCCCGAACCGGCAGCCCAGCGCCGCCGCCTCCGCGGCGGACAGCGAGTCCGGGAGCGCCACGAGGTTGACCTCGGCGTTTTCGATGGCGACGTACTCCGCGAACGAACCCCAGTGGGTCGCGCCCGGCTGGAACTCACGATCGCAGATCTGCTGGTCGCCGGCGGCGCACTGGGCACAGGTGCCGCAGGCGCAGACGAACGGCACCGTCACCCGATCGCCTGCCGACCAGCCGCGGACGCCCTCGCCGAGCGACGCGATCCGGCCGGCGAGTTCGTGCCCGGCGACGTGCGGCAGCTTCACCGACGTGTCGTGCCCCTGCCAGGAGTGCCAGTCGCTGCGGCACACCCCGGTCGCCTCGACGGCGATCACCACCCCGCCCGGCGGCGCGACCGGATCCGGCACCTCGCGTACCTCGGGCAGCACCCCGAACTCCTCGAAGACGACCGCCCGCACTCGCTCTCCCGTCAAGTTCCCGTGTCCCGGCCTCTCTGCGTCACGAGGCCCTCGCCGGGCACCGTACACCGGGCCGCGCGCCCGCGCGGCGGCCCGAGAAGCCGCGACAGCGACTCCGGCGGGACCCCCAGGACCTCCTCGAGATTCTTGAGCACCAGCAGGGACTCCGGCCGTTCGGGACGGCAACGCCCCGACTGCCAGTGGCTCAGTGTCGCGAGGCTGACCGAGCACCCCCGCCCTCTCAGCCGGTACCGGATCCGATCGAGGCCGAGGCCCCTCGCCCTGATCGCCGCCCTGAGGGCGTCCGCGAACGGCCCGGTTTCCAAAAGCCGCCTGAGTTCACGTCCTTCCGCCACCCCCCGGTCGATGGTGTGTGTCCGCTGACCGGTCATCTTCATCGCCTTCGCACGCTCGCTAGCCACCCGGAAAAGCGCAGCCTAGGCGTGGGAACACATGATCGGAAGGGCCTTAGATCACCTTTCCGCGTGGCAGGCGGGTGACGTAATTATGCAGGGACGTAGGGAAAATTCCCACCGCGCCACCCGGCTGAAACGCGTCCACAGTGGACACGAGGCTCAGCGTAGCGCGACCGACAGCGCCTGTGCGATCTCCTTGCCGATCGCGTGGGTCGCCGCGTCCGGCGGCGAGCCGACCTTGACCACCATCGGGCCGCCGAACGGCTGGCGCTCCACGACCTCGATCCGCTCGCCGAGGCCGATCGAATGCTCGGTCAGGTAGCGCAGGAGTTCCGGGTCGGTGTCCCAGACGCGGACGATCTCGCCGACCGCGCCGGGCGGGAGATCGTCGAGGATGCGCATCGGCATCTCCTCGACACTGCCGTCGGGGGCGGGGATGGGGTCGCCGTGCGGGTCGCGGACCGGGTTGCCGAGCTTCGCGGCGATCCGCTCCACGAGCCTGTCCGACACCGCGTGTTCGAGCGCGTCGGCCTCGGCGTGCACCTCGTCCCAGGTGTAGCCGAGCTCGGACACCAGGTAGGTCTCGATCAGCCGGTGGCGGCGGAGCACCGAGCGGGCCAGCAGCCTGCCCTCGGTGGTCAGCTCGATCCCGCGGTACGGGACGTGCGCGACCAGCCCCAGCTGGGACAGTTTGGTGACCATGCCGGACGCCGACGACGGGCTGACCTCCAGCCGTCCGGCCAGCGACGTGTTGGTGACGGCCTCGCCGCGCTCCACCAGCCCGTAGATCACCCGGACGTAGTCCTCTACGGACGACGACCTGCGACTTGCCCCTTCACCCATGCGTTCGAGTTTACGGCTTGGCTCACCCGGCGTGCGGCCGCCAGCGGTACCGGATCCAGCCGGGGACGGGGTCGGCGCCGAGCTGGGCGTAGAACGCCTCGCCCTTCTCGTTGCCCTCCTGCATGTCCCATTCGACCCGGCCGGGCGTCCGCGCGCTCAGCTCGTCGAGCAGCTCCCGCCCGAGGCCGAAACGGCGGTGCTCCGGGCGCACGAAGAGGTCGTCGAGCCAGATCCCGGGCCGGGCCTCCCAGGTGGAGAAGTTCCAGCTGCAGAAGGCGAAGCCCGCGACCTTGCCCGGCTCACCCGGCGGGGTGGCCAGCAGCACCCAGGCCTTCGGATCGGGCCCGAAGAGGAACCCGGCCATCTCCTGCCTGTCGAGCTTCAGGTCGTGTTTGTCCTCGTAGACCGCGTGCTCCTCGATGAGCGCGCAGATCTCCTCGATGTCGTCCGCGACCGCGTCCCGCACCGGCATGGGTCTCAGCTCCGTTCGTAGACGATGTCGCCGCCGACGGCGGTGGCGACGACGTGGATCGAATCCAAAGTGGACTCGTCGGTCGGGTCGGCCGAGAGGACGGCGAAGTCCGCGAGCTTGCCGATCTCCAGTGTGCCCAGGTCCTTCTCGGCGAAAGCGGCGTACGCGGATCCGTACGTGTACGCGCGCAGGGCTTCGGCGGGGGTGAGCCGCTCATCGGGACCCAGCACGACCCCGGACGCGGTCTTCCGCCGGACCATGTCGGCCAGCGCGAGCAGCGGCGCCCCTTCGACGACCGGGCGGTCCGAGCTGGCGGGGAGCACGCAACCCGCGTCGAGCAGGCTCTTGAGCCGGTAGCACCACGGTTCACGTTCGGGGCCGAGTGCGGCCCGCATGCCGTCGCCGATCTCGTTGACGAAGCGGCCCTGCGGCGAGGCGATCAGCCCCAGCGACGCCAGCCGGTTCAGTTCCTCGGGCCGCAGCACCGCGCAGTGCTCGATGCGGTGCCGGTGGTCGCGGCGCGGATCGGCCTTCAACGCGGCTTCGTAGGCGTCGAGGACGACGGTGATCGCGCGGTCGCCGATGGCGTGCGTCGCGACCTGCCAGCCCGCCTTGTGCGCGGCGGCGATCGTCCGCGCGATCTCGTCCTCGGGCACCTGGAAGTAGCCGACGTTGTCCATTTCACCGGCGAACGGCTCGTGCATGGCGCAGGTGCGGCCGATCAGCGAGCCGTCGGCGAACAGCTTCATCGCGCCGATCCGCAGCCATTCGTCGCCGAAGCCGGTGCGCATCCCCAGGTCCAGACCGAAGCCGGCACCCGCATCGAGGTCGTGCAGCACGCTGGCCGCGACCATCACCGTGCTCCGCACCCGCAGCACCCCGCGTTCGCGCGCCAGCTGGTACGCGGCGAGCTCGGCGGGGGTCTCCCCCACGAGACCCCCGCCGATCCCGGCCTCCTGGACGCTCGTGATCCCTTCGGCCAGGTACCGCTCGCTCGCCCTGTCCAGCCCGCGGACGACCCGCTCGACCGGCGTCGGATAGGTCAGTGGCCGGAGCATGAGCTGGGCCTGTTCTCGCAGCAGCCCGGTCGGCGAACCGTCCTCGTCGCGGACGACGTCGCCGCCGACGGGCACCTCGCCAAGGTCCAGCTGCTCCAGCACCGCGGAGTTGACCACGGTCATATGCCCGGACGTGTGCTTGAGCCGCACGAGGTGCCCGGGAGCGGCGCGGTCGAGGCCCTGCCGCGTCGGATGACCGCCCACGAGTTTGTTCTGGTCGTAGCCGCTGCCGATGATCCAGCCGCCCGGCGGTGTTTCGGCCGCGCGCCGCGCGACGGCGTCGTACACCTCGTCGACGCTGCGGCAATCCGAAAGGGCGACGTCGTCGAGAGCCATGCCGAACCAGGCCATGTGGTTGTGCGCGTCGTGGAATCCGGGCACCACCACCGAGCCGCCCAGATCCACCCGGCGCTTCGCGGAAAGCGTGGCCGCGTCGTGCCCCAGCGCGACGATTCGTCCGTTCAGGACGGCAAGTGCTACGGATTCCCCCGTTCCAGTGAGAAACCGGGCGTTCTCGTAAACCGTGTCGACCCGCATGGATTCGACTCTATCGATCGATCGATCGGTCGTCTAGGCTCGACGCCATGAGCACCGTGGACTACGCACTCGACGACGGAATCGCGGTCATCTGGCTGAACCGCCCCGAACGGCTCAACGCGGTGGTCGCCGAACTGGTCGACGACCTGCTGGAGGCGCTCGACGCGGCCGCGAAATCGGACGCGCGCGCCGTCGTGCTGGCCGGCCGGGGACGCGCGTTCTGCGCCGGCCACGACCTGAAGGAGCCCACCCCTGAGGGTGATTCACGCCCGCGGCTCGACCGGCTACAGGACGTGACACGCCGCCTTCGCGGCCTCCGCCAGCCCGTCATCGCCGCGGTCCACGGCTACGCGATCGGCGCGGGCGCGGAGTTCGCGATGGGCTGCGACCTGATCCTCGCCGCCGAGGACGCGGTGTTCGCCTTCCCCGAGGTCTCCCTGGGCCTGAGCGTCACGGGCGCGGCGTCGCGGTTGCTGCCGCTGCTGGTCGGCCCGTTGAAGGCCAAGGAACTCCTGCTGCTGGGCGAACGCGTGAGCGGCACCGAGGCGCGCGAACTCGGCCTGGTCAACGCCACCGTGCCCGCCGACGACCTGATGGACACCGCGCTCGGGTGGGCGACCAAGATCGCCGGGCATCCGGCCGCCGCGGCCACGATGGCCAAACGTGCCCTCGATTCCGGCATCGACAGCTCGCTCGACGCGGCGCTCGAACTCGAAGTCAGCCACGCGCTGATCACCGAGCACTCGGCCGAGGTCGCCGCTTCGTCCGAGGCTTTCCGGAGCCGGGCATGACCTCGCTCGCCGGGATCGACACCCTCGTGGGCCTGACCACGAGGGCCGCCGCGCTCTGGCCGGACAAGACGGCGTGGATCTTCGACTCCACCGGGGAAAGCTTCACCTTCGCCGACGTCGACGCGCGCAGCACGGAGTACGCCCGCGCGCTGCTCGACCTCGGTGTGGCACCGGGCGACCGGGTCGCGGTGATGCTGCGCAACCAGCCCGAATTCCCGTTGCTGTGGCTGGCCTTGGCCAAGATCGGCGGGGTGCTCGTCCCGGTCAACACCGGATACCGCGAGTTCGACGGCGCCCACGTGCTGCGGCATTCCGGTGCCAGGTTCGCCGTCGCCGCGGAGGAATTCCTGGACCTGCTGAACAAGATCGCGCCGGAGACGTCGCTGGAACGCGTGCTCACACCCGGCGAACTCGTGGCACCCCAGGACGGCGCCTGGATGACCTTCTGGTCCGAAGGGGAACGCCCGGTCAACATCCAGTACACCTCGGGTACCACGGGCGCACCCAAGGGCTGCGTGTTGCCGAACAGGTATTGGACGACACTGGCGATCAGCCTGGCCACGGATTTCCCCGCGGTCGGCGCGGACGACGTCATCCTGACCGCGCAACCGTTCCACTACATCGATCCACAGTGGAACGTGGCGCTGGGGCTCGCGGGCGGCGCGACGCTGGTGGTGCTCGACCGCTTCCACCCGTCGACGTTCTGGGAGAAGATCCGCGAACACGGGGTCACCTGGTTCTACTGTCTCGGCCTGATGCCCACCCTGCTGCTGCGCCAGCCGGAAAGCGAACTCGACAAGGCGCACCAGGTCCGCGCGATCTGCGCTTCGGCCATCCCGCGCGACCTGCACGCCGCGCTCGAAGCACGCTGGGGCACGCCGTGGTTCGAGGCCTTCGGCATGACCGAGACCGGCGGCGACATCCGGATGTACCCGGCGGATCACGAGGAGACCGTCGGCACCGGCTGCCTCGGCAGGCCGGCCCCCACCCGCGAGGTGATGATCGCGGACGCGGACGGGAAACCGCTGCCGCGCGGGGAAACCGGCGAGCTGCTGATCCGCGGGGTCGGCCTCATGCACGGCTACCACGACGATCCCGAAGCGACCAGGCGCGCTTTCGACGGCGGCTGGTTCCACACCGGCGATCTGGCCACAATGGACGGCGAAGGCCGCGTGTACTACGTGGGCCGCACCAAGGACATGATCCGCCGCAGCGGGGAGAACATCTCCGCCGACGAGGTCGAGCGAGCGCTGCAGCTGCATCCCGCGGTCAAACTCGCCGCCGTCGTCGCGGTGCCGGACGACATCCGGGGCGAAGAGGTCAAGGCGTACATCGTCCTCGACGAGAATGAGGGGCACCGCTGCGAACCGGCCGAGCTGGCGGAGTTCTGTTCGGCGAAACTGGCCTACTTCAAGGTTCCCCGGTTCTGGACCATCGTCACGGAACTGCCGATGACACCGTCGGAACGGGTCGCGAAGGGCGAGCTCAAGAAGGCGGAAGACCTGCGCGCCGGTTCGTGGGACAGGACCACGGAGTCATGGTTGTGAACACCCGCGAGCGCGTCCGGCAGGCGGCGGTGAAACTGTTCGCCGCCAAGGGGTTCCACGGCACCGGCATCCGGGATCTCGCCCAGGAGGCGGAGCTGTCGTCGGCCAGCCTGTACCACTACATGGGCACCAAAGAGGATCTGCTGGTCGCCATCATGAACGAGTCGCTGCGGCGCCTGCTCGACGCGGCCGAGCTGGCGACCGCCGGGCTGTCCGATCCCGTGTCACGCCTCGGATCCCTGGTGGCGCTGCACGTGCTCGCGCACGCCATCCAACCGGATGACACCCGCGTGGTGGACAACGAGGTCCACGCGCTCACCCCCGCCGCGAGGGCCGAAGTGGTGGGCCTGCGCGACGCCTACGAAAAGCTGTGGGCGGACGCCATCGAAGACGGTGTCGCGGCCGGCGTCTTCCACACCGGTCAGCCGTCGGTCACCCGGCTCGCGCTGGTCGAGATGTGCAGCGGGGTCGCGCGCTGGTATTCGCCGAAAGGGCCGCTCACCCTGGATCAGCTGGCCTCCCATTACGCGGAGCTGGCGCTGCGGGCGCTCGCCTGTGAACGCCATCTGGACGTCGCCGCGTTGCAAAACTGCCGTGAAGTGGTCTCGGGAGTGTGGCGAGTGCCCGTTTAGCGGCGACTTTAGGTCCGTACGCCTTGCTCAGACGGCTTCTCTGGGGGACGCTCGAAGGGTGACTGAGCAAACGATCCAACTCGAACTGGACGACTCGGGTCTCTCGCCGGCGTTGCCGGTGCCTTCGAACCCCCGTGATCAGGTGCAGGACGTCCCCTACCGCCCGGTGGGCTTCCGCGACGACGACCTGCCCACGGCCCTCGAACGGTGCGCGACATGGCTACGCCAGGCTCAGGAGTGGCTCGGGGAACCGGTCGATGTGCTGGCCGTCCATCTCGACTATGACGACCGCAAGGGTTCGCCCTACTACGACGTGAAGCTTCTCTGCAACGAGGAGGACCTGGCCGGGGTCCCGATCGCGATGCGGAACCAGAAGGAAGACTAGACAGACCGACGCCTTGAAGGGTCCTTTCCTTGCAAATTTCGCAAGGAAAGGACCCTTCATGGCATGTGGCGGGTACCCGCGTCTCGAGTCCGTGAAGGCCTCCTTGAGGGACTCTGGGTCCCTCAAGGAGGCCTTCACGGACTTGGGCCCGGGGATCACCGGTACCCGTGTCAGCCCAGCGTGCCGCCGACCTTGACGTGCCCCTTGAGCAGGTTCCGCGCGATGGTCCGGCGCTGGATCTCGTCGGTGCCCTCGTAGATCCGCAGCAGCCGCAGTTCGCGGTACCACCGCTCGACCGGCAGTTCCCGCGTGTAGCCCATCCCGCCGTGGATCTGCAGGACGCGGTCGACGATCTCGTTCGCCTTCACCCCGCCGTACAGCTTCGCCATCGACTGCGCGTGCCGCGAGTCGAGCTTCTGGTCGACCTGCCAGGCGGCGTGCAGCACCAGCCAGCGCAGCGCCTCCAGCTCGGTGCCGGAATCCGCGATCATCCACTGGATGGCCTGGCGCTCGGCGATCTTCTGCCCGAACGTCTCCCGCGTGTTGGCGTGCTCGATGGCCATCGAGATCAGCCGTTCGCAGGAGCCGATGGCACGCGCGGGCAGCAGGTAGCGGCCCGCGCCGATCCACTGCATGGCCAGGTCGAAACCGTGGCCGAGCTCGCCGAGGATCTGCGTCTCCGGCACCCGGACGTCCTCGAAGACCAGCGCCGCCGGGCCCCATTCGCCCATGGTGTCGATGTATTCGGATTTCCAGCCCGCGTCACGGTCGACGAGGAAGCAGGTGACGCCGCCGTTCGCGCCCTTCTCCGGATCGGTGATCGCGAAGACCATCACGAAGTCGGCCTCGTTGCCGCCGGTGATGAAGGTCTTCTCGCCGTTGATGACCCAGTCGGTGCCGTCCTTGCGGGCGGAGGTCCGGATGGCCTTCGCGTCCGAACCGGCGCCGGGTTCGGTGATCGCGAAGCACGATTTACGCTCACCCGAGATCGTCGGGAGCAGGTAGCGCTCCTTCTGCTCGTCGTTGGCGTAGTACAGGATGTTGTCCGCGCTGCCGCCGAAGCGGAACGGCACGAACGTGCGGCCGAGTTCAGCCTCCAGCAGCGCGGTCATCACCGCGGACAGGCCCATGCCGCCGTACTCCTCGGGCGTCTGCACACCCCAGAACCCGGACTCCTTGGCCTTCAGCTGCAGCTCGCGCAGCTCGTCGGCGGTCAGGCCGGGCTGACCGGCGCGTTCGCGGCGCAGCACCTCCTGCTCACGCGGCATGAGGTCGCGCTGGACGAACGTGCGGACCCAGTCGCGCACCTCGCGTTCCTCGACGCTCAGAGAGAAATCCATGGTCAGCCCGCTCCTGTTCGACAGTGACTAAGCGCTCGCTTAGCCAGCGTACCGCTTCGGTTGTCGTCAGCCGAGGAGTTGTCATAAGTTTTCGCAACCTGTCCCCGTCTCGTCGAAGGGCACCCATGAGCACGGCAGCACCCGCGACGAAGCGGGATCGCACCCACTACCTGTACATAGCCGTCATCGCGGCGGTGGGGCTCGGCATCGCGGTCGGCATCCTGTTCCCCGGGTTCGGCAAGGAACTGAAGCCGCTTGGGACCGGGTTCGTGAACCTGATCAAGATGATGATCTCGCCGATCATCTTCTGCACGATCGCGCTCGGCGTCGGCTCGGTGGCGAAGGCGGCGAAGGTCGGCCGCGTCGGCGGGCTCGCGATCGGCTACTTCCTGATCATGTCGACCGTCGCGCTGGTCATCGGCCTGGTCGTCGGCAACATCCTGCAGCCCGGCACCGGCCTGCACCTGACCCCCGAGATCGCCGAAAAGGGCCAGGACCAGATCGCCAAGAGCGAGGGCACCGTCGAGTTCCTGCTCGGGATCATCCCGAAGACGCTGGTCTCGGCGTTCACCGAGGGCGAGGTGCTGCAGACGCTGCTGGTCGCCCTGCTCGCCGGGTTCGCGCTGCAGAAACTGGGCGACAAGGGCGAGCCGATCCGCCGCGGTATCGAGCACATCCAGCGGCTCGTGTTCCGGATCCTCGCGATGATCATGTGGGCGGCCCCGGTCGGCGCGTTCGGCGCGATCGCCGCCGTCGTCGGCGACACCGGCTGGAAGGCACTGCAGAGTCTCGCGGTGATCATGCTCGGCTTCTACATCACCTGCGCGCTGTTCGTGTTCGTGGTGCTCGGCCTGATCATCGGCCTGTTCGCCAGGGTCAACATCTTCAAACTGCTTCGCTACCTCGGCCGTGAGTTCCTGCTGATCCTGTCGACGTCGTCGTCGGAGTCGGCGCTGCCGCGGCTGATCGCGAAGATGGAGCACGCCGGCGTCTCCAAACCGGTCGTCGGCATCACCGTGCCGACCGGGTACTCGTTCAACCTCGACGGCACCGCGATCTATCTGACGATGGCGTCCATCTTCATCGCGGACGCGCTCGACAAACCGCTGACCATCGGCGAGCAGATCTCGTTGCTGGTGTTCATGATCATCGCGTCGAAGGGCGCGGCCGGGGTCACCGGCGCCGGGCTCGCGACACTGGCGGGCGGGCTGTCTTCGCACCGGCCGGAGCTGGTCGACGGCGTCGGGTTCATCGTCGGCATCGACCGGTTCATGTCCGAGGCCCGCGCGCTGACGAACTTCGCGGGCAACGCCGTGGCGACCGTGCTGATCGGTACCTGGACCAACGAGATCGACCGCGAGCAGCTGGACCGCACGCTGAACGGCGAGTCACCGTTCGACGAAGCGACCCTGCTCGACGAAAACGCGGGTGACGCGACCGTGGAATCGGGTAAGAAGGAGACGTGATCGAATGCGCGGTCCGCTGGTCGGAGCCCCTGCCCGCTGAACCCCGGTTCCTGGCCCTGCTCGACGAGCTGGAACAGGGCCGGTACGCGAACTACCGCCAGGACATCGACAAACGCCGGTTCCTGACCGGGCGGGTCCTGGCGAAGACGGTCGCCGCCGAGCGGCTCGGCATAGCCGTCGAGGACGTGAGCTTTGACGCGACCTGCGTCGACTGCGGCAAACCGCACGGGCGGCCCAAGGTCCCCGGCGCGCCGCTGATGCTGTCGATCTCGCATTCCGGCGACCTCATCGGCGTCGCGGCCACCGCGGGGACCCCGGTCGGCCTCGACGTCGAGACGGCCACCAGGCGGGCCGAGGACTCGCTCATGGAGTACGCGCTGACCCCCGCGGAGCAGGCCGCGATCTCCGGGCTGTCCGACGAGCAGCGCGCGACGGCGTTCTTCACCTACTGGACGCGTAAGGAAGCGGTCATGAAGGCCACCGGGAAGGGCCTCAAGATCCCGCTGCAGAGCATCACGTTCTCCGGCTACGACGAGCAGGCGCGGCTGGTCCGGTCGACGCACGAGGCCCTCGACCCGGCCCGGACCCGGCTCGCGGACCTGAAGGCGACCGAGGGCTACCGTGCCGCCGTCGCGCTGATCACCTCGGACGACATCTCGGTCACCGAAACCTTCGCGACCCTCTGACCCCCCGCGTTTCGTCCTCTGAATGCGGTAGTTGCGCGTGCAAGTACCGCATTCAGAGGACGAAACGCGTCAGAGCTCCAGGCCCATCGCGGCCAGCAGGGTGCGGAACTTCGCCGAGGTCTCGTCGAGTTCGGTCTTCGGGTCGGAGGCGGGCACGATGCCGCCGCCGGCGTACAGCCGCATCGAGGTGTCGGCGATCTCCGCGCACCGGATCCCGACGGCCCATTCGCCGTCGCCCGCCGCGTCGACCCAGCCGACGGCGCCCGCGTAGTACGCGCGGTCGAACGGCTCCAGCTCCCGCACCAGCGAGCGCGCGGCGTCGGTCGGCGTGCCGCAGATCGCGGGGGTCGGATGCAGCGCGGCGGCGAGGTCGAGCGCGGTGACGTCCTGGTCGATCAGCTCGCCGGTGACGGTGGTCGACAGATGCCAGATGGCAGGCGTCGAGACGAGTTCGGGGCCGCGGACGTCGAGCGTGCGGCAGAACGGCCGCAGGATCTCGACGACGGACTCCACCACCACGGCGTGTTCGACGTGGTCCTTTTCGGACGCCAGCAACGCCTCACCATTGGCCTTGTCGATCGCCGGGTCCGCCGACCGGGGCATCGACCCGGCATGTGGCCGGGACAAGACGGCACCGCCGGTGCGGGACAGCAGGAGTTCGGGGGTCGCGCCGACCAGTGTGCGCCCGTCGGGCAGCTGCGCGGCGTACGTGGTGTGCCGGGGGTTCCCGTTCGCCAGGTTCCGGACGACTTCGGCGACCGGGACGGCCTCGTCGAAGTCGAGATCGAGTGCGCGGGCCAGGACGACTTTGCGCAGGTCACGATCGGTCAGCGCGGAAACGGCCGCGCGGACGGCGGCCAGATGGGCTTCCGGCTCGGGCACGGGAGTGACCTTGACCGGTCGCGGAAGCGAGGTGCGCGGCGGGACGGCCGCGTGATCGGACGACGCGCGGTGGACCGCGCGCGGGAGCACCAGATGCCCCGGTGTCGTGGTGCCCTCACTGGTGTCGAAGGGCAGCACACCGACCGCGATCGAAGCACCCGAGTCGGTGAACAGCCCGGGGAGCATCCCGGACAGCCGCGACGGCTCGGTGTCGGTCGCGGTGGCCACGGCCCCGTTCGCGAGGAGCGCGTGCCGTGCCGTGGCCAGGAGGAAGTCGCCCCGCTCGTAGCGGGCGGCCAGGTCTGCCGGGGTCGCCGGTGCGGTACTGGTCGTCACCCCACCAGCGTCCCAGGCTCCGGCTGAGACCAGGGGAAAGTGTTGCCCGGGCAACAGCCTCTCAGGCAACACCTTCCCCCGGACAGCCCGTGACCTGGGCGGTGTCTCTCAAAAGCGCGCTGCCGGATTTCCGTAGCCGGGCCGTGGCAACGGCTGTCACTCGCCCAGCCATGTCGGCGGCCCGCCTCCGCGAATCCGAGGCCTCCGGCCAAGAGAGACGCGCCCGGCGTTACTTCAGCGCCTCGAGAAGAGCCTCGCGCTGCCGCTCGCCCAGGCCGGCGGCACGCCGGTCCGGGTCGATCCCGGCCTGCTCCAGCAGGGCGGCGACCTTGACCGCGCCCAGGCCGGGCACGGCCTTCAGCAGCTGCGTGACCTTCGTCTTGCCGATGGTCTTGTTCTCCTTGGCCTGCTTGAGCACCTTGTCGATGCTCTCCTTGCCGGACTTGATCGACGCAAGCAGCTCGGAGCGCGCTTTGCGAGCCTCAGCCGCCTTGGCGAGGGCATCGGCGCGCTGCTCCGGAGTCAACGTGGGCAGAGCCAACGTAGTAGTCCTTTCATCTCAGGTCTCCGCTTTCGCGGCCGACGGCCTTTAACCATGCTTGCAAGAGCAAGCGCTGGCCAGCCGTCTCTGTACCACGGCTCCAGTAAACGCCACCCGTTCCTCGGCCGTGAAACCGACACGCACTTATTACCCCTCGACCACGCCACGGGCAACCCGCCCCAGCCTGCGGAAACACACCCTTCGGGCGGCGATTCAGCGGCGTTCATCACCCTTATGAGCGATGCCGACACTTCGCACTGTTAGCCATTTTTCGTTTCATGGCAGGAAAAAAACGAATTATTGATGATCTTGGCTCGAAGCGGGGAACACCCGTTAGCGCGACACTGTGACCGAACGGTTGCCTGCGATGTTACTGACCGGTTCACCCCTCCCGGATTAGAGTCGGCGCAACCCCAGTTCACCGGAGAACGAGCACCACGGGAGTACGCGATGTTGAGCACGATGCAGGACGGGCAGCTGTCACTGGGCAGGCTGCTCCGCCACGGCACCACGGTGCACTCCGAGAGCGAAGTCATCACCTGGACCGGTTCAGAAGCCCGCCGGGAGACCTACGGCGAGCTCGGCAAGCACGCCGCGAAGCTCGCGAACGCGCTCCGGAGCCTGGGCATCACCGGCGACCAGCGCGTCGGCACCTTCATGTGGAACAACGCCGAACACATGGCCGCGTACCTGGCCATCCCGGCGATGGGCGCGGTGCTGCACACGCTGAACATCCGGCTGTTCCCCGAGCAGCTCGTCTTCGTCGCCAACCACGCCGAGGACCAGGTCGTCATCGTCGACGGCACGCTCGTCCCGCTGCTGGCCAAGCAGCTGCCCGAACTGAAGACCGTGCGCCACGTCATCGTGGCCAACGGGGACGCCTCCACCCTCCCCGCGCCGGACGGCGTCCAGGTGCACTCCTACGACGAACTGCTGGCCGGTCAGCCGGACACCTTCGACTGGCCCGAGGTGGACGAGCGCTCGGCCGCCGCGATGTGTTACACGTCGGGCACCACGGGTGACCCGAAGGGTGTCGCGTACTCCCACCGGTCGATCTGGCTGCACTCGATGCAGGTCACGATGTCCGACAGCATGCGGCTGGCCCAGCACGACAAGGCCCTCGCGATCGTCCCGATGTTCCACGCGATGGCCTGGGGCATGCCGTACGCGGCGATGATGGTCGGCGCCTCGCTGCTGATGCCGGACCGCTTCCTCCAGCCCGCGCCGATCGCGCAGATGCTCGCCGCCGAGAAGCCGACCTTCGCCGGGGCCGTCCCGACGATCTGGCAGGGCCTGCTCTCCCACCTCGACGCGAACCCGCAGGACATCTCGCATCTGCGCGAGGTCGTCGTCGGCGGATCGGCGGCGCCGCCGTCGCTGATGCACGCCTTCGAAGACCGCTACGACGTGCCGATCCTGCACGCGTGGGGCATGACCGAGACGTCACCGCTCGGCAGCGTCGCGCGCCCGCCCGCCTCCGCGACCGGCGAGAAGGCGTGGGACTACCGCTACACCCAAGGCCGCTTCCCGGCGTCCGTCAGCGCCAGGCTGATCGGCGACAACGGCGAGGAACTGCCGTGGGACAACGAAAGCGTCGGCGAGCTGGAGGTGCAGGGCCCGTGGATCGCGGCGTCCTACTACGGCGGCAAGGCCGGTGACGAACCCGACCCGGAGAAGTTCCACGACGGCTGGCTGCGCACCGGCGACGTCGGCAAGATCAGCCCCGACGGCTATCTCACGCTGACCGACCGCGCGAAGGACGTCATCAAATCCGGCGGCGAGTGGATCTCGTCGGTGGACCTGGAGAACCAGGTGATGGCGCATCCCGCGGTGGCCGAGGCGGCCGTGGTCGGCATCCCCGACGAGAAATGGGACGAGCGCCCGCTGGTCGCCGTCGTGCTCAAGGAGGGCCAAAGCGTCACGGCCGAAGAACTGCGCGAGTTCTTGTCCGACAAGGTCGCGAAGTGGCAGCTTCCGGAGAATTGGACCTTTGTGGACGAAGTCCCGAAGACCAGTGTCGGCAAGTTCGACAAGAAGCGCCTGCGGGCGTTCCACTCCGAAGGCAAACTCGACGTCAGTCAGCTCTAACGGGTTAATCTCCCGCGCGCCTGCCCTTCCGTGAAGGCCACCTGAGGGACCCTGTCCTGAAGGTGGCCTTCACGGCGTTCGGCGAAGGGTTTTGTTGGTGCGCAAGACAAACAGGCGGGCGTTCCTGGCACTGGCGGGGACGACGGTGCTCTCCGCCTGCGGGTCGAACACCGTCCAAACAGGAAACCCGCCACCCTCGACGGCCTACTCCGCCGGGGTGACCAGGCCGAAACCGAAACCGGTCGATCTGGCGCAGTGGTACCACCCGTATCCCGAAGCGGGCGTCCAAGAGGCCGTCACGCGTTACGCCGCCGCGTACCAGAAGTCCAAGGTCGCGGTGCAGTGGAATCCCGACGACTACGAAACGAAACTGAACGCCGCGCTGCAGGCGGGCCCGGTCCCGGACGTCTTCGAAGGCCAGGTCACCGTCGAGCGTGTCCGGCAGAACCTGCTCGTCCCGCTCGACGACGTCATCGGGCCCGTGCGCGGCGACTTCAACCCCTCGGTGCTCGCGGCACAGACCGTCGACGGCAAGATCTACGGCATTCCGCAGGCACTGGACACCCAGGTCCTCTTCTACCGCAAGAGTTTCCTGCAGGAGGCCGAGGTTCAGCCGCCCCAGACGCTGGACGAACTCGTCGACGCCGCGAAGAAACTGTCCAAGGACGGTGTCAAGGGCCTGTTCGCCGGCAACGACGCGGGCGCGGCTGCGCTCGCCGGGCCGCTGCTGTGGTCGGCCGGGTTCGACTACGTCAAGGACGGGAAATCCGTCGGCTTCGACGATCCGCGCACCGCCACCGCGTTCGCGAAACTCCACGAGCTCAACGGTTCGATGCTGCTGGGCGCCGCGACGGACTGGCCGGATCCGCTGCCGTTCATCGACGGGCTCACCGCCATGCAGTGGACCTGGCTGTGGAACCTGCCGAAGATCCAGGACACCTTGAAGGACGACTTCGGCGTGCTGGCCTTCCCGCGCCTCGACGCGGCGGGCGCGCCGTCCGTGCCGGTCGGCGGGTTGAGCGCGATGGTGCACGCCAAAAGCCTGAACCCCAACGCCGCCAAGGATTTCGTCAAATGGCTGTGGCTGGAACGCGTCGACTTCCAGCAGGAGTTCGCCACCAAGTTCGGTTTCCATCTGCCCGCACGGCTGAGCGTGCTCGACAAGGTCACCGCGGCGGGCGACGCCGCGAAGCTGGTCAAGGAGAACGGGCGCGCCGCAGGTCCACTGTGGACACCGGCGGCGAACACCGCGCTCGTCGACGCGCTGGGCCGGATCGCCCGCGACGGCGCCGACCCGGCCAACGAGACCAAGGCCGCCGTCGAGGCCGTCAAAGCCGAACTGGGTCGTCTATCCGCCTGAGAGAGCGGACGTAAGCGACGATCAGCACGATCGACAGGATCACCGCGCCACCATCGGTGACCAGCGACGGCAGCACCCCGGGCCAGCCGTGTTCGGCGATCGCCGCCCGGTGCACTTCGAACGGCACGACGAACACGCCGAAGGCTTGGGCGACGTTGAACGCGAGCACCGGCCAGAACAGCCAGCGCCACCGGAACCACACCAACAGCCCCAAGGCGTTCCCGACGATGAAGACGTTCCCCACCAGCCGCAACGCGCTCAGGTACGCGGGCGCGTCGGCGGTGTCCGCCCCCTTGAGCCGCATGCTCGTCTCGATCAGGTCCAGATCGATGATCACGTAGTTCTGCAGTGTCGTCCCGAGTACGAAGACGATCGAGCAGAGCACCGTGACCAGGCGGATCTTCGGTGGCCAGAGCATCACTTCCCCCGTTCTCTATCAGTGATAGAGACAAATCTATCACTGATAGAGTCCACGGGTGGCACGCAAAGGCTCGCTCGACCTCGCCAAGATCACCGAGGCGGCCGTCGAACTGCTCGACGAGTCCGGCCTCGCGGAGCTGACGACCCGTCGGCTGGCGGCGAAGCTCGGCGTCAGCTCACCGACGCTGTACTGGCACGTGAAGGACAAAGCGGAACTGCTGGACCTCGTCGCCGAAGCGATTTGCGCCGACGCCTTCGAGATCGACCGGACCCTGCCGTGGCGCGACCAGCTCGCGAGCGGACTCCGCCAGTTCCGCGCACTGCTGCTGCGTCACCGGGACGCGGCCGCGCTGCTGCGCGAGCGGCCGCCGACCGGGCCGCATCGGCTGGGCCACATCGAGACGACGGCGCGGATCCTGTTGGAAGCGGGCTTCGCCGAGGACGACACCGCCGGGATTTCGCGACTGCTCACCGCGCACGTACTCGCGTCGGTCGAAACGCTTCCCGCGCGGAAGCCGGACGAGGGATTCCTCGCACGGCTTGAAGCCTATCCGCACGTGAGCAGGCTGGGGCGCGCCTTCGGGACGCAGAGCGGCGAGGACGTCTTCGAGCTGGGTGTCGAGGTGATCCTCGACGGGCTCGAAGCGCGGCTCTAGTTCCCGGCGGCCGTGGGTCCGAACGTCCGTGAAGGCGTAACTCGCGTGATCAGAGACGCGACTCGCGTGACTGGATGCCGCACTCGGGGTGTTCCGCCCCTGATCACGCGAGTTCCGCCTTCGATCACGCGAGTGCGGTGCCACGTCACCAACGCGCCCGACGCACCACCGTCGAACTCGGACCCAGATCACCGCGCAAGCCAAGCCTCGGCCCGGCAAACCTCGTGAGTGGCGATTCGGGTTAGAACACGAATCGACGCTCACGACCACTTGAACCCAGACGCCTCATGGGACTCGGCTCCAGTCGCCAGCCACAGGCGAAGGGACTTTTCTCGCGACGCGAGAGGGCGGAGTTCAACTCCTTCCCCAGGGCAACGACTGTGTGGATTTTGGGGCGTTAGATGACCAGAAATCCACACGGTCGCGCGCGACCGGTCCGGTCACGGCAGACGCACGGGGGTGACGCCTCGCGATGCCCGGCCTAGTCGCCGGACACGCCCCAGATCGCCAACTCGACGGCGACGTCGTCCTCGTAGAGCAGCGCGCAGTTCGCACTCCAGCGCGGGCGCCGCTCGTACGGCAGCCGTCCGGCCTTGTCGAGTTCGTCGAAGTCGGCGACGGACGGCTCCTCGGTGCCGAAGGCGGCGACGAGCTCGGCGTCGGTCAAGGGCCGGATCGTGCCGAAGTCGTCCTCACCCGTGGCACTGATGAACTCGTGGACATCGAGCACCGAATGGGTCCCGGACTCCTGGACGCTCTCCACCTCGTACAGCTCGTCGATCGAATCCGGGCGGCCGAGTTCGTCCTCTTCCCAGAGGTAGTCGCCCTCCTCGAAGACCCGCGCCTTCATCGCGTCCAGCGCCGCCTCCGGGTCGCCGTCGAACCGGCCGCGGACGGACCAAGCCGAAGCACCCACCGGGCCACCTCCTCGCTCGTCGAGCGGCCAGCGTAACCAGCCCGCTTGGCTACTCGCGTATTCGGCCGAACGTGACAAATTTTCGCATTACCCTTTTCTGGCGTTCACCCCACGGCTAACGTCTTGCGGCATCGTCCTTCCGCGACACCCACCCGCGACGACTGGGGGCACCGCCATGTCCGTCATCTCCAGGCGCACCTTCACCGCGGCGGGCGCCGCCGGCGTCGGCCTGCTGCTGTGCACGCCGACCGCCAACGCGCTCGACCGGGCGCTGGCGCGCACCGCGTCCCGAGCGGTGCGCACCGCGGGCACCACGCTGGAAGCCGCGGCGGCCCCGCTGACCAGCGGTCCCGGCTACACACGGCTGACCGCCGGGCCCGGCTGGCCGCTCGTGGTCCGCGGCGATCTGGCCGCGCCGAAGTCCGGCCGCGACGACCGGCGCCGCGCGATGGCGTCCTTCGCGCAGTTCACCGACCTGCACTTCACCGACGCCGAAAGCCCGGCGCGGTTCGAGTACCTGCACCCGCTGATCGGCTCGGCGCACCGGCCGCAGGAAACCCTCGGCCCGGTCGCGACGACGGCGCTGGTGGAGCGGGTGAACAGCCTGAAGACGGGCCCGTTCACCGGGCGCGCGATCGACTTCATGGTCACCACCGGCGACAACACCGACAACCACGAGCTGATCGAGCTCGAATGGTTCCTCAAGGTGCTCAACGGCGGCACGGTGAACCCGACCTCGGGCGACCCGGACGTGCACGAGGGCGTCCAGACGTCCGGGTCCTCGCACTACTGGAACCCCGGCAAACCGCTGGACGACGCGTACACGAAGAAGGGATTCCCCCAGGTGCCCGGCCTGCTCGGCGCGGCGTCGAACACCTTCACCTCGCCCGGTCTCGACGTCCCGTGGTTCTGCACCTTCGGCAACCACGACGACAGCATCGTCGGCACCGTGCCGGACCTTCCGGGGATGGACGCCTGGTACACCGGCCGCTTCAAGGTGATCGGCAAGGACGAGACGACGTCGCGGAAGCTCGCCAACGCGATCGGATCCGGCTCGGGCGTGCCGATCACGGAGCTGTTCGGTGGCTCCGGCACGATCCGGGAAATCACCCCGGACGAGCGACGGCGGCCGTTCAGCACCGCGGAGTTCGTCCAGCACCACCTCGACTCCGCCAACACCGGCCCCGGCCCGGTGGGCCACGGGTTCAGCGGGAACAACGCCGACGGGCGGAACGTGTACTACACCTTCCGCATCGCGCCCGGGATCACCGGCATCAGCCTCGACACCACGACGATGGCCGGGCTGGCCGACGGCTCGATCGGGCTCGGGCAGTTCACCTGGGTGGAGAACACGCTCAAGCGCAACAGCTCGACGTACTACGGCTTCTTCGGGCGCAAGGTCACGCAGAACGTGACGGACGAGCTGTTCATCCTGTTCAGCCACCACACCAGCGACACCATGGGCAACGTGCTGCCGGACGCGCGGTACCCGCTGGAGATCCGGCTCAACGGCGACACCTTCGTCTCGCTACTGCACCGGTTCCCGAACGTGCTGGCATGGGTCAACGGGCACACGCACCACAACAAGATCACCCCGCACGCCGGCAAGACCGCGAAGCAGGGCTTCTGGGAGATCAACACCGCTTCGCATATCGACTTCCCGCAGCACGCGCGGATCATCGAGGTCGCCGACAACGCCGACGGCACGTTGTCGCTGTTCACGACCCTGATCGAGGCGGACGCGCCGTACGAGGCTTCGTATTCGGACACCTCGACGCAAGCGCTTGCGTCGCTGTACCGGGAGTTCTCGTACAACGACATCCACGCCTCGCTCGGCGCGGTCGGCACCGCCCAGGACCAGAACACCGAACTGCTGCTGCCCCACCCGCTCGCCTGACGCCTTGGGCCTCGTGAGTGGCAAGGACGGTTCTAACCGTCCTTACCACTCACGAGGCCCGTTACCCCGGAGGTAATCGACACGGGGCGCGGAGCCGGGCACGCTCCGCACCATGACCGACGCAGAAGGCACCGCGCTCTTCCACCGGACCATGCCGTTCACCGAGCGGCTCGGCATCGAGGTACTGGAGCACTCCCCCGCCGCCGTACGCGCCCGGATCGCCTGGGACGAAACGCTCTGCACGCTCGGCGGGGTACTGCACGGCGGCACGCTGATGGCGCTGGCCGATTCCGCGGGCGCGGTCTGCGCGTTCCTCAACCTGCCGGAGGGCGGGCAGGGCACGACCACCGTCGAATCGAAGACGAACTTCCTGCGCGCGGTCCGGTCCGGCCACGCCACGGCGACCGCGAAGCCGTTGCACGCCGGCCGCAAGCTCATCGTGGTGGAGACCGAAATCCGCGACGACGAGGGCAAGCTGGTCGCGAAAGTGACACAGACTCAGGCCGTCTTGTAGGCAACTGTTTACATACCTCGCGCGACCGGCGAAAATCCCTTCCCTACTGGGTGGAATCGAGGGATGGAGCCGGGATGCGCATACGAGGGCTGGTCACGCTGCTGACGATCGCGACGATGACCGCGGTGACGGCACAGACGGCGGAGGCGGGTCCCGGTCGCCCGGACGACGAGTCGATCGACTACCACGAATGGTCCGGTCACCCCGGTTTCCGCGACGGCAGGCTCGAAGGGCTCGGCCTCGACCGCGGCGCGCTGCGCATCGACCGCCCGATCGGCACGATCGAGCACACCGAACCCACGCTCGGCACCACGAAGACCTACGAATACGGCCAGTGGACGTCGCGGAGCCACACGCACGGCTTCGACGCCTCCCAGCTGGTCGCTTCGTGGAACGCGAAGACACCCGCCAAGACCTGGGTCAAGGTGGAGGCGAAGGGCCGCACCGCGTCGGGTACCGAGACCGCCTGGTACGTGATGGGCCGGTGGGCGAGCGGCGACGCCGACATCAAGCGCACCAGCGTCGACGGCCAGAGCGACGCCAACGCCGCGGTCGACGTCGACACGCTGGTCATGAAGGCGGGCGTCGCGCTTCGCTCGTACCAGCTGCGGGTCAGCCTGTACCGCGAGGCCGGTTCCCACGCCACGCCTTCGGTGACGTCGGTCGGCGCGATGACGTCGCTGGTCCCGGACCGCTTCGAGGTGCGGCCGACGAAACCGGGCCGTGCCACCGGCATCGAGCTCAAGGTGCCCGCCTACGCGCAGAACCTCCACAAAGGACAGTTCCCGGAGTACGGCGGTGGCGGCGAGAACTGGTGCAGCCCGACGTCCACCGAAATGGTCGCCGAGTACTGGGGCAAACGGCCCAAGCCCGAAGACATGAAGTGGATCCCGGAGGGTTACGTCGATCCGACCGTCGCGTACGCCGCCCGTTACACCTTCGACTACGCCTACGACGGAACCGGCAACTGGCCGTTCAACACCGCGTACGCCGCTTCACTCGGACTGCGTGGGCACATCACCCGTTTGCACTCCTTGAACGAACTCGAAAAGTACATTGCGCGCGGCATCCCGGTGATCACGTCGCAGTCGTTCAAGGCCGAGGAACTCGACGGCGCGGGCTACGGCACCGCCGGGCACATCATGGTCGTCGTCGGCTTCACCAAGGACGGTGACGTGATCGCGAACGACCCGGCCGCGAGCAGCAACGACCGGGTCCGGAACGTCTACAAACGACACCAGTTCGAAACCATCTGGCAGCGCACCAAGCGGTACAACACGAACGGCGGCGTTTCCAGTGGTCCCGGCGGCATCGCCTACATCATCACGCCCGGGCACTGAATCGTTACCGCACCCGAGCGGATGTCGCGATCCGGGCCGCCCACATGGCAAGCTCGGAGGTTCGTCGACTCGGAGGTGGGCATGCCGTACGAGGTCCAGGGCGTCGTTTCCCGCGCCAAGGGTGAGCCGGTCTCGCTGGAATCCGTGACGGTGCCCGATCCCGGGCCCGGCGAGGCCGTCGTCTCGGTCAAGGCGTGCGGTGTCTGCCATACCGACCTGCACTACCGCGAGGGCGGGATCAACGACGGGTTCCCGTTCCTGCTCGGCCACGAGGCGGCGGGGTTCGTGGAGGCCGTCGGCGACGGCGTCACGGACCTCGAACCGGGCGACTACGTGATCCTGAACTGGCGCGCGGTCTGCGGCACCTGCCGCGCCTGCCGCCGGGGCAGGCCCTGGTACTGCTTCTCCACGTTCAACGCCGCCCAGCCGATGACACTGGCCGACGGCACCGCCCTGTCACCGGCGCTCGGCGTCGGGGCGTTCCTCGAAAAGACGCTCGTCCACAGTGGACAGTGCACGAAGGTCGACCCCGCCGCCGAGCCCGCCGTCGCCGGGCTGCTCGGCTGCGGGGTGATGGCCGGTCTCGGCGCCGCGCTGAACACCGGTGCGGTGAGCCGGGGCGATTCCGTCGCGGTCATCGGCTGTGGCGGTGTCGGTGACGCCGCGATCGCGGGGGCGAACCTGGCGGGCGCGAAGACCATCGTCGCCGTCGACACCGACGACCGGAAACTCGCCTGGGCGAAGGACTTCGGCGCCACGCACACGCTGAACAGCAAAGGGCTGAGCGAAGACCAGGTCGTCGAGGCGATCCGGGAGTTCACCGATTCGTTCGGCGCCGACGTCGTGATCGACGCGGTCGGCAGGCCCGAAACGTGGCGGCAGGCGTTCTACGGGCGCGACCTGGCGGGCACGGTGGTGCTCGTCGGCGTCCCGACCCCCGACATGCGGCTGGATCTGCCGCTGATCGACTTCTTCTCGCGCGGCGGCTCGCTCAAGTCGTCGTGGTACGGCGATTGCCTGCCCTCGCGGGATTTCCCGATGCTGATCGACCTCTACCTGCAGGGCAGGCTCCCGCTCGACAAGTTCGTCACCGAGCGGATCGGCGTCGACGGCGTCGAGCAGGCCTTCGAGCGCATGCATCACGGAGACGTCCTGCGCAGCGTGGTGACGTGGTGAAACTCTTCACCGACGCCGATTTCCCGGCCGATCCGTATCCGGGTGCGCGGCCAGGGCATTCCTTCGTCCACTTCGACGGTGCCGGCCACAGCCTCGACACCGCGCCAGAGGGCTGGCGCCGGCGCCAAGCCGTGCTCGCCTACGGCTCGAACGCGTGCCCGTCCAAGATCACCTGGCTGCGGGAGAACATGGGCCTGGAGGGGCCGGTCGTCGTCTGCCACGCGCGCTGCACCGATCTCGCCGCCGTCTGGGCGTCCGGGCTCCGGTTCCGTGACGGGCAACGCCCCGCGACGCTGGCCGCCGCGCCGGGCGTCGTCGAGGAGCACGCCGTCTGGTTCGCGACGCCCGAACAGCTGGCCGTGCTCGACCGATGCGAGGGCAACGGCATGCGCTACAACCTGGTGCGGCTGACCGCCCCGGCCATCACCCTCGACGACGGCACCGTGCTCGACGACGTGGTGACGTACGTCGGCGCCGCGGACATCCGGCTGCCGATCCTGGTGGACGGCAGGCATATCCGCGTCGCCGACCTCGAACAGCGCCGGGCCGCGGCGCTGGACGGGATCCCCGCCGAAACACACGGTCTGGACTGCACGCTGGTCGAGGCCGGGACGCTGAGCAGAGAATCTGTCGGTGAACCCGCGTCCGCGATCGACGTCGGCAGGGCGGGTTCACGCGTTGAGTCACTTTCCGGAAAGTCTCTCAGCTCCGCCAACCGGCTCAGAGAAGCTTCCCGGGATTGAGGATCCCGCTCGGGTCGACGGCCTTCTTCGCCGCCCGCAACACTTCGACGCCGAGCTCGCCGATCTCCGCCGCCAGGTAGCGCGCGTGGTCGACACCGACGGCGTGGTGGTGCGAGATCGTGCCGATACCGGTGATCGCCTCCGAGGCCGCCGCCTTCGCCCGCTGCCATTGGGCGATCGGGTCGGCCTCGTCGCGCGGGGTGAGCACGGTGAAGTACAGCGACGCGCCCGTTTCGTAGGCGTGCGAGACGTGGCACATGATGATGGCGTTGCCGAGCGTCGCGGTGAGCGCGGCGCGGACCGCGTCCCGCAGGTCGCTCAGTTCCGCCCAGTACGCGGCGGTTTCCAGGGTTTCGACGCAGACCCCGTTGTCCATCAAGGCGTCTCGCTGCCGAGGTCCGGAGAACCGGCCGCGGCGCCAGGACTCGCCGAGCGCGGTTCCGATACGGACGGCGCCGAACTCCGCCAGTACACGGGTGGTCTCCCGGCGGCGCTGGGCGACCTCGCGTTTCGACGCGCCTTCCCAGCCGACGATCAGCAGGCAGGGCGCGTGCACTCCGCGCGCCTTGAGGTACCGGCGCAGCGCCTTGGTCTTCAAACTGTCGTTGAGCGCCAGCGAAACCTCGCTCTCGTCCACATCGGACAGTCGCGTCACGTCCGCGAGCACGTGCCGCTGGGCGAGTTCGCGGACCGCGTCGGTGCCCTTCTCCCAGCCGTCGAGGACGAAACCCTCGTAGCGGCGTACTTCCGGCACCGGCCGGACGCGGAGGGCGACCTCGGTGATCACGCCGAGCGTGCCCTCACTGCCGATGGCGAGGTGCCGCAGATCGGGTCCCGCGGCCGAGGCCGGCGCGACGCCGAGTTTCCATTCCCCGCACGGGGTCGCGAGCCGGACGCCCTTGACCATGTCCTCGAACCGGCCGTAGCCCGACGAGGCCTGCCCGGCGGACCGGGTCGCGGCGAAGCCGCCGATGGTGGCACGTTCGTAGGACTGCGGCACGTGCCCGAGGGTGAAGCCGTGCTCGGCGAGCAGCCGATCGGCCTCCGGGCCGGTGACCCCCGCCTGCAGGACCGCGATCCGGGACACGGGATCGACGGAGACCAGTTCGCCGAGCCGGGTGAGGTCGAGCGCGATCACCGCGGTTTTGTCCCCGCGCAGCGCGGCGACCCCGCCGACCACCGAAGTCCCGCCACCGAACGGGACGACGCCGACGTCGTACCGTGCGCAGATTTCCAGCACCGACTGGACTTCGGCGGGATTCTCCGGCAGGACGACCGCGTCCGGCACCGGGAAATCACCGAACCCCCGGCGCCGCATCAAGTCCAGATAGGACAGACCACTGGCCCGCGCGAGCCGTTCCCCCGGCGCCGTCAGGACGTACTCGGCGCCGACGAGTTCCTCGAGGTCTCGCTTGGGCCGTTCGTCCAGCACCGGTTCGGGAACGGACAGCGCCGAATCGGGCGCGAAGGGCGCCGCGGAGCCCAACGGCCCGATACGCTGGACGAGCCACCTCAGGGCCTTGGCCGGAAGGTGGGCGGCGTCACCGGCCTCGGACGTCCAGGATCGTCTTAACCGGTGGTCAATAAGCTCGGTCACGACTACAGTGTTACATATGCACGTAAAACGTCACTCACCTGCGGAAACAGGCGTTTCGGCGCTGGCGGACACGCGATCCCGCCAGGCCTCGACGCGTGTGTCCGACGACGTTCTGCTCGACGCCGCGAAGAAGTGCGTGCTCGCCGTCGGCGTGCGGCGGACCACCCTCGCCGAGATCGCCAGGACCGCCAAGGTCAGCCGGATGACCGTCTATCGCCGGTTCCCGGACGTGCGCAGCGTGCTCGCGACCCTCATGACCCGTGAGTTCGGCGGCCTGCTGCAGGGCGCCGCGGAACCAGAGGTCGAGCCCGCCCACTTCCGCGAGAAGCTCGTCCAGAGTTCTTCGGCCGCCGTCGCCGCGCTGTCGGGCGACCCGCTGTTCCGCACCCTGCTGGACCTCGATTCGGAACTGGTCCTGCCCTACATCGTCGAGCGGTTCGGGAAGACCCAGCGCTTCGCCGAAGGCGTGATCCTGCACCTGCTGAAGTCGGGCCACGAGGACGGCTCGATCCGCAAGGGTGACCTGGCTTCGCAGGCTCGCACCTTGCTGCTGCTCATCCAGTCCTTCGCGTTCTCGTACCGTCCCGCCACCACGGACGTGAACGAGAAGGCGCTGATGACGGAGTTCGCCCACGTGCTCGACGCGGCGCTGCGCCCGTGACGCCGGGCTCGCTCAACGCCCTGCGGCGCGACCGGGAACTCACGGCGCTGGCCGGCGGCGAGCGGGTCGATCTGGTGGTGGTCGGCGGCGGCGTCACCGGCACCGGGATCGCGCTGGACGCGGCCGCGCGCGGGCTCTCGGTGGCCCTGATCGAGGCGTACGACCTGGCGTACGGCACGTCGCGCTGGTCCAGCAAGCTGGTCCACGGCGGGCTCCGGTACCTCGCCAAGGGCGATCTGGCGCTGGCGCACGAAAGCGCCGTCGAACGCGGGATACTGATGACCCGCACCGCCCCGCATCTCACCAGGGCGATCCCGCAGCTGTTCCCCATGTACCGCGAGACCTCTCGCGGTCAGCAGGCCTTCATCATGACCGGCCTCGTGGCCGGTGACGGCCTTCGCCGCGCGGCCGGGACCCCGGCGTCGGTGCTGCCCCGGCCGAGGTCGGTCCCGGCCGCGGAGGCGCTGGCGCTCGCGCCCGGCCTGTCCCCGCGAGGCCTGCGCGGGGCGCTGCTGGCCTACGACGGCGCGCTGACCGACGACGCGCGCCTGGTGGTGAGTCTCGCCCGCACGGCCGCGGCACGCGGCGCGAAGATCCTCACCAGGGTCGAGGCGCTCCGGCTCGGCGCGGAATCGGTGCTGGCGCGGGACAGGCTCACCGGGCAGGAGATCGAGATCCACGCCCGGCAGGTGATCAACGCGACGGGTGTCTGGGCCGGCGAGCTGGCGGAGTCGGTGCGGCTGCGGCCGTCTCGCGGCTCGCACCTCGTCCTGACCTCAGGAGCGGCGCGGATCGGCGCGACGTCGGTCAACGTGCCCGTTCCCGGCGAGAACAACCGCTTCGTCTTCCTGCTGCCACAACCGGACGGCCGGGTGTTCGTCGGCGTCACCGACGAACCGACCGACGGCCCGGTGCCGCGCGTGCCTGCCGTGCCGGAGTCCGATGTGGACTTCCTGCTCGAAGTGGCGTCGACGGCGTTCACCCGCCCGCTGACCCGCGCCGACGTCGCGGGCACGTTCGCCGGGCTGCGGCCGCTGGTCGAAGGCGGCGGTGGGAGGAGCGCCGATCTTTCGCGCAAGCACGCGGTGGTGACCGGAGCCGATGGCGTGCTCACCGTCGTCGGCGGCAAGCTGACGACGTACCGGAAGATGGCCGAAGACGCCGTCGACGCCGCACTGAAGCGGTCCGGACTGCTCGCCGGGCCGTCGACCACGTCCAGGCTCCCGTTGCTGGGCGCGACCCCGCGTGACCGTCTGTCCACTGTGGACGCGCCAGCTCGGCTGGTCGCGAAGTACGGCACCGAAGCACCGCGGGTCGCGGCACTCGGCGAAGTCGACCCGGAACTGGGGCTGCCCCTGTTCGACGGGACCGACATCAGCGCGGCGGAGGTCGTGTGGGCCGTCCGGCACGAAGGCGCGCTCGACGTCGAGGACGTCCTGGAACGCCGCACCCGGCTCGGCCTGGTCGCCCCCGACGCCGAGGCCGCCCGCGCCCGCGTCCAGGAGCTTGTCGGCAAATCGCTCGCCGGCCTCGCCTGACCTCCCGCATTTAGTCCTCTAAATGCGGTGAGTCATGCCCTCAGCTTGACGAGTCGTTGGGTTTTTGCAACAGTATGTTCCATGAGCCCGGTAAGACGCGGCAAAGAGCTGCCGATCTACAACCGGCTTCCCGTGCTCCGGGCCGAGCGTGGACTGAGCAGGGCCGCCCTCGCGACGGCCGTCGAGGTCAACCCGCAGACCATCGGCGCGCTCGAACGGGGAGACCACTACCCGAGCCTGGACCTGGCGTTCCGCATCTGCGCGGTGTTCGACCTCCCGGTCGAGGCCGTGTTCAGCCGCGAACCGTTCACGCCGCTGTCCACTCAGGTCTACCGGGAGGGGGGAACATGAGCGAGGAGCGAGGCCGTCTCGCGGCGTACTGGGACCGCCAGCAGGAACGGCTGGACGAGGTAGAACGCAAGCGAGCGCTGAAGTTGCCGACGTGGCGCACGCGGAAACGGCGGCGGGCGTTGAGTGTGCTGGTGGTCGCGGGCGATCTGGTCCTGATCGCCGGAGCCGTCTTCTACCAGACTGGCCAGAACGGAGCCTTTCTCGTGTGCTGGCTCGGCGGAGGCGTCGTGGCGGGCGGCGCGCAGTACCTGCTTCGCATCCTCACCGGCAAGATGAGCGGCGGTTTCTCGATGCGGCTCGACGAGCGCGAGCGGGAGATGCGCCACCGCGTCACCTATGTCAGCTACCAGATCCTGGTGACGATGATGCTGTTCGCGGTGCTGTACGGCCTCCTGGTCCCCGGCCCCAAGGGCGGCGGCGCGATGATGGCCTGCGCGCTGCTGATCACCGGCACCACGGTGTCCGCCATCATCCTCGGCTGGTCGCTGCCCGACGACGACCCCGAGGATTTCGAAGGGGTGAGCCCCGTATGACCATCACCCGGACACGATCGGATCGCCGTCGTCTCGCCGTCGCGGCCGTGATCGGCCATCTGGTCGTGATCGCCGGCGCCGCCCTGCTGCGTGAGCCGACCTTGTGGTTCGCCATCGGCCTGATGGGGCCCGGATTGTGTCTCTGTGTCGGCACCGTGGCGGTGCTGCGCAAGGCCGTCGGCAGACCCGGCTCCGCCGTGAAGGATCTCGACGAACGCGAGCTGCTGTTGCGGGACCGCGCGCACTACGCTGCGTTCCAAGGGATCTGCGTGCTGATGCTGGTGGATCTCGGGTACGGGCTTTACGCGGCGGGGCAACCGGATTCCGGTTCCCTGCTGTCCGCGATGACAGCGGCGTTGTTCGTCTTCGGGACGTCGCTACCGGCACTGTGGCTCGCGTGGCGGCTGCCGGACGACGATCCCGAGGACTACACCGACTTCGAGGGGGTGGCTCCGGCATGACCGGGGACAAGAAGCGGCACAAGGTTTCCATCGGCGTGGTCGCCGTCGTGCTGGTGGCGGGCGGGGTGCTCGCCGGAGCGAGCCGGGCGGTCCTGGTGTACCGGGCCACGTCGGTGGTGGGCAACGTCAAGCTCGACGGGCTGATCGAGCGGAACCGCACGGTTTCCGGCGTCCATCGGGGATTCGCGGCGCTGGTGCGGTATTTCGAGGAGGGGAAGTGGAAATGAGCGAGGGGAAGCTGGAGATCGACAAGATCTCCAAGCGCTACGGCGCGAAGGTGGCGCTGGACGAGGTGAGCTTCGAGGTCCAGCCCGGTGAGCTGTTCGGCTTCGTCGGCAGCAACGGCGCTGGCAAGACCACCACGATGCGGATCGTGCTCGGGGTGCTGGCGGCCGACTCCGGCCAGGTGCGCTTCGGTGGCGCCCCGATCACCCACGAGACCCGCACCCATATCGGGTACATGCCGGAGGAACGCGGGCTGTACCCGAAGATGAAGGTGCTGGAGCAGCTGGTCTATCTCGCCGAGCTGCACGGGATGTCGGCCAACGACGCCCACCGCAGCGCCGAGAACTGGATCGCCAGGCTCGGGCTGACCGAACGGCGCAAGGACGAGGTGCAGAAGCTGAGCCTCGGCAACCAGCAGCGCGTGCAGCTCGCCGCGGCGCTGGTGCACGATCCGAAGGTCCTCGTGCTGGACGAGCCGTTCTCGGGCCTCGACCCGCTGGCCGTGGACGTGATGAGCGGCGTGCTGCGCGAGAAGGCCGCGACCGGCGTGCCGGTGGTGTTCTCCAGTCACCAGCTGGATCTGGTCGAGCGGCTGTGCGATCGGGTCGGCATCATCCGAAGTGGACGGATGGTCGCTTCCGGCACCGTCGGGGAGCTGACCGCCGGCGCGGGCAACGGGCTCGTCGTCACCGCGCCCGGCGCCGCACCCGGCTGGGCTTCGGCCGTCCCCGGTGTCCGGACGGTCGAGCAGAACGGCCAGACGACGATCCTCGAACTCGAGACGGGTGCCGACGATCAGGCCGTGCTCGCCGCGGCGCTGGCGACCGGGCCGGTCACCGAATTCAGCAAACGCAGGCGTTCGCTGACCGAGCTTTTCCGCGACGCCGTCGCGGAAAAGCCGGCGGCACAGGGAGTTTCCGCATGAACACCGTTTCCTCATGGCGCGCGGTCTGGCTCATCGCCAAACGCGAGCTGAACACCCGGCTGCGCACCAGGTCCTTCGTGGTCGGCACCGCCGTGCTGCTGGTCATGCTGATGGGTTACGTCCTGCTGCAGTCGACGCTGATCAGCAACGAGGACAAGAGCAAGGTCGGTCTCACCGGCCAGACCGCCGGGATCGCGCAGCAGCTCAAGACCGCGGGCGAGGCCATCGGCGAAAAGATCGAGACCGTCACCGTCGCCGATCCGGCACAGGGCCGGTCGCAGGTCGAGAACGGCGATCTCGACGCGCTGCTGTCCGGCAACGCCACCGAGCTGAAGGTGCTCGTCAAGTCCGAATTGGACACCAAACTGCGCGCGCTGCTGAACGGCGTTTCCCAGCAGGAAGTGTTGAACGGCATCCTTTCCGAGGCGCAGAAGACGCCCGACGAGGTGATGCGGACGGTCCACCAGACGCAGGTCGAGGTCGACTCGATCAAACCGCCTGACCCCGAGAAGTCGCAGCGGATGGTCATCGGGCTGATCGTGGCGGTGCTGCTGTACATGAGCATCGTGACCTACGGGACGCTGGTCGCGCAGGGCGTGGTCGAAGAGAAGTCCAGCCGGGTGGTGGAGATCCTGCTGTCCACGGTGCGGCCGTGGCATCTGTTGCTGGGCAAGGTGATCGGGCTCGGCCTGGTCGGGCTGACGCAGCTCGTGATCATCGGCGGCGCCGGGTTCATCGTCGCTTCGGCGACCGACGTGCTGACGCTGTCCGGGGTCGCGACGAGCGCCCTGCTGTGGGGTGTGGTGTGGTACCTGCTCGGGTTCCTCCTGTACGCCACCGTCTACGGCGCCATGGGTTCGCTGGTCTCCCGGCAGGAGGACACCCAGTCGGTGATCGGGCCGGTCAACATCGTGCTGATCCTCGGCTTCGTCGTCGGCTTCAACCTGTTGGCTCAGGCGCCGGAAGGCACGGGGACGAAGGTGCTTTCCCTGGTGCCGCTGCTGTCCCCGGTGCTGATGCCCGCGCGGATCGCGGCCGGCACCGTCGAGGTGTGGGAGATCGTGGCGTCGCTGGGCCTGACCGTGGGCGCCATCGCCCTCTTCACCTGGCTGGGCGCGCGGATCTACCAGAACAGCGTCCTGCGGGTGGGCAGCCGGATCAAGCTTTCGGAAGCCCTGCGCGGCTGACCGTTTCGCGCGTGAAGGCCCCCTTCCCTCGGCTCAGCCGAGGGAAGGG
>NZ_JBHXIB010000004.1:218518-342213 GCF_042723975.1 Amycolatopsis sp. NPDC058340 | reverse complement strand
CAAGGCAGTGGCTTTCAGAGTCACCACGCGACCAAGACCGGACCCTAACCACTCACACGAGCAGCACAACCACCCTGACACTGAGTGGCTTTCGCAACGTGAGCGGCCGGCGTCGCCCGTGAAGCCCGCACTCCCACCTTGGCCCGACCGCGACGTGGCGAACCCGCGACCCGTCCGCATTTAGAGGACTAAATGCGGACGGGGGCAGAAAGGTCACTTGCCGACGTAGGCCGCCAGGTGTTCACCCGTGAGCGTCGAGGCACTCGCGACGAGGTCGGACGGCGTACCCTCGAAGACGATCTTGCCGCCGTCGTGTCCCGCGCCCGGGCCGAGGTCGATGATCCAGTCGGCGTGCGCCATGACCGCCTGGTGATGCTCGATCACGATCACCGACTTGCCCGAGTCGACGAGCCGGTCCAGCAGGGCGAGCAGGTTTTCGACGTCGGCGAGGTGCAGACCGGTGGTCGGCTCGTCGAGGAGGTAGACGCCGCCCTTGTCGCCCATATGCGTCGCGAGCTTCAGCCGCTGCCGTTCACCACCGGAAAGCGTGGTGAGCGGCTGGCCGAGGCTGAGGTAGCCGAGCCCGACGTCGTCGAGCCTGCTGAGGATCGCGTGCGCGGCGGGGATGCGCCCTTCGCCCTCGCCGAAGAATTTCACGGCCTCGGACACCGGCATCTCCAGTGCCTCGCTGATGTTCTTGCCGCCGAAGGTGTACTCCAGCACCGAAGCCTGGAACCGCTTGCCTTCGCATTCCTCGCAGGTGGTCGCGGTGCCCGCCATGATGCCGAGGTCGGTGTAGATGACACCCGCGCCGTTGCAGGTCGGGCAGGCGCCCTCGGAGTTGGCGCTGAACAGCGCCGGCTTCACGCCGTTGGCCTTGGCGAACGCCTTGCGGATCGGTTCGAGCAGACCGGTGTAGGTGGCGGGGTTGCTCCGCCGCGAGCCGCGGATGGGGGTCTGGTCGACCGAGACCACACCCTCGTCGGCCGGGATCGATCCGTGGAGCAGGGAGCTCTTGCCGGAGCCGGCGACGCCGGTGACGACGCACAGCACGCCGAGCGGGACGTCGACGTCCACGTTCCGGAGGTTGTGCCGGTCCGCGCCGCGGATCTCCAGTTTGCCGGTGGGTTCGCGGACGCTGTCCTTGAGCGACGCCCGGTCGTCGAGGTGCCTGCCGGTGATGGTGTCGCTGGCGCGCAGGCCGTCGACGGTGCCCTCGAAGCAGATCGTCCCGCCCGCGGTCCCCGCGCCGGGGCCGAGGTCGACGACGTGGTCGGCGATGGCGATGGTCTCCGGCTTGTGTTCGACGACCAGCACGGTGTTGCCCTTGTCGCGCAGCTGCAGGAGCAGGTTGTTCATGCGCTGGATGTCGTGCGGGTGCAGCCCGATGGTGGGCTCGTCGAACACGTAGGTGACGTCGGTGAGCGAAGACCCGAGGTGCCGGATCATCTTCGTACGCTGCGCCTCGCCACCCGAAAGCGTGCCGGACGGCCGGTCGAGGGAGAGGTAGCCGAGTCCGATGTCGACGAAGGAGTCGAGCGTGTGCTGGAGCTTCTCCAGCAGCGGCGCCACCGACGGCTCCTTGAGGCCGCGGACCCAGTCGGCGAGGTCGCTGATCTGCATGCGGCAGGCGTCGGCGATGTTGATCCGCTTGATCTTCGAAGACCGCGCGAGTTCGCTGAGCCTGCTCCCGTCGCATTCCGGGCAGACCGCGAAAGTGACCGCCCGGTCCACGAACGTGCGGATATGCGGCTGCATCGCCTCGCGGTCCTTGGACAGGAACGACTTCTGGATCGTGGGGATCAGTCCCGAATAGGTCAGGTTGATGCCCTCGATCTTGAGTTTGACCGGCTCCTTGTAGAGCAGATCGTCCAGCTGCCGCTTGGTGTACTTCTTGATCGGCTTGTCGGGGTCGAAGAAACCGCAGCCGCGCAGGATGCGGCCGTACCAGCCGTCCATGGAGAATCCGGGGATCGTCAGCGCGCCCTCGTTGAGGGATTTGGTGTCGTCGTACAGCGCGGTGAGGTCGATGTCGTTGACCTTGCCCCGGCCTTCGCACCGGGCGCACATCCCGCCGGTGATGCTGAACTCGCGGCGCTCCTTGGTGGTCCGGCCGCCCTTCTCGACGGTCACGGCGCCCGCGCCGGAGATCGAGGCGACGTTGAACGAGAACGCCTGCGGAGAACCGATGTGCGGCTTCCCGATCCGGCTGAAGAGGATGCGCAGCATCGCGTACGCGTCGGTGGCGGTGCCGACCGTCGAGCGGGGGTCGGAGCCCATCCGCTGCTGGTCGACGATGATCGCGGTGGTCAGGCCGTCGAGCACGTCGACCTCGGGCCGGGCCAGCGTCGGCATGAAGCCCTGCACGAAGGTGCTGTACGTCTCGTTGATCAGCCGCTGCGACTCGGCCGCGATCGTGTCGAAGACCAGGGAGCTCTTTCCCGATCCGGAGACACCGGTGAACACCGTGAGCCGTCGCTTCGGCAGCTCGACGGCGACGTTCTTGAGGTTGTTCTCGTTCGCGCCCAGGACACGGATCAGGTCGTGGCTGTCGGCGGGGTGTCCCTCGGGCGCCTGCGGCCGGGAGGTCTTGCGCATCGTTTCTCCATCCTCATGTGGGCCGCGTGTACGTTCCGTCAGCCTCACCGGGCTCGATCTAACCAGCTTCGAGCCGTTCTTCGTCGACGATGGTCACGCTAGGTGAGTTCGGAAGACTTTCGCTTCTCGATTCCTGATCCGTCTCCCCGGAGCAGGGGAGCGACGAGCTTCTCGCCTTCGGGCCACGGCCCGTGCGCTCCGGTGAGGTGCCCGACGAAACCGATGTCGGCGAATTCCGCGCCCCAGACCCCGGCGAAGTACCGGGCGCGGGCCGGGGTCATCCAGCGGTCGTTCGCGCTCGCCGCGACGACGGCGGGGAAGGGGAGCCGGGGGCGGGGGATCGGGGCGAACCCGGCCAGCGCGGGCTCAGGGTTCTCCTCGACGTCGGGAGGCGTGACGAACAGGGCGCCGCGCACCGGCCGGTCGCCCCCGGCCGCGAGCCAGTGCAGCACGGTCAGGCAGCCGAGGCTGTGCGCCACCAGCACCGGAGGATCGGTCGCTTCCGCGAGCGCCTCGTCCAGCCGGGCGACCCAGTCCTCGCGGACGGGGGCGTCCCAGTCGTCCTGGGCGAACCTCCGCGAACCCGGGTAACGGTCGAGCCATACCGACTGCCAGTCCCCGGGCTCGGGACCGAACCAGCCGTCGGCGAAGAGCAATGCCATGGCCCCAGTATTCAGACGCTCCAGCCCTCGCTCTTGGTCGCCTTCAGGTAGTCCTCCACCGGGGGGCCGACCGGTCTGCCCTCGTACTGCGTCGACAGCACCACCGACGACCTGATCTCGCCGTGTTTGCCCAGCCGTTCGAAGAGGCCTTCGAGATGTTCGAGCGATACGGCCCGCACCTTCAGCATGGTGCACCGGTCACCGCTGAGCCGGTGCAGTTCCACCACCTCGGGGTAGTCCTCCGACTTGCTGGTGCGCAGCAGGCAGCTGCCGAGCGAGCAGCGCATTTCGACGAACGCCTGCAGGTCGTACCCGGCGCGTCGCGCGTCGACCTTGGCGCGATACCCGGTGATGACGCCGGCCTCCTCCAGCCGCCGGACCCGTTCGGCGACGGCGGGCGCGGAGAGGTTCACGCGGCGGCCCAGCTCCTTGAACGAGAGCCGCCCGTCGGCCTGAAGCGTTTCGAGGAGCCGCCAGTCGAGGTCGTCCAGCGCCCTTTCCGATCGTAAGGTCATCGCGCCCGGATTCCTTCCATGATGTGCCTCGCACCCCCGCGAGGCCTTCGTCAGCCTATTCGCCGCGGCGCCGGGAATCCCTAGGTTTGAATCATGAAACCGATGTTCGCGCTCTTCGTGGGCGTCGCCTGTCTCAGTACCGCGGTCGTCGGCCTGTCCACCACGGCCGCGTTGATCATGGTCGAGCACGCCGGCGCGGCCTGGAGCGGGTTGCCGAGCGCCGTGCTGGTACTCGGTTCCGCCCTGGGTTCGCTGTCGTCGGGCGCGCTGGCCGCTCGCTACGGCAGGCGGTTCGTCCTGGTGCTGATGTACGGAGCGGCGGTGACGGGCGCGCTGATCTCGTTCGCCGGCGTGCTCGGCGGATCCGTGCTCGCGCTGGTCGCGGGGATGCCGCTGATCGGCTTCGGCAACAGCGGGGCGCAGCTCTCCCGGTACACCGCGGCCGATCTGTCGCCCGAGCACCGCAAGGGTTTCGCACTGTCCACAATGGTCTGGGCGGGGACCGTCGGCGCGGTCGCGGGGCCCGCGCTGATCGCGCCGGCCGCCGCGAGGGCGGAAGCCGCCGAGCTCCCCGCCCTGTCCGGTCCGATCGCGGCGGGGGCGATCGTCGTGGCCATCGCCGTGGTCGCCGTCGCCACCCTGCCGCGTGGCCTCGCCGCCCCGGAAGAGGGCGTGCCCGGACGGGAGCGGATGTCGGTGCGGAACCCGGTGATCCTCGGGCCGCTCGTGGCGATGGTCTGCGCGCAGCTGGCGATGGTGGCGGTGATGACGATGACCCCGGTACAGCTGCACGAGCACGGTCAAGGTCTCGACGTGGTCGGCTGGGTGCTGAGCGCCCATCTGGTCGGGATGTTCGCGCTGGCGCCGTTGTCCGGCTGGATCGCCGACCGCTGGGGCGGCCGCGCGACGATCTTCGGCGGGATCGGGACGATCACCGTCGCGGCGGTCACCGTGATCGGCGCCCCCGATTCACATCACGTGGGCATCCCGATCGCGCTGTTCCTGCTGGGCTACGGCTGGAACCTGGTGTTCGTCGGCGGCAGCAGCATGCTCAGCCGCGACCTCCCGGCCGCGCAGCGGACGAGGGCGCAAGGCACGGTCGACGCCTTCGTCTGGGGGACCTCGGCCGCGGCGAGCCTGCTCGCCGGGCAGCTGTTCGGCCTGGGTGGCTACGTGCTGGTCGGCGTCGCGGGCGGGTTGTGCGCCCTCGTCCCGCTCGCGGTACTCGGCCGCCGGGCGGTCGTGCGGGAGCCCGGTGAAAAAGCGGGGCTCCGCTGATCTGCGAAACCCGGGCGCAGCCGTCATACTGCTTCACTCCGACGCGACCGAACCCGTGATGACACAGATCACGTGGGTGACCGATTCGGAGGGTCCTAGGGTGAAAGCAGACAAGGTGCGGGAGATCGGGGGTGCACGATGAGCGAGTTCGCGGTGAATCTGCGGGACCGGGTACGGCAGGCGAGGAAGGACGTTCAGATCGCCAAGCAGGCCTCTGACGAGGACCGGGCCTCGGCCGTCGGCGCCGATCTGGCCAATCTGGAGCGATTGGCCGCCGAACACGGGGTCGACCTGCCGGAGCAGCCCTCGGGTGACACGCGGGCGTGACCCCGGGTTCCGGGCCCGTGATCGGCCTTTGACACCCTGAGGCGTGTGAGCGAAAGCCTGAACCGGATCCGCGCCTTCCTGGCGGACCGCGAGCCGCCGACACCGTGCCTGGTCGTCGACACCGACCTGGTCGCGGAGCGTGCGGCCGCGGTCTCGGCGGCTTTCCCCGGCGCGTTGATCCGCTACGCGGTCAAGGCGAATCCGGCTCCCGAGGTACTCGACGCGGTGGCTTCGACCGGCGCGGGATTCGACGTGGCGGGTACGGCGGAGATCGAGCTGTGCCTGTCACGCGGCGCGCGGGCGGCGGAACTGGCGTACGGCAACACGATCAAGAAACCGGCGGACATCGCCTTCGCCTACGCGCGAGGAGTCCGTGAATTCACCACGGACTCCGCCGGTGATCTGGCGAATCTGGCCGAGCACGCGCCCGGTTCGCTGGTCTCGGTCCGTTTGCTGACCGGCGGCCCCGACTCGGTCACGCCGTTCGGCCACAAGTTCGGCTGCGAACCGGCGGTGGCCGCGGTCCTGCTCCGTCAGGCCGTGGAAGCCGGGCTGCGCCCGGGCATCGCGTTCCACGTCGGCTCGCAGCAGCCGGATCCGGCCGCGTGGGAGATCGGGATCGCGACCGCGGCCAAGGTCGCCGCCGAGGCGGGCGTCGTACCGGAGCGGCTGAACATCGGTGGCGGCTTCGCCACCGAGCACCGCGAACCCGTGCCGTCGCTGACGGACTACGCGGCGGTGATCCAAGCCGCCCTCGGCGAGCATCTGCCGGAGCCGGAGCTGCTGCTGGAACCCGGTCGCGTGATCGTCGCCGACGCCGGGCTCATCAGGACCGAAGTCGTACTGGTGACCACTCGTGCCGCCGCCGACGAACGCCGCTGGGTCTATCTCGACGTCGGCAGGTACAACGGAATGGCGGAGTGCGAGAACGAAGCCGTCGCGTATCGGCTGGAGGCCGTCGGCGTTAAGGGACCGGAAGGACCGGTGGTCCTCGCGGGGCCGACCTGCGATGGTGACGACGTGTTGTACCAGCGGACGCCGTGCGCGCTGCCGAGGTCGTTGAAGGCGGGCGACCGGCTGGACATCCCGGGCACCGGGGCGTACACCGCCAGCTATTCTTCCGTCGCTTTCAACGGAATCGAGCCGTTGCGCACCTATTGTGTGGGGAGGTTCGCCGATGCCGGGTGAAGAACCACTCGTCGGCCGGTTCGCCGGCCGCCACGTACTCGCGGAGTTCGAGGGGATCGAGCCGTCGCTGCTCGACGACGCCGTCCTCCTGAAGAAGACCCTCGCCGAAGCGGTGACCGAGGCGGGGGCGACGGTCTGCGAAGTCGTGTCGCATTCCTTCGCCCCGCAAGGGGTCACGGTGCTCGCGCTGCTGGCCGAATCGCACGCTTCGGTGCACACGTACCCGGAGATCGGCTCGGTGTTCGTGGACGTGTTCACCTGCGGGGACCGGGCGGATCCGGAGCGCGCGGTCGAGCTGCTGGCGAAGATGCTCGGCGCCGGGACCGTCCGGATGTCCACTGTGGAACGAGGAGAGAACTGATGGCGCAGCGAGTGATCGTCGAGCCGATGGGCGCGGGGCTCACCCGGAACTGGGACGTCGAGGAGGTCCTTTTCGAGGGCCGCACCGCGTTCCAGAACGTCCTCATCGGACGGACCGCGCAGGGGGTCTCGCTCTTCTGCGACGACGAACGGCAGAGCACGGAGCTGAGCCAGCTCGTCTACCACGAGGCGCTGATGGTCCCGACGCTGCTGCTCGCCGAACGCGTCGAGCGGGTGCTGATCATCGGGTCCAGCGAAGGCGTCGCTTCCGAGCTCGCCGTCGCGGCGGGGGCGGACGTGGTCGACCACGTCGACATCGACGCCGAAGCGGTCCGTGCCTGCGCCGAGCACCTTCCCTACGGCTACAGCCTCGACGATCTCGCCCGTGCCGAACGCGGGGATGGAAAGGTCCGTGTCCACTACCGCGACGGCTGGGAGTTCCTCGCCGAAGCCCGGGAACGCGGCGACTCCTACGACGTGGTCGTGATCGACCTGCCGGACGAGAACGACGACCCGGCGGCGCAGCACAACCGGTTGTACGGAGCCGATTTCCTGGCCCGGTGCACGGCGCTGCTCACCGACGGCGGAGTGGTCGGCTGCCAGGCGGGCTGCCCGACGCTGTGGCGCAACCAGACGCTGATCACGGCCTGGCGGCGGTTCACCGAGTCGTTCGGGACCGTGCTCTACTACGGTTCGGACGAGCACGAGTGGGCCTTCCTGAGTGGAAGGGCCGATGCGCTCGCCGATCCGGGCGCCCTCGTCGCGGAAAGGATCGGCAAGGCGGGGATCGGAGAGTCCACTATGGACGAAGAGGCGCTGAGGGCGAACACGGTGCCGCCGTTTTCCTTGCGGAACCGCTGAGAACCCCGTAACCGTTACCCCGCCGAGATCAACGGTCGTCGCTGTGCGTGGCGCTCGGTCACAGGATCCTCCATCTGGTCGTTGCCGGGTTTCGCCGTGCGGGCCAGAATCGCTCGGGTGGACAGCCGGGACGCGGGGATCGCCGCAGGAGCGAACAGGGAACCCGCGGTCTGTGCCGCCTTCGCGAGTCTGACCGCGAGTGTCACGGAAGACCTGGGGCCGGATCGGGTCGTGGACACCTTGTCCAGCGAATGCGCCCGGCTGCTGCCGATCGATTCCACCGAGGTCTTCCTGCCCGGCGTGGAACTCGAACGTCATCCCGCGGTGGCGGAGGACGGGCCCGCGCTCGAATCCTTCGAAACCGGGAAGGACGTCGCCGTACACGACCTTTCCGCCGAGGTCTCGCGCTGGCCGGGTTACGTCGCCAGGATGGCGGGGAAGGGTTACGCCGCGGTTTCCGCGCTCCCGTTGCGCACGATGGAGGAAACCGTCGGTTCGATCGCCTTCCTCAGTGCCGGAACCGCGGCCTTGAGTGTCGAAGACCGGCGGCTTGGCCGTGCGCTCGCCGACGTCGCGACGCTGTGTCTCCTGCAGCAGCGGGAATTACGTCGCTATCGGACGCTCTCGGAGCAGTTGCAGAGGGCGCTCGACAGCCGGGTCGTCATCGAGCAGGCGAAGGGGATGCTCGCCGAGCGCGCCGGTATCGACCTCGGCACCGCCTTCCACCGCATGCGTTCCTTCGCCCGCGGCTCGAACAAGAAGCTGTCGGACGTCGCGCGCGGCGTCGTCGAAGGCACCCTGGACACCCGGAAGCTCCTTCGGCCGCGGAGCCGGTGACCGCTGCCGAAAAGGGCCGTTGGTCACCTGAACCGGTGACTTGTCCCCGGCGACACGTGACCGTGCGGCCCTAGGACGCGAGGACGTCATCGGAAAGGCTTCACGCCGAAGAAAGGTGCGGTGGAGTCATGGCGTTGTTGGGAAGCCTGCTCGGGAAGGGCCGGTCGGTGCGGCCGAGCCTGCTTCCGTTGCTGGAGTTGAGGTCGGCCGAGCTGACGCTGCGATCCGGTCACGCGCTCGCGCCGACCGGTGCGGGGACGGTCTGCTTCGTCGCGGAGGGACGCCCGGGTGCCGGTACGGAGGCGGAGATCATCGCGGGTCTCGCCGGGGATCCCGCCCGCCGCAACGTGGTCACCCACGACGCGCACGGCCGGACGATCGTCCGCTGCTGGCGGGAGAACGGGGACCTCGGCTGGCTGCTCGACGATCTCGTCGACGTCAACGAGCGGCTGGCGCAGGCCGGGTTCGCGTCGTGGCTGCTGCACACGACGGTCGACTTCGCCGAGTTGCGGGACCTGCGCCACCCGAGCCTGACGATGGTCTACCGCCGGGAACGCGGCACCTTCTACCCGTACGCCCCTCGCGGGACCCGCGGCCGGGACCGGGCGATGGAGCTGAAGATCCGCTCGTCGCTGACCCGGATCGTGCCGATGGAGTCCGACATCGGCCGGTGGCACCCGGTATGACAGGCGGAACACGCGTGATTGAAGCCGTAACTCGCGTGTTTGCGGCCGGAACTCGAGAGTTCCGCCTTCAGACACGCGAGTTCCGGCTCTGATCACGCGTGTGACGGGTCAGCCGGGGACGCCGCTGAGCCAGCCGCGCAGCCGCTGGACGCGCCGGTCCCGCGGGCTCCATCGCGGGAACCGGTGTCGCGAGGCCGCGCCGTCGAAATGCCGGATGGCGGTCAGGACGTCGTCGAGGAGGGAGGCGTGGGTCTCCGGTTTCGCCACCACCCGGGGCAGCCGGTCGAGTTCGGTGGCGAGTGGCACCCGGCGGGCGGAGACGTGCGTGCCGGGACGGCGGCGGGTCTCGCAGATTCTCGTGGTCACGTCCCAGTCACCCTCTTCCCGCGGTCACGGCCGTCGAATTCGCCACCTACGACGATGAGGTATCGAGGGCCGTTCCGGTCAGCGCCGAAGGTTGTGCCATCGAGGGCACAAAGACCCCACTCGGTCGCCGGACGGGTACGGCGGGTCACGGGTTGGCGTCGAAACGACAGCCGGGCCGTCGGCGGTGGGACAATGCGCCGGCACATCCGGCGGGCCGATCGCGAATCCGCACGCGGGTGAATTACGGCCGTGGGCGGGATCGACTTCCGGGAATCTGCCGGACAATGGTCCGGCGAGACCACGATCGACGGAGAAGGTGCATGCCGAACCCGACCTCCCCGCAGCCCATGCCCCCGGCCGCGGTCCCGATCCGGGTGCTGCTCGTCGAGGACCACAAGATGGTGGCCGAAGCAATGGGTGCGGCCTTCGAGGAGTTCCCGGAGATCGACCTGGTGGCGTCGGTGGAGTCCTTGGCGCACGGGATGATCGCGGCGGAGGAGCACCTGCCCGACGTCGTGCTGCTCGATCGGCGGCTGCCGGACGGCGACGGGATCGAGGCCATCGCCGGGTTTCGCGCGGTCTCGCCGTCGAGCAGGGTGCTCGTGCTGACCGGCGACGCGAACAGTGCCATAGTCGCCAGGATCCTCGAGGTCGGCGGCGCCGGGCTGCTGCTGAAATCCGGTCTCCTCGACGAATTGATCACCGCGATCAGGACCATCGCGGCAGGTGACATGGTCATCGACCCGGAGTTGCTCAGTGGCGCGCTCGCCATGCTGGGCGGTTCGGGCCGGATCGGGCCGGTGCTGACCTTGCGGGAGCGGCAGGTGCTGGGGTTGATCGCCGAAGGCGCCGGGACCGACCGGATCGCCGAAGAACTGCGGCTGGCGCGGAATACCGTGCGGAATCACGTGCAGCGGATCCTGATGAAGACCGGCACCCATTCGAAACTCGAAGCCGTGGTGCACGCGCGCAAGAATGGCCTCCTCGAACGGCCGTAGCGGGGACACGTATCCGAGTGCCAAGCTGCACTATGGCCATGCTGCCATCGGAACAGACGCCCGATCACCGCAGCGCTGTGCTCTTCGAGTTGTTCATGCACAGCGTCGTCGACTATGCCATTTACCTGCTGGACGTCGACGGACGGGTGATCAGCTGGAACCCGGGGGCGGAACGGATCAAGGGGTACTCCGAGGAGGAGATCCTCGGCCGCCATTTCTCCGTTTTCTACACCGATGCCGACGTCGCCGACGGCAAACCCGCGGCGGAACTGCTGATCGCCGCGGAGCTGGGCAGCCACGAGGACGAGGGCTGGCGCGTCCGCCGTGGTGGGTCACGGTTCTGGGCCAATACCGTGATCACCGCGTTGCGGGACGAACAGGGTGTCCTCGTCGGATTCGGCAAAGTCACCCGCGACCTCACCGAACGCCGGAAAACACTGGAGGAAAGGACCGAACGGCGACAGGCTTTCGCGCATTTGGTACGGGCACAGGAAACCGAACGTCGCCGTATCGCGTGGGATGTTCACGACGATTCCATTCAGTCGATGATCGCGGTGAGCATGCGGTTGCAGATGCTCGCCGCACAACGGCGCGATCCGGCTTTGATGCAACTCGACGAAGCGATTCAAGGGGCGATCCGGCGATTGCGGATCCTCGTCGCCCAATTGCTCCCGCCCGCGCTGAACGACGAGGACCTGGTCGCCTCCGTCCGGGACTACCTCGACGAGGTCGTCGCCGGCTGGGGGCTCGACTGCACGCTGCGGCACGATCTCGCCGTCGAACCGCCGCCCGACCTCGTCGTCACCGCCTTCCGGATTCTTCAGGAGGCGTTGGTGAACGTGCGAAAGCACGCGAACGCGCGAACCGTCGCGGTCTCGCTGACGGGACAGGACGGCGGCCTGCTGGTGAAGGTCACCGACGACGGCGACGGGCTGAAACCGGGCGGGGACAACGCGCACGAGACCTCGTCGGGCGAGCACATCGGGCTGGCCTCGATGCGTGAACGCGCGGAAGCGGCGCAAGGCTGGTTCCGGATTTCCAGCAGGCCGGGCGAGGGTACGTCGGTGGTCTTCTGGCTTCCGCTCGGCCCTCCCGGACCCGCGCGGGGATGAACGAAGGAGGCACTTCGATGCCGGAACCGGGAAGCAAACGCGCGGCGATCGACGACCAAGGCCTGCAGCGGCTGCTGCAGGGGCTGAAAGCCGTTCGCGACGGTGATTTCAGCACCCGCCTTCCCCAGGTGGACGACGTCCTGATGGACGAGATGGCGGTCGTCTTCAACGGGATGGTCGACCAGCTGGCGCTGTTCACCTCCGAGGTCACCCGGGTCGCGCGCGAGGTGGGGACCGACGGGAAGCTCGGCGGCCAGGCGGCGGTGCCCTCGGTTTCGGGGACCTGGAAGGACCTCACCGATTCGGTGAACGCGATGGCGGGCAACCTCACAGGCCAGGTCCGTGACATCGCCGAGGTCGCGACCGCGGTGGCGAAGGGCGATCTCTCGCAGAAGATCACCGTCGACGTCAAGGGCGAGATGCTCGAGTTGAAGAACACGATCAACACGATGGTGGATCAGTTGTCGTCGTTCGCGGACGAGGTCACGCGGGTCGCGCGCGAGGTCGGCAGCGAGGGACGGCTGGGCGGGCAGGCCCAGGTGCCCGGGGTGGCGGGGACGTGGCGGGATCTGACGACTTCGGTGAACTTCATGGCGGGAAACCTGACCGATCAGGTGCGGTCCATCGCCGAGGTCACCACGGCGGTGGCGAAGGGTGACTTGTCCCAGAAGATCACGGTCGACGCGCGGGGCGAGATCCTGGAGTTGAAGAACACGATCAACACGATGGTGGATCAGTTGTCGTCGTTCGCGGACGAGGTCACCCGGGTGGCCCGTGAGGTGGGCACCGAGGGCGCGCTCGGCGGACAGGCCCAGGTGCCCGGGGTGGCGGGGACGTGGCGGGATCTGACGACTTCGGTGAACTTCATGGCGGGCAACCTCACCGCGCAGGTTCGGTCCATCGCGCAGGTGGCCACGGCGGTGGCGAAGGGTGATCTGTCGCAGAAGATCACCGTGGACGCGCGGGGCGAGATCCTGGAGTTGAAGAACACGATCAACACGATGGTGGATCAGTTGTCGTCGTTCGCGGACGAGGTCACGCGCGTGGCCCGTGAGGTCGGTACCGAGGGGCGGCTGGGTGGTCAGGCGGACGTCAAGGGCGTGTCGGGTACGTGGAAGGGTTTGACCGAGTCGGTGAACGTCATGGCCGACAACCTCACGGACCAGGTGCGGTCCATCGCCGAAGTCACCACCGCGGTCGCGAAGGGCGATCTCTCGCAGAAGATCCGCGTCGACGCCCGCGGCGAGATCCTGGAACTCAAGGACACCATCAACACGATGGTCGGCCAGTTGTCGTCGTTCGCGGACGAGGTCACGCGGGTCGCGCGTGAGGTCGGTACCGAGGGGCGGCTGGGTGGTCAGGCGGACGTCAAGGGGGTGTCGGGTACCTGGAAGGGGCTGACCGAGTCGGTCAATGTCATGGCCGACAACCTGACCGACCAGGTGCGCTCCATCGCCCAGGTGGCGACGGCGGTCGCGAGGGGCGACCTGTCCCAGAAGATCACCGTCGAGGCCAAGGGCGAGGTCGCCGCGCTCGCGCAGACGATCAACACGATGGTCGACACGCTGTCGGCCTTCGCGGACGAGGTCACTCGCGTGGCGCGGGAGGTCGGCACCGAGGGCATCCTCGGCGGGCAGGCCAGGGTGCCGAACGTCGCCGGGACCTGGAAGGACCTCACCGACAACGTCAACTCGATGGCGAACAACCTCACCGGCCAGGTCCGCAACATCGCCCAGGTGACCACCGCGGTCGCGCAGGGAGACCTCTCCCGCAAGATCGACGTCGACGCGCGGGGCGAGATCCTGGAGCTCAAGACCACCATCAACACGATGGTCGACCAGCTTTCCGCGTTCGCCGCGGAGGTCACGCGCGTCGCCCGCGAGGTCGGCAGCGAAGGGCGGCTCGGCGGCCAGGCCGAGGTCGAAGGCGTTTCGGGTACCTGGAAGCGGTTGACGGAGAACGTCAACGAGCTCGCCGGCAACCTGACCCGGCAGGTCCGGGCGATCGCCGAGGTGACCAGCGCGGTGGCCACCGGCGACCTCACGCGGTCGATCTCCGTCGAAGCGCAGGGCGAGGTCGCGGAGCTGAAGGACAACATCAACGCGATGGTCCAGTCGCTGCGCGAGACCACGCGGGCGAACGAGGAGCAGGACTGGCTCAACACCAACCTGGCCCGGATCTCGGGCCTGATGCAGGGCCACCGGGATCTGCGGGTGGTGGCCACGCTCATCATGAACGAGCTGACCCCGCTGGTCGGCGCCCAGCACGGGACGTTGTTCCTCACCGAATCCGGGGAGGACGGCGTCCGGCTGCGGCTGATCACCAGCTACGGGCACAGCGAAGCACCGGACGCGCCATCGGATTTCGCGATGGGGCAGTCGCTGATCGGGCAGGCCGCGCAGACCAAGAAACCGATCGTGGTCGACCGGACCCCGCCTGGCTTCGTGAAGATCTCGTCGAGCCTCGGCTCCGCCCCGCCGGTCGCCCTGATCGTGCTGCCGATCGTCTTCGAGGACCAGGTGCTCGGCGTGATCGAACTGGCGTCGTTCGGCGAATTCACCGCCGTCCGCAAGGACTTCCTCGAACAGCTGATGGAGACCATCGGCGTCAACGTCAACACGATCATCGCCAACGCGCGGACCGACTCCCTGCTGGAGGAATCCCAGCGGCTCGCCCAGGAACTGCAGGCCCGCTCGGAGGAGCTTCAAGCGCAGCAGGCCAAACTGCAGGTGTCCAACGCGGAACTGGAGGAGAAGGCCGAACTGCTCGCGCGGCAGAACCGCGACATCGAGGTGAAGAACTTCGAAATCGAGCAGGCCCGCCAGGAGATCGAGGAACGCGCGCAGCAGCTCGCGCTGGCGTCGAAGTACAAGTCGGAGTTCCTGGCCAACATGTCGCACGAACTCCGGACCCCGTTGACCAGCCTGCTGATCCTCGCCGGGGTGCTCTCGCAGAACTCGACCCAGAACCTGACGCCCAAACAGGTCGAGTTCGCCAAGGTGATCCAGTCCGCGGGTACCGATCTGCTCCAGCTGATCAACGACATCCTCGACCTGTCGAAGGTCGAGGCCGGCAAGATGGACATCCACCACGAGCCGTTCCCGCTGCGCCAGCTGCTCGACTACGTCGGCACGACCTTCCGCCCGCTGACCGCCGAAAAGGGGCTCGACTTCCAGGTCACCGTCGAACCGAACGTGCCGGAGCTGCTGTTCACCGACGAGCAGCGACTGCGGCAGGTGCTGCGGAACCTGCTGTCGAACGCGGTCAAGTTCACCGAACACGGCAGCGTCGAGCTGCGGGTCAAACTGGTCGACACCGTCGTTTCGCCGTCCGGAGGACTCCCGCACGAGGCACTGGTGGCCTTCAGCGTCACCGACACCGGGATCGGGATCGCCGAGGAGAACCTCGATTCGATCTTCGGCGCCTTCCAGCAGGCCGACGGCACCACCAGCCGCAAGTACGGCGGCACCGGGCTCGGCCTGTCGATCAGCCGCGAGGTCGCCTACCTGCTCGGCGGCGAGATCCGCGCGGACAGCGTGCTGGGGACCGGCAGCACGTTCACCCTCTACCTGCCGGTGGCGAGGTTCACCGCGCCCGCGAGCCTCGAAGAGTCCACTGTGGACAACGCCGCCACGGAGCGACGGGTACTGGTGGTGGAGAGCGAGCAGAACAGTCTGCTGACCCTGCTCGCCCGCGGTGTCGCGGCCGACGTCGCGGACAGCCACGGCTCGGTCCAGGTCCGGGCGGTGTCGGATCCGGCGGAAGCGTTCGAGGAACTGAAACGCGACAGCTACCGCTGCGTCGTGCTCGACACCAGCATCCCCGGGACGAGTGCCTTGACCTTCCTCAAACGACTCGTCGACGGGCCGGATCCGGTCGAAGTCCCGGTGCTGGCCTACGCGACCCGCAAGCTCAGTGCCGCGCAGGAGCGCCTGCTGCACGGGCACGCGCGGGTGCATCCCGTCGAACTCCTGCCGTCGCTGGACATGCTGCGGGAGCGGATCATGCTGCACATCTCGGCCAGCGAACTCGAAGGCATCCTGCCGCTGATGCGCCAGCCCGAGGTGAGCCCGGTGGAGACCGTGCCCGCTGTGGACCAGCAGTCCGATCCGCCCGCCGGACCGGCGAGACTCCAGGGACGCAAGGTCCTGCTCGTCGACGACGACGCCCGCAACGTGTACGCCATCTCGGGAATGCTCGAACTGCACGGACTTTCGGTCGTGCACGCGCCGAACGGCCGCAAGGGCATCGAGGAACTGCTGTCCGACGACGGTATCGACCTGATCCTGATGGACGTGATGATGCCGGAGATGGACGGCCACGCGACGACGGCGGCGATCCGCGAGATGCCGAAGTTCGCCGGCCTGCCGATCATCACCGTGACGGCGAAGGCGATGGAAGGCGACCGCGAGAAGAGCCTCGCCGCCGGGGCGAGCGACTACGTCACCAAACCCGTGAACGCGGAGGAACTCCTGGCTTGTATGGAACGCTGGCTCACGGACTGACGTCCTGCCTACTCGGTCCCGTTGGCCCTGCTCGCGCAGACGCGGCGGATGGCCGCGACGATCTCGGTGTTGGGGCTGCCCTTCACGAGGTACTCGGTGACGCCCGCGGACGCCATCTGGGCGATGGATCGGGTGTCGCTGTGCGCGGAGAACGCCATCAACCGCGTATGGGGCACCCGCCGCCTGATCTCCCGCGCCATCCACGCGCCGCCCCCGCCGGGGATCCGGACGTCCAGCACGGCGACCTCGGGGGACAGCAGTTCGGCGAGCGCGACCGCTTCGGCGGCGTCCAGCGCGACGGCGACCACTTCGATGTCGGGCTCGGAATCCAGGAGGGCGCGCAGGGCGTCGCCGATGACCGGGTTGTCGTCCGCGACGAGCACCCGGAGCCTGGGGGGCTGCGTTCGGTTCATCACCCAGTCCGTGCCCGCGCGGTCTGCGGCGCCGGTGGTGGTCGCGGGCCCCCCGCCGAACATGGCGTGACTCAGCAGGAGATCCGGCGGTCACCCTCGCTCGGCTGCTCGATGAGCGTCCTCGCGACGTCGTGGATCTTCATGTTGTTGTTGCGGCAGAACGAGCGCAGCAGTTCGAACGCCGCGTCGATGTCGATCTGGTAACGCTCGGCGAGGATTCCTTTCGCCTGCTCGATGGGAAGCCGGTGATCCAGCGCGTACTGGAGTTGCTCGGCGCGGGTCCGGTAGAAGCGGATGCGGTCGCGCATGGCCACGAGGTCGTCGGCCGGGTCGGGCGAGCCGGACGACGGGGCAGGCGAAAGCGTGGTCTCGGACATGAAGCGATCGTCGCAGCGGCGGGACTGCTCCGGGAAGAACAGAACGTCCTGACTCGAGTGATGCAAATGAACCTGGTCCGGTCGGCGGCAGCCACTCGAACGGGCGCCTAACAGGGCCCTTTGGCCTGTCGCAGTGACCGGCCGTGCACCGTACGCTCAGCCGAGGAGGGGGAACCGTGGAGGTCGGAATGCTCCGGGTGTTTCTGGTCGACGACCACGAGGTGGTCCGTCGAGGGGTCGCGGACATGCTCGAGGAGGACGCCGACCTGTGCGTGGTCGGGCAGGCCGCGACCTTTTCCCAAGCGCTGGGGAGGATCCCGGCCCTGCGGCCGGACGTCGCGGTGCTCGACGTGCGGCTGCCGGACGGCAACGGCGTCGAACTCGCGCGGGAACTGCGATCCAAGATGCCGGAACTGAAATGCCTGATGCTCACGTCCTACACCGACGAGCAGGCGATGCTGGACGCGATCATGGCCGGCGCGAGTGGTTACGTCATCAAGGACATCCGCGGGATGGACCTGGTGGCGGCGGTCAAGGAGGTCGGCCTCGGCCGGTCGCTGCTGGACGCGCGAGCCGCCGCGACGCTGATGGCGAAGTTCCGCGACGACGCCGCCAAGAAGGGCCCGCTGGCCGGTCTTTCCGACCAGGAACGCACGCTGCTGGAGCTGATCGGCGAGGGGCTGACGAACCGGCAGATCGCCGAGCGGATGTTCCTCGCCGAGAAGACCGTGAAGAACTACGTGTCGCGGTTGCTGACGAAACTCGGGATGCAGCGGCGCACCCAGGCGGCGGTACTGGCCACGGAACTGCGGCGGCAGTGATCCCGCGTGCCCCACACGTGATCAGCCGGACGACACACGTGATCAGCCGGACGACACACGTGATCAGCCGGACGACACGCGTGTTTGACCGGACGACACAGTGCTCGCCCTCAGCCGACTCCGTGCCGTCCCGCTGAACACGCATGTCGTCCATCCAGTCACGCGTGTCGTCCGTTCGATCACGCGAGATCGCCGATCGCGCGAGGTGACGGAGACCGGCTCAAGCGGAAATGAGCGTCTCGAGCAGAACGTCGTCCAGCGGGCGGCGTGGCGTCCACGGCAGCGGCGAGCCGTAGCCGACCCGCAGCAGCACCTGCGGCCACACCCCGCAGCCGAGAATCCGCCGGAGTTCGGCACGTGCGTCGCGGACCATGATCGGCGGCGAGATGAACGACGCGTCGAGTCCCGCGCCGGTCGCGGTGAGCAGTACCCGTTGCAGGGCCTGCCCGGCCTGCAGCCGGTCGAGCCGGTCGTCGGTCAGCGAGCCGATCGCCACCACGAGCGGGACCGGCCGCGTATCGTCCGCCGCTTCACCGAATTCGTCGAGGAGCCAGCTTTCGTCGGCGGGGCTGCCTTCGGTCGCGTAGGACGGCACACCGTCGCGGGCGTTCGCGCCGAGTCCGGTCCACCGGCCGAGTTCGGCGAGGAAGGCGGGGTCGGCGAGCTGTGCCCGGCGGGCACGGGCGGTGAGGTCGTGCAGGAGACGGCACTGTTCGGCGTCGAGGTTCGGCATCCACGCGTGCTCGAGTTCGGTGGCGTGGCGGAGCGCGGCGAGCGTCGGTTTCGGGACGACGCTGGACAGGAACGGCCGCCGGTTGGTCCGGCGGCGGGGGATCGCGCGGGCGAGCCGCACGACCTTCGGATCGGGCATGCGTTCGGCGAGCGGGCGGACGACGGCCAGCAGATCGGGGTCGGCGCGGCTGGGCATCAGGGTCGTCGCCGGGTGGAAGCCCAGTGCGTGAATCGCCGTCCGGAGCGTGAACAGGGCGGCGCCGCACGAGAGAACGAGTTCACGGCCGTCCGGATCCGTGACCGGCAAGATCCGGCGCGGATCGGCGTGCAACTCGATCCCGGTGGCGGTGCACCGGAAAAGCCACGGCTGGGTGTTGTGCGTCGACGGCGCCAGCATGGCCGAGCGGAGCACCGAATTCACCTGTTCGGAGTTCAAACGCCCGACCCTGGTGACTTGTATGGTCATAATTTCCCCCGCCGCTGCGCCACGGGCAATACGGTTGTCTGATGAGACGGTCCCGCCCGCGGTGCGGGGCCGAAAGAGGAGAAAGTCACCACGGCGGGGGAGTCGTCCCGATCTTCGGAGGCGGAGCAGGATGTCGGCTCATGACCGGCTGGGCGGAAGCGACGACCGGATCACCGGCGCGCTTTCCCAGCTGAAGGTTCGTGAGGTGCTGCGGGATCTCCAAGACCGCATCGAACGGCTCATCGGCACGCGCGACAAGATGGACGGCCTGCTCGAAGCGGTGCTCGCGGTCGCGTCGGGGCTGGAGCTGGACACGACACTGCACCGGATCGTGCAGGCGGCGATCGATCTCGGCGAAGCCACCTATGGCGCGCTCGGGGTGATCGCGGACGACGGTTCGCTCGCCGAGTTCGTCTATCACGGTATCGACGGCGAAACGAAAGAACAGATCGGTCATCTCCCGAAAGGTCACGGACTGCTGGGTTTCGTCATCGACGAGGCGAAACCGGTGCGCCTGGCCGACATCTCACGGCATCCCGCGTCGGTCGGGTTCCCGCCGTGTCATCCGCCGATGCGCTCGTTCCTCGGCGTGCCGATCCGGGTCCGTGACGAGGTGTTCGGGAATCTCTACCTCACCGAGAAACGCGGGGAAAGCTTCACCGACGACGACGAAGTGGTCGTCCAGGCGCTCGCCGCCGCGGCCGGGATCGCGATCGAGAACGCCCATCTGTACGAGCAGACGCGGATGCGGCAGCGGTGGCAGGCGGCCACCAGCGAGGTGACCACGGAGCTGCTGGGTGGCACCGACCCCGTCGACGCGCTCAACCTGATCGCCGGCCGGGCACTCGAACTCACCGGTTCCGATCTCACCTTGCTGGCACTGCCCGGTCCCGGCAGGCTCGACGTCAGCCCGGACGGCGAGGACGAGGCCGACGAACTCACCATCGCCGTCTGCGCGGGCGCGCGGTCGGCGGAGCTGACCGGGGTGCGGATCAGCGCCGCCACGTCGTTGCCGGGCGCGGTGTACCGCGATCGGACCCCGCGCAGCGTGCCGGAACTGGTACTCGGTCCCGACGGGGAGATCGGCCTCGGCCCGACCCTCGTCGTGCCGCTCCGCGCGCGGGAACGGACGTCCGGTGTGCTGATGGCGGTGCGGAATCCGGGCGCGGTCCCGTTCGAGCTCGACCAGCTGCCGGTGGTGGCCTCGTTCGCCGACCAGGCCGCGCTCGCGCTCCAGCTGGCCGCGCGGCAGCGCACCGCCAGGGAGCTCGACGTGCTCGCCGACCGGGACCGGATCGCCAGGGATCTGCACGACCACGTCATCCAGCGGCTCTTCGCGGTCGGTCTCGCCATGCAGAGCACACAACGCCGCGCGGAGTCGCCGGAGTTGCGGCGGCGGATCGGCGAGAGCATCGACCAGATGCACGAGATCGTGCACGAGATCCGCACGGCGATCTTCGATCTCCACGGTGGCGAGGCCGGCCAGCGGGGTGTGCGGCTGCGGCATCGCCTCTACGACTCGATCACCGAACTCACCGACGACACCCCCATCCATCCGACGGTCAGCCTGTCCGGGCCGCTCGACTCGATCCCGCTCCCGTTCGCCGAACACGCCGAGGCGGTGGTGCGGGAGACGGTCGGCAACGTCGTCCGCCACGCGCGGGCTAGCGGCGTTTCGGTGAGTGTCGCGGTGAAGGACGACGTCCTGCGGATCGTGGTCACCGACGACGGCACCGGGATCGGCGGCGAGCCGGGTGGTTTCGGCGGGCTGCGGAATCTGCGTGATCGCGCGGAGAAGGCGGGCGGGACGTTCCTGGCGGAGACAAGGGAAGGGGGCGGAACCAGGATCGACTGGTCCGCCCCCTTGCGCTGACCGGTGTTCAGTTCGTCGACTGCGCGGCGAGGACCCCGTCGACTTCGATCGAGCGGGCGACGTCGGAGGCGACGGTCTCCAGCAGTTCCGCGGTGAGATCCGAAAGCGCCCGCGTCACCGCGAGATAGGAGCCGATCTGGGAGGCCGGACCGTTTCTCAGCCCGGCCTCCGCGATGCCGACACCGACGAACTCGCCGCCGTCTTCGAGACGGAGCAATGCTTCCGCGCGTACCCGGTACGGCTCGTGCTGCAGGGACACGTCGATCGTCCAGTTGTCCGTCATCGTCGGCTCCGTTCCGGTCATCGAGGCTCTCATCGCGGCCGTCCGCGGCACAGGGTCCTAAGTCCTCGCTCTCCGCGAATCGGGGGCGAAAGTCCTCGGATCTCGTGACCGGCGGCCGCTGCGGTCGCCGGATACCCCGGCCGATGGTGGGTCAACCCCTTTCGTTCGGAGCCCACGATGAAGATCCCGTTACCGACCCATGTCGACCAGGCGGTGGCGGCCGCCGTCCGTGCGCCGTCCCCGCTCAACACCCAGCCGTGGCGGTTCGTCGTCGACCGGGACCGGATCGAAGTATGGCTCGATCGCGCCAGGGTGCTGCGGATCGCCGACCCGGACGCCCGCGAGGCGCGGCTTTCGTGCGGCGCCGCGTTGTTCAACCTGATCGTTTCGTTGCGCTCCAACGGCAAGACCCTTTCGCTTCGGTTGGTACCGAAGCCGGAGGAGCCGGACCTGCTCGCCGAGCTGGTGATCGGTGGCGACCGGTTCTCGTCGCCAGAGGAACGGAAGCTGGCCGAGGTCGTCTTCCGACGTCACACGAACCGCCGTCCGTTCCTGGACCGGCCGGTACCCGTCTGGGCACGGCGGACGTTGCGCGCGGCCGCGCTGGTGGAAGGCGGGCTGCTGGAGCTGTTCGGCCGCGGCGACCGGGCGAACGCGGTCGCGCGCGTGCTGCACCGGGCCGAGGCCGCGCAGGCGCGCAACGGCGCGTTCCAGGCGGAGGTCGCGCTGTGGACACGGCGGACGGCCCACGCGCCGGACGGTGTCCGGGCGCCGGCCAGGCCCCCGTCACCGCATGGCATTCCCGCGCAGGAGTCCTTCATCACCGCCGAACCCGAAGGCGGCGAGCCGGTGCTCGGTGCGGTCCTCACCGCCGACGGCGGGCCCGCCGCGGATCTGCGGGCGGGAATGGTGCTGCAGCGCGTACTGCTCACCGCGACCGCCGCCGGACTCGCGGCGTCGTTCGTCGGCAGGCCGTTCGAAACCCCGGAGACCCGGGCGGCGATGGACCGGGTCTTCGCCGACCTCGGCCGCCCGCACGCCATGCTGCGCCTCGGCTACGGTCGCCCGGCTCCGATGACGGCGCGTCGTCCGATCGGCGAAGTGCTGTCCCGGCGGTCCGAAGCGAGCCTCTGATTCCGGGCAACCTCGTCGACATCCACGTTTCCGGCCGCCGCCACCCACCCGTCATCCTGGGCGGGTTCGGTCTGGGTATGAAGATCATGCGGAAATCCTTGGTGGCGCTTGCCATCGCGGGCCTTTCGGTCGCGGCGTCCGCGCCGGCGGTGGCGGACGCGGACGCCGCCGGTCGCGATCGCGGCTCGATCGTCATCACCGAGCAGGCGTCCAAGCGGATCCTGGTCCTGCCCGCCGACCGGGCCTCCTGGCGGGAGCGGAAGGTGAGCTGGGCGTGGGCGCCGAACGCCGCCAACGGGCTGGCGGACCTGGCGGGCTCGTGGAGCAACCCGAGCGACGCGAAGCTCGCCCAACGCGGCGGCGAGAAGTACCTGCTGACGTCGGCGTCGGGTGGTTTCGCGGCCGTCGTGCCGTATCCGGCGGGCGACCGGGCGTACTGGGCCGCGAACGTAGGCGGCCCTGCCAACCCGCACAGCATCGAACTGCTGCCGGACGGAAACGTCGCGGTGGCCGCCAGTACCGGCGGCTGGGTGCGGGTCTACACCGCTTCACAGGGGCAGCGCTCGACGACCTACGCCGAATACCGGCTGGTGGGGGCGCACGGCGTGGTGTGGGACGCCGGACGGAACGTGCTGTGGGCACTGGGCACCGATGCGCTCGTCGCGTTGAGCGTCGGCGGGACGCCCGCCGCTCCGGTGCTCACCGAGCAGCGGTCCGTCCCGGTGCCGACCAAGGGCGGGCACGACCTCCAGCCGGTCCCGGACCGGCCGGATCTGCTGTGGGTGACGACGGAGGCCGGGGTGTATCAGTTCTCGAAGACGAGTGGCGGGTTCACGCAGCGCTACGCGGGCGCTCGGGAGATCGACCGGCCGCATGTGAAGAGCGTGTCGACGAACCCGCGGACCGGCCGGATCCTGACGGCGTCGGTACAGGACGGTCATCTGTGCACCTGGTGCACGGACACCGTCCGGCTGGCCTTTCCACGCGCCGAGCTGGCGCTGCACGGCGCGTGGATCTACAAGGCCCGCTGGTGGATCGGTTGAGCTGAACTTCCATGTCGGTACCGGCCGTTCGGGGGGCTGCCCGGCCGGTACCGACACACCAGAGAAGAGGGACCCTCGCCGCGAGAATGACGTCTCGCCGCGTCTTTCACCTGACCGAGTGAATCGGGCCGTTCGGCGCGCGGCGTTGACCCATTCGGGGTATAGGCCTCACCCGAGGAAGGACCGCAGCTCGTCGACGACGGTCCGCGGCTGCTCCTCGGCGACGAAGTGGCCCGAACCGGCGACCTTCCGCACCCGGACGTCGGTCGCCTTGGCCGGAAGGACCGCGGCGAGGTAGTCGTAGTTGAACTCCGAGCCCAGCCCCAGCATCGGCGCGGTGATCTTCCCGTACGCCTTCTGATCCTCGATGTCCTGGCCGAACGCCTGGTACCAGCCGTTCCCGGCGCGGATCGCGTCCGGGCGGTCGTACGCGGCGGCGTAGATCGCCCTGTCCCGGTTCCCGATCGAGGCCGGGTCGGCCGCCAGGTGGTCGAACATCCAGTCGACGAGAAAGCGCGACCGGCCGGTCAGCAGCTGCTCGGGCAGCGTCGCGACCTGGTTGAAGGCGAACCACCAGACGTTCACCGGCTGCCCGGGCGGGGCCAGCATCGGGAGCTGATACAGGCTTTCGTCGGGGTGGGAGACGTCCATGAGCGTGACGGTCTTCGTCGCTTCGGCGTGGTTGGCGGCGAAGGCGAACGCGACCATAGCGCCGATGTCGTGCCCGGCGATATGCGCCCGGCGGTGACCCAGCGCGCGGACGAGTTCGAAGATGTCGCGGGCCATCGTCTTCTTGTCGTACCCGCCCTGAGGCTTGTCCGAGCCGCCCATTCCCCGCAGGTCGACAGCGATCACGCGATACCGCTTCGCCAGCTCCGGCATGACCATGCGGTACTGCCACCAGGTCTCCGGCCAGCCCGGCAGCAGGATCAGCGGCTCACCCCGGCCACCGGCGACGTAGTGCAGCCGGACCCCGTTGACCTGGGCGTACTCGCTGCGGAAACCGCCGGGCAGCGACCGCGCGAGTTCGGCGTCGGAGGCGGCGGGCCGGCTCGCCTCGGCGATGCCACCCGAGGCCACCAGCGCGGCCGCGGCCCCCGCGCCAAGGGTGAGCATGGACCGGCGGTTGAGGAAGGAACGGCTGTTTTCGGTCATGTCCCGATCGTGGCCGGGCCGGGGTGCCGACCGTGAGCGGTGATTTCGCCAACCGGCGTCAGTTTTGAGACAACCCAGTCAGGACAGAATCGGTTCGGGCACCCCCAGCCTGGTCCCGAACGTCTCCCGATACGACACCGGCGTGACCCCGACCTGGCGGCGGAAATGCGGCCGGAGCGCGGCGGACGACGAGAACCCGCAGTACCGGGCGATCTCGTCGACCGGGAGATCGGTGGATTCGAGCAGCTGCTGCGCCCGGATGACGCGCTGATGCGTGAGCCAGGTGCCGGGCGCGGCGCCGGTGATCTCGCGGAACCGGCGGTCGTAGTTGCGCCTGCTCATATGCGCCCGCCTGGCGAGTTCGTCGACCGGGAGCGCGGTGTCCAGCCGGGTCAAGGCCCAGGCCATCGTCTCCGACACCGGGTCGCCCTCGTCGAGTTCCGGCATCGGCGATTCGATGTACTGCGCCTGCCCACCCGGCCGGTGCGGCGGGACGACCATGCCCTTCGCCAGCCGGTTCGCCACCTCCGCGCCGCACCAGGAGCGGATCAGGTGCAGGCCGAGGTCCATCCCCGCCGCGCCGCCGCCCGCGGTCAGGATGTCGCCGTCGTCGATGTAGAGCACCGACTCGTCGAGGCGGACGGCGGGGAACCGGGCCGCGAGCAGCGGCGCCATCGCCCAATGCGTGGTCGCGGGCCGTCCGTCGAGCAGCCCGGCGGCGGCCAGCACGAAGGCTCCGCTGCACAGTCCGGCCACCCGGGCACCACGGTCGTGTGCCGAGCGGAGAGCCGCCAGCGCCGCTCCCGGCGGATCCTCCATCGGCGACCGCCAGTTGGGGACCAGCACCAGGTCCGCGTCCCGGACCGCGTCGAGGTCTTCGGGGACCGGGACGGTCAGGCCGCCACCCCGCAGCGCGGTGCCCGGTTCGCCGCCGACGACCTTGAGTTCGAGGTCGGGCAGTTCCCCGAAGGCCGAAGCCATCTCGAACACGCCGAACGCGAAGGACATCGCGCCGAGCGACGCCCCGTTGAAGACCACCACGGCCAGCCGTCTCATGGGTCGATCCTAGGGACTCGTGAGTGGTGGGGGGGGGGTTAAAAAGACACACCCACACACACAAAAAGGGGGGCCGGGGCGGGGAGGCGGGCGGGGACGGTTCTAACCGTCCTCACCACTCACGAGACAAGGCGGGCCGAGTCAGGGGAGCAGGCCGGCCCGGCGCGCGTGCGTGACGGCCTGCAGCCGTGAGGTCGCGTCGAGTTTGCGCATGGCGTCCCGCAGGTAGCTCTTGACCGTCTCCGCGGTCAGGCCCAGCCGGTGCGCGATCTCGGCGTTCGTCAGGCCGAGCGCGACGAGCGAGACCGTGTCCAGTTCCCGCGGCGCCAGGCGCAGGGCGGGGGAACCGGCGCCGGTGAGGTTCTCGCACACCGCGTCGAGCCGGTCACGGAGGACACCGTCGCCGATCTGGCCGGAGAGCGCCCGTAGCTCCGCGTAGACCTCGCGAAGGCGCTCGCGCGGCGCGGCCTCCTCGTGGTGTTCGGCCAGCGGTCGTGCCTCGGCCAGCCGCTGCTCGACCTCGTCCTCGACGGCCAGCGTCTGTTCGAGATCGCGCGCTGCGTGGAGGGCGGCGGTGATCGTCCGGTCGGAAAGGGTCGCCTCGTCGCGTAAGCCGCCGTAGAGCACGGCGCGGACGCGACGGCGCACGACGACCGGGATGGCGACCACGGAGTGGATCCCCTCGTCGCGGACCGGCTCGTCGTAGTCGTGACTGATCGTGGTGGCGTGGTGATAGTCGTTGGCGACCACCGGCCTGGTCAGCGCGAGCGCCTTGCCGCCGAGTCCGCAGCCCGCGCGGACGGACAGGCCGTTGAGCGCGGTGCCACGGTTGCCGAGGAACGCGGTCAGCCGCATCCGCGGCGAGGTGCCTGCGATCCCGGCGAAACCGACCGGCAGGCCGGTGTCCCGGCGCAGGTCCGAGACCGCGCCGAGGAGCTGGGCGTCGTCGACCGGCATCGGCTCACCCTCCTCGGTGATCCCCCTCGATCGGGGGTGGTGGGCGGGACGGGCCCGCCCGCACGATTTCCGGAACTGTACGCCTTCGCCATGTCCCGGGAGAAACGATGACCGAAGCTCACGTCCGGCGGTTGCTCGAGGTCTACGACGACGAGCGGGCCAGTGCGGCGACGCTGTTGTGCGACCGGCATCCGGCGGAGGCGGTCGCGTTCACCGTGGTCGAGGCGGATCTGACCAGCGTGGACCTCACCTACGGCGAGCTGCGTGAACGGTCGGAACGGTTCGCCGGGGCACTGCGCGAACTCGGGGTCGGACCAGGGGACCGGGTGGCGACGCTGATGGGCAAGTCGGCGGAGCTGGTCGTGGCGCTGCTCGCGATCTGGCGGCTGGGCGCGGTGCATGTCCCGCTGTTCACCGCGTTCGCGCCGCCCGCCATCGCACTGCGCATCACCGGCAACGGCACGAAGGTCGTCATCGCCGACGCCGGTCAGCGCTCGAAGCTGACGCCGTCCGCCGATCTGCCCGCCGACCCGTCCCGGCGGATCGTGGTGGCCGGTGACGGGGAGGACGGCGACCTGTCGTTCCACGAGCTGCTGGCCGACGCCGCGCCAGTGCCGGGAGCCGCGGAGACCGGCGGATCCGGGGTCCTGGTCGAACTGTTCACCTCCGGGACCACGGGCACGCCCAAAGCCGTCCCGATTCCGCTGCGCGCGCTCGCGGGTTTCCAGGCGTACCAAGACTTCGCGCTCGACGTCCGCGCCGACGACGTGTTCTGGAACGCCGCCGACCCGGGCTGGGCCTACGGTCTCTACTACGCGATCATGACGCCGATGGCGACCGGCAGGCGGAGCCTGTTGCTGCACGCCGGATTCTCGGCCGAACTGACCTGGGCGGTACTGGAGAAGTTCGGCGTCACCAACTTCGCCGCCGCGCCGACGGTGTACCGCGCGCTCCGGAACTCGTCCGCCCCGGTGCCGGACGGCCTGCGGCTGCGGCACTGTTCGTCGGCGGGGGAACCGCTGACCCCGGACGTCCTGGAATGGGCGTCGTCGAAGCTCGGTGTCGGCGTTTATGACCATTATGGACAGACGGAACTCGGCATGGTGGTCGGCAACGCCTGGCATCCGGACCTCCGCTCGGAGGTCAAACCCGGTTCGATGGGGCGGGTCCTGCCGGGCTTCGCCGTCGAGGTCCTCCGTGAAGACGCCGACGTGGTGGCCGAGCCGGGAGAACGCGGACGCGTCGCCGTGGATCTCTCGGCGAGTCCGCTGGTGTGGTTCCGGGGCTACCGTGACGCACCCGAGCGCACCGCCGCTCGGTTCAGTCCCGACGGCCGTTGGTACTACACCGGCGACGTGGCCGCCAAGGACGCCTCCGGGTACCTGACCTTCGCGTCGCGGGACGACGACGTCATCCTGATGGCCGGCTACCGTATCGGCCCGTTCGACGTGGAAAGCGTTCTGCAGCAGCATTCCGCGGTGGCCGAATGCGCCGTGATCGGTGTCCCGGACCAGCTGCGCGGCGAGGTCGTCGTGGCGTACGTGGTGCCGCGAGACGGTGTCCCCGCGGACGCCGCGCTGGTTTCCGAACTACAGCAGCTGGTGAAGACCCGGTTCGCCGCGCACGCCTACCCGCGCGAAGTGCTTTTCGTGCCGGAACTGCCCAAGACACCCAGCGGGAAGATCCAGCGATTCCTCCTGCGGGAGCGGCATTCGACCGTGGATCACGGGTGATCGGCGACGGAACACCCGTGATTGGAGGCGGATCACGCGTGATTGGAGCCGGAAGACACGGCGCGGCCCCGGGCCCGGCGTGTTCCGCCTTCCATCACGCGAGTTCCGGCCCGGGTCACTGCTCGATCGGCCAGGTCTCGTCCCTCAGCAACCGCTTGAGCACCTTCCCGGTCGCGTTCCGGGGCAGCTCCTCGACGAAGTACACGTCCCGCGGAACCGCGAAGCGGGCCAGACGGTGGTGGATGTAGGCGCGGACGTCGTCCGCGCTCATCCGCGCGCCGCGTTTCGGGACGATGTACGCCGCGAACCGTTGCCCGAACTCGCGATCCGGTACGCCGATCACGGCGGCCTCGTGGACACCGGGCAGGGCGACGATGGCCTCCTCGACCGGGCGCGGGGACACGTTCTCTCCTCCCGACACGATCATCTCGTCCGCCCGGCCGGTGACGAAGAGACGGCCGGCGGCGTCTTGGTAGCCGACGTCGCCGGTCGCCATCAGGTTCTCCGCGCGGGGCACGCTGGCGCCGTCGGTGTAGCCCTCGAACAGCATGTCGTTGCCGACGAAGATCTGTCCCTCCCAGCCCGGCGGGACCCGGTTGTGGTCGTCGTCGAGGATGGCGACACGGGTGCCGGGCGGGCAGCGGCCCGCGGTCGTCGGCGCGGCCCGCAAGTCCTCCGGTGTGGCGATGCTGGCCCACGAAACCTCTGTGGAGCCGTAGAAGTTGTAGAGCACGTCGCCGAAGGTGTCCATGAACTCGGTGACGATCGGGCCCGGCAGCGCGGATCCGCTGCTGGCGACGATCCGCAGCGAAGTGAGGTCGTAGCGGCTGCGGATCCGTTCGGGCAGGTCGAGAATGCGCTGCAACATGATGGGGACGGCGAACAGCACGCCGCACCGGTGTTCGGCGATGGTCCGCAGGATCTCTTCGGCGTCGAACCGGCGGATCAGCGACAGCGAAGCGCGCACGGCCATCCCGATCTGCATCCCGGCGAGCCCCCAGCTGTGGAACAGCGGCGCGGCCACGACGAAGCGATCCCCGGAATGGAGCGGGATCCGGTCGAGCATGGCGGCCGACGTCGACAGCCCCTTCGGCGTCGGACGGCGTGCGCCCTTCGGCGTTCCCGTGGTGCCCGAGGTGAGGACGACGAGCCTGCCGATCCGGTCCACCGGTTTGAGTTTGGTGGCAGGCACCCCGGCGATGAGCTGATCGATCGTCGGGTAGCCGTTCTCGGTCTCCGGCCAGGTGGACAGCCGCAGGAAATCGCCGGGGATGTCGGCGATGATCCGCGAGAACTCGTCGTCGGCGAGCACCGCGACCGGTTTGTGCAGCCCGATCACGTCCGCGACCGCGCCGGCGGAAAGGCCGGTGTTGAGCAGGATCGCGTCCACGCCGAGTTTGCTGCACGCGATCAGCGACTCGACCATCGCGGCGTGATTGCGGCACAGCAAGGCGATCCGGTCACGGGCGCGTACGCCGCGGGCCGCCAGCGCGTTCGCGAGCCGATTGCTGCGATCGGCCGCCTGCTTGAACGTCCGGACATTGCGTTCGTCGTGCAGCGCGACTTCGTCGGGTACGCGCGCGGCGTTGGCCGTGTAGCCGCCGGCGACGGTGGCGCCCCATTGCGAAAGCGAGGTGAGCTGCCGCGCGATCTTGTCCGGGCGCGCGGCGGCGAGCACGCCGGCCTTGATCAGGGTGCTCGCCGTGTGCAGCGTGGTGGCCTTGGTGTGCGCCGGTTCGTCCTGCGGTGACGCCGCCCGGCCCGAAAGGTGCAGATCGATCCGCCGGGCGGCCGCGCGGACGGTGCGTTTGAAGGACGCTGCGGAGACGAGGGAGGAGTGCGGCGCCGGAAGCATCAGCTGCGCGAGGATCTCCGTGCCGCCACCGGGGGCCTGTCGAAGCTCGACCGACACCCAGATGCCGTCGTTCTCGACGCCGCACCACACGACGTGCTCACCCGGCCGCCAGACCCGGGCCTCGATGTCGCCGACGACGAGCGTTCCCGGCCGCGGTTCCAGTCGGACAAGGCATTTCGGGCCGCGCCCGCGCTCTGCGGGACGCTGGAGCTCGCACCAGCTGATCTCCGCGACGAACCTCGAGTAGGACTCGGGATCGCCGATCACTTCCCAAACCTGGCCGGGGGAGTGCCCGAGAATCGAGCTCGCCTGGACCACATCGTCTCGCATGCGATTCGCCTCACCACGCGCGTTCGGGTGTTGACCGGGCCGCTGCCGGCGCCTCCTTCGTCGTTCAAGTTCGGCGAACCTACCAGCAATCGGCCGAACGCAATACTCCGAACGACCGCGGGTTCGCGTCCGCTCAAGGGAACCGTCTCGGAAGAGGGTAAGTGTTCGGGCGGCGCGACGCCGTCCGCCGACGGTGTTGATCGCGACGTCCGATTCTCGCCAGCCTCCGGCGCGAGAGGCGGCGAAGCTGACGAACGTGACAGTTTCCACGACGGCGGCCGAGGCCGCGCACACCCGTATCGAGCCCGGAATCCTCTACTTCGGCACCCCGGTGGTGCTCCTCTCGACGGTCGACCAGGCGGGCAGCCCGAACCTGGCCCCGATGTCGTCGGCGTTCTGGCTGGGCTGGCGGGGCATGCTCGGATTGGGCGCGAAAGCCAAGACGGCGCAGAATCTCATGCGTAACCGTGAATGTGTTCTGAATCTCCCTTCCGACGAGTTGGCGGCCGCCGTCGACAGGCTGGCGCTGACCACCGGATCGGATCCGGTCCCGTCCCGTAAGTACGAACGCGGCTACCGGCACGAACCGGACAAGTTCGCCCGCGCCGGGCTCACCCCGGTCGGCTCGGAGACGGTCCGGCCGCCCCGCGTCGCGGAATGCCCGGTGACGATGGAGGCCGTCGTCGAGGCCGTCCACCCCCTCGCCGAGGACGATCCGAAACAACGCGGCGGCGTGCTCGTGTTCGAGGTGCGCGTGCAGCGCGTCCACGTCCACGACGACGTGCGGATGCCGGGTACCGAAGACCGGATCGACCCAGACCGGTGGCGGCCGCTGATCATGAGCTTCCAGAAGCTCTACGGGCTCGGCCCGCAGGTTCATCCGTCGACGCTGGCGAAGATCCCGGAGCGGCTCTACCGGGGGCCGGACATCGAGCGGTCGCGCGCGAACGAGAACCGGTTCACCAACGGCAGCCAGCGCTGATAGGACGCGGCCAGGAGTCGCCGGACAGGCCGCGTTCGAGCTTCGGCCCCAGTTCATGGTCGTTCATCGACGACACGATCTGGATGGCGGCGTCTTCGGGGCCCGCGCCCCCGAGATCGTCGAACCACGTATGGCGTCCGATTGCCCGACGTGGACCGCGAGCAGCACCAGCACCGCGCGGAAGGGTGCCTCGTGGTCGCCGTCGGCGAGGAAACCGGTCAGTTCCTCTCCGGCGAAACGCGCTCGTTCGGATGAACGGGGCCAGCGTCGGCAGGAAGTCCAGTTCCGCCGAAGAGATCACCAAGCGAGGAGGTCGTACGTCTATTGTGGACTGTTCGGACGACGGTGCCGGTTCTGCCGCGCGATGAGTGGGAGCCGCCTCCACCGGAGCGCGATCGCCGGTGGCCCGATCCTTTCCGGCGGGTGCGGGCGCCGGGGTGGAGTCCTGGACCTCGGTCGCGGCGAGCCCGCGCACGAGCCCCGCGAACCCTGGATCGTCCATGGGGGACAACGTGAACGGCACCAGGAAGATCTTTTCGAGCTAGTTCTCGGCGAAGGTTTACCGGCAGGAGATGGATGGCTTCGAGGACCTGGACGACGACCTTGGGCGGGCAGCGGTCGAGGTCGTCGATGTAGAGCACGGTCCGCAGCAAGGAGACCACGCCCAGATGCTCGACGTAGTCCGAGACCCGGGACTCGGCGAACGACACGAGGTCCAGCCCTGGCGCGAGTTCACTGACCGCCTTTTCGGGCCGGTCGGATTCCGCGTCCAGTTCGGCCAAGCGCCGCTCGGTTTCTTCGTCCTCTTCGGACGGACCGCCGAGTTCGCCGAGCGCCTGGTGGATCCGGTCCGCGCTGGCGCGCATCCGCAGGACGACGGCCGGCGCGGAACTCGCCACCGCGAGCCCGCCGATCAGGACCAGCAACGGAACCGGATCCTGCCGGAGCCGTCGCCAGAATTCGGCGACGTCCGAACGCGGCCCGCCGGCTTCCCCGGCCGGCCGTTCGTCGGTGAGGCTGTCGAAGACGGCGCGGACGTATTCGCGCGGCTTCCTTCGCTTCCGGCTCGCCTGCTTCTGCCGGGCCGTCGACGTCCTGCGTTCGAGGCGGACCGCGCTGAGGCTGCCGAGGCTCCACCGGCAGTTCCGCTCCGGCGTAGGTCGTGGTCAGGGCTTCGTAGGCCGATCGCCGCGCTCCCTCCCAAGGCCGAACGGAAGGGCAGTCCAGAGGGCGAATACTCAGCTGTGAGTGAAACCCCGCATCCGCTCGGTCACCGCTCGCTACGTTGATCTCATGACCGGGGAGCGGCTCGACGGCAGGTACGCGAAGCTCTGGGCGGCGAGTACGACATCCGCGCTGGGCAGTGGTCTCGCGACGGTGGCGGCACCGCTGCTGATCGCTTCCCACACCGACGAGCCACTCGTGGTCTCAGGCGGTTTCGCCGTGGCGTGGTTGCCTTGGCTGCTCTTCTCACTGCCGGGCGGGGTGCTCGTCGACCGGGTGGACCGGCGGAAGCTGATGATCGTCCTGGATTGGATCCGCGTACCCGCCGTCGCGCTGCTGGCCGTCGCGATCACGGCGGGAAACGTCGACATCGCCTTGTTGTACGCGGTCCTCTTCGTGATCAACGCGAGCGAGGTCGTGTTCCGGACGGCGAGCGGGGCGATGTTGCCCGCGATCGTCCCGAAGTCGTTGCTGGAACGGGCGAACGGGCGGCTGTACGCCGGGACGACGCTCGCCCACGGGATGCTTTCCGGTCCGCTGAGTGGATTCCTGTTCGGCGTCGCGGCGAGCATCCCGTTCTACGTCAACGCCGGCACGTACGCGGTCAGCGCCCTGCTGCTCGGGCTCATCGCCGGTGCCTATCGATCGCGACCCGGCGGCGATCCTGGCGAGCCTGTCGTGCGGCGCTCGATACGGGCGGAGGCGGCCGAGGGGTTCCGGTGGCTGGCCGGTCAGCGCCTGCTGCGGACCATGGTCGGGCTGATCGGCATGCTGAATCTGACGCTCGTCGCGGCCACCTCGGTGCTGGTGTTGCTGGCGAAGGAGCGGCTCCAGCTGGGTTCCGTCGGCTACGGCCTGCTGTTCACCTGCATGGCGGTGGGCGGGCTGCTCGGTTCGGTCACCGGAGACCGGCTGATCAGATGGTGCACACCGACCTGGACCTTGCGGATCGGGCTGCTGATCGAGGCAGGCACCCATCTGGTGCTGGCGACGAGCACGAACGCGCCGGTGGTCGGGGTGACGCTGTTCCTGTTCGGGGTGCACGGCGCGCTGTGGGGCATCGTCGGCAGCTCCCTGCGTCAGCGGCTCACCCCGCCGGACATGCTCGGCCGGGTGGGCAGCACCAGCCTGTTCATCATCGCGGGCGGCAATTGCGTCGGTGCGTTGCTCGGCGGTGCGGTGGCCTCGAAGTTCGGGCTGACGACGCCGTACTGGGCCGGTTTCGTGGTGGCGGTGCTCGTTTCCGCGCTCACTTGGCGGGTGTTCGACCGTGCGGTCGTCTCCGCGGCCTACGCGGAAGAGCCCGCCGTCACCCGTTGATGCCGGTGAGAGCGAAGAACTCCTGCCGGGAGCGGGCGTCTTCACGGAGCGTGCCGAGCAGGGTGGAGGTGACGGTGCTCGACCCGACGGCCTGGACGCCGCGCAACGTCATGCACGAGTGCTCGGCTTCGATCACCACGCCGACACCACGGGGTTCGAGCTGCTCTTCGAGCCAGTCGGCGACCTGTTTCGTCAGCCGCTCCTGAACCTGCGGACGACACGCGAAGTGCTCGACGATCCTCGCCAGTTTGGAAAGGCCGAGAATGCGCTCGCCGGGCAGGTAGCCCACATGTGCGACGCCGACGAACGGCAGCAGGTGGTGCTCGCAGACGGATCGGACCGGGATCCCCCTGGCGAGGACGAGTTCGTCGTAGCCCTCGTCGTTGGGGAAGGTCGTGAGGTCGAACGGCCGCGGGGTGAACAGCTCGGCGTACGCGCGTGCCATCCGGCCGGGCGTGCCGCGGAGGCTCTCGGAGTCCAGGGAGATACCGAGCGCGGTGAGGAGGTCCGCGGCCGCGGCCTCGGCGGCCGCCAGGTCCGGCCCCGGCCCGGTTTCGTGCACGACGCGCAAGGCGGGAGTGGACATTGGGCCTCCTAGGCTGGACGCGATCCCCAGTGGTTATTTAACCAAGACTTTTGGGTGTTTTGCCACCCGCGGGCTCATCGTACATGGTAGATCCGTGATCCAGGGTGTTCCGTCGGTTGAGATAGGCGATATCGTGGTGTACGTGACAGTGCCCGACCCGGACGGCCTCGACGTCCCCGCCATCGCCGCGGTGGCGGCTCTCGACGACGACCTTCGCCGGGGTATGTACGCCTACGCCCGGCGCGCGCGGCGCCCGGTCACACGGGACGAGGCGGCGGCCGCGGTGGGGATCTCCCGCAAGCTCGCCGCCTTCCACCTCGACAAACTGGTGGATGCCGGGCTGCTCAGATTCGGTTTCGCCGCGGGCCCGGTGGTGAAGGTGGGGCGCAGGCCGAAGGTCTACGAACCCGTCGACGACACCATCCAGGTGCAGCTTCCCGCGCGACGGCACGAAGTTCTCGCGGACATCCTCGCCGAGGCCGTGCTCGCCGAAGAATCCGGTGAGACGGCGAGGGAAGCGGTGCGCCGGGTCGCGGGGGAGCGTGGTTTCGCGGCGGGCGAGGAGGAACGCGCGCGGACACGGCCCGGCAGGCTCGGTGCGGAACGCGCGCTCACCGTGGCCGAAGGGATGCTTCGCCGCTACGGCTTCGAGCCGAGCCGGGATAGCAGGACCTGCGTCCGGCTGCGGAACTGCCCGTTCCACCCGCTGGCCGCGAAGGCCCCGGACCTGGTCTGCGGGATCAACCAGGCCTTCTTGGCCGGTTTCCTGAACGGCGTGCGCGCCGGGAACGTGGAAGCTGCCCTCGTTCCCGGCGTGGCCGAGTGCTGTGTGGAGCTACGGCAGGCCGAATAGGCCGATCAGGCGGCGCCGGCGATCTGCCGCGTGGCGACGTTGAGCCGGTTCCAGGTGTTGATGGCGGCGATGGAGAGGACCAGGCTGGAGAGCTGCTTTTCGTCGTAGTGACGAGCGGCCTCGTTCCAGACCGCGTCGTCGACCGGGTCGGCCCGGTCCGCGATCCGGGTGATCGCCTCGGCCAGCGCGAGCGCCGCGCGTTCGGCGTCGGTGTAGTAGGCCGTATCGCGCCACGCCGCCACGGTGAAGATCCGCTCGTCCGGCTCGCCGGCCTCGCGCATTTCCTTGGTGTGCATCTCCAGACAGCCGCCGCATCCGTTGATCTGGCTCGCGCGGACGTGCATGAGATAGTGCGTCGTCTTCGGGACACCGGTGTCGCCGGTCGACTCGGACAGCGCGATCAGGGCCTTCAACGTGGCCGGGTTCGTGATCGCGGGGTTGGGGATCCGGGTTTCCATGATGTTCTCCTCCAGGGTTTCGTCGTGCTTTCACCGCACTGACGGATCCCGGAGCGGAGATGTGACCTACCAGGGCACGACCGCCGTCGTCGGGCCGATCGTCTACCGGGCGCTCACGGGGAGCGAGCTTTCCGCCCACCCTGGTGGACGCGCTGCTCAAGCCTCAGGCCGGCACCGACGCGCGATCGCGGAGCGAGACCTCCAGCTTGAAGCCCTCCGGCTTGAGAGTCAGCAACTCCTGCACCTTCAGCCGATAGGACGGGTCGCTCCGCAGGTCGTACCGGCTGAGCAGCATGCCGAGCACCAGCGTCGCCTCGTGCAGGGCGAACTGCCGTCCGATGCAGGCACGTTCGCCGGTGCCGAAGGGTTTGTAGACGTGTGCGGGCCGGGCACGGTTGCGTTCCGGGGAGAAGCGGTCCGGATCGAACGACTCGGGATCGTCTCCCCAGACGGGATCGCGGTGCAGTGCCGGGATGAGGACCAGCGCCCACTGTCCCTTCCGCATCGCGTACTCGCCGCCGACGACGGTGTCCACCTGGGCTTGGCGCGCGAACGCGGGCGCCGTCGGCCAGAGCCGGAGCGCCTCGTCGAGCACTCGCCGGACGTACCGGAGCTTCGCGACCTCCTCGTACGACGGATCAGGGTTCTCGCCCCAGACCTTGTCCACTTCGGACTGCGCGCGGGCCAGGACGTCCGGGTTGCGGGCGAGGTAGTACAGGGCGAACGACAGCGCGCCCGACGTGGTTTCGTGCCCCGCCACCAGGAAGGTGATGATCTGGTGACGGATGTTGTCCTCGTCCAGCGCCGCGCCGGTGCTCGGCTGTGTCGTGTTCAGCATGAGCCCGAGCAGGTCTTCGGTGCTCGGATCGTTCCGGCGCGCCTCGATGACGTCGGCGACGACGGAGTGCAGGAACGCGAGGTCGGCCTCGTTGCGCTGGTTCGCTTTGCGGCTCAAGAGCGGGCCGATGACCGGCGGCTGGATCGCCATCCGCTGCGCGTGCCGCAGCGTGCGGACCATCGCCGCGACGAACGGATGCGGCTCGGCGCGTTCGAACGACGAGAAGCTGTACCCGAAGCCCGTCCGGCCGATGGTCTCCAGCGTCAGCTTGGTCATGTCGTCCGCGACGTCGACCTCGCCGCCCCTGTCCCAGGTGTCCAGCAGTTCGCGGGTGATCGCCAGCATCGTGGGGTGGTAGCGCTGCATGGCGTTGCGGCTGAACGCGGGCGCGAGGATTTCATGCGCGCGCCGCCAGTTCGGCTCTTCGTTGTGCGCGGTGAACAGCCCGTCGCCGCCGAGCGGGCGGAGATTCGAGATGGCGGGGGTGACGTGCTTGGCGAACCGCTTCTCGTCGGAGAGGTCGGCGACCATCCCGGCGCCGTGGACGAACACGATGCTCCGGCCGAACACCTTGCGCTCGAAGACGGGGCCCAGCTCGGCCGCGTGCCGCATCGAGTCCTGGACCGGCGTCTTCGGCGAAACGCCGAGCACGTCGCCGATGAGCGGGATCCGTCGCGGGGGATGGGGGAGAGCGGTGGCCATCGAGCCCCTCCAGGGTGAGCGCTGTTGAACCGGCATCCAATAGCGAGCGTGGCCTGTTACTGAACTCGTGTCAAGTAAGTACGATGCCCGGATGGCGCCGAGTACCTCAGGGAAGCCCCGCAGCAGGCTGACCACCGCCGAGCGGCGGGAACAGCTGCTGCGGATCGGTGCCCGCCTGTTCGCGGAGCGGCCGTACGACGACGTGTGGATCGAGCAGGTGGCGGACATCGCCGAGGTGTCCAGAGGGCTGCTGTACCACTACTTCCCGACCAAACGGGACTTCGTCACCGAAGTCATCAGATCACAGGGCGAACGCCTGCTCGAGATGACCAAATCCGATCCCACGCTGCCGGTCGAGGAGCAGCTGACGGCCGGACTCGACGCGTACCTCCGCTATGTCGAAGCCAACGAGGACGGGTACCGGGCACTGCATTCGGGCACGTCCATCGCCGTCGACGGCGTCCGTGAGGTCCTGGACAACAACTTCGCCGAACAGGGTCGACGCATTCTCGAGGTGCTGTGCCCGGACGGCGAGCCCCCGGAGGCGCTACGGGTGCTCGTCCGCGGTTGGCTGGCCTTCGTCGTGGCGGTCTGCCTCGACTGGCTCAAGTACCGGAGGCTGACCCGGGAGCAGATCCGGGATCTGTGCGCGAAGGCGCTGCTCGACATCGTCGACCTGCCAACATGACCTCGGCGCGTTCCTCGATCAGCCGCATCCTCGCGAGCCGCTCGCCGTCGTCGTTGTGCGCCGCGGATCTGGTGACCTGCCCGGACCACTTCCGGTAGAACATGCCGCACGTGGCGATGAAGTAGCCGTCCGAGCAGGCGTTGGCGGCGAGGATCAGCCCGGTGTCCTCCGACGCGGGCAGCGCCATCCAGCCGCCAAGGTCGAGCAGCAGTTCGCGGCGGATGCACAAGGTCCCGGCCACCACCGACGACACGTAGCCGTTGCGCTGCCAGTGCCGCAGGATCGCGCCGCGCTCGATCCGCCCCTCGTCGGGATCGCTGTCGACGCCGGCCGTGGTCCCGTCCGGGAGGAGGTCGAGGACCTGGCAAGTGGTCCAGCCGATCGCGGGATCTTCGAGCGCGGCGATGTCCCGAGAGAGCGCGCCAGGCGCCAGGAGGTCGTCCGCGTCGAGGGCTTTGATCAGCTCCCCGGAAGCGCGGGACAGCGCCATCATCCGCGCGACCCCCGGACCGCCCCGGCGGCCCGAACCGGGCAGCACTCGGTCGTCCGCGGGCAGGGCTCCGTCGAGCAGGCCGGTCTCGCCGTCCTCCTGCACCAGCCATTCCCAGGTCCAGCCCGGCGGGAGGTCCTGTGCGGCGAGGGATTCGTACGCCTCGGTCAGGTACGGCAGACTCGGCGGGTGGACCGGGGTGATCATGCTGATGGTCGGCATGATCAGGCCGGGCGCCGAGCGGTGATCAGGAGGTGCTCCTCCGGCGGGGTCCCCGGTTCGTCCGCGGTGAAGATCTCCGAGTGGGTGGCGGTGACCTCCAGGCCGACCGCCTCGACCCGCCGGACGAGGTCTTCCGGCGCGAAACTGGTCACGAGGAAGCTGCGGCCGAAGAACTCCGCCGACTCGTTCTCGACGTCCCGCGGAACGGTGACCAGCGCGAAATGACCACCCGGGACCAGCCAGCGCGCGATGTCGGCGAGCACGGCTTCGGTGTCCTTGCGCGGCATCTGGAGGAACGGGAAGAAGGCACAGACGGCTTCCCAGGTCTCGGGCGGCGATGTCCACTCGCGCACGTCGGCGTGGACGAAGGTGGCGGCCGGAACCCGCTCACGCGCGATATCGATCATCACCGGCGACACATCGAGCCCGGTCACCCGGTGACCGGCCGACGACAGCTCCTCGGCGACCGGCTTGCCGGTTCCGCTGCCGATGTCGAGCACCCTCGACGACGGAGGCAGTGCGCGCAGGAGATACCGCACCGCCCTGTCGACCGCCGGAGCCCGCCCGAAGACGTCTTCGTAGCCGGAACCGATGGCGTCGAACAGCTCCGCCGCGGTGACGGGTCGGTCCATTGCGCAGCTCCCCGGATCGAGTGGATCTCCCTCGGCGAGGCTACCGAACCCTCGGTTCGCCGTCTCGCGTCCTCGGCGGAGGTGGCCGTTTAGACTGTGGCGGACGGAATTTCCTGGGGTTTGGGGTTCAGATGAGCGTGTCGAGTGACGAGTTCCACCGGATGCTGAAGACGCTCGCCGACGTCGAGCGCTCCGACGCGAAGGAGTGGGAGTCGTTCAGCGTGCGCGGGAAGCGGTTCGGCTACTACTGGCCGCGGACCCAGACCGTCGGGCTCAAGCAGACCCTCTCGGAACAGGAAGCCCTCGTGGCCGAACGGCCCGACGTCTTCGAGGTGCAGTTCACCGCCGGGGGATTCGGCTGGGTGGTGGTCTACCTCGACGGCATCGAATCCGACGAGCTCACCGAATTGGTCTACGAAGCGTGGCGGCTTTCCGCTCCCGAAGAACTCGTCGCTCAGGTTCCGCCGCCCTGCTGAGCGTTACCGCATTCGTGTGTTGACGCGCGTCACTCCTTTCGTGGGAACGTTTTCCGGGGCGTGGCGTTGTAGAGGGTGTCGGTACGGATGGTGCCCCCGGGCCTCACCCTTCGCCTTCATGGAATACCGGTTCGGCCGGAGCCATGTCGTGCCTTTCGCCGAGAGGCGGCCCACCGTATCGGCCTTTGGCTCCCGCTTCCGCTCGCAGGCGACCCCCAGGCCTTCGCTGAGCGGGAGCGGGTCTTTTTTTGTTTGATCGGCCTCGGGTTTGACGTAGGTCGCTCTTTTGTTCGTGTAGACGCGGGTCACATCACTTCGGGCTCGTCGCCGGGGAACATTTGGGACGTTGGTGCGTTGTAGAGAGTGTCGGTACGGATGGTGCCCCCGGGCCTCACCCTTCGCCTTCACGGAATACCGGTTCGGCCGGAGCCGCGTTGAGCCACTCGCCGAGAGGCGGCCCCCGTACCGGCCACAAACTCCCGCTTCCTGCTCGCAGGAACCCCCAGCCTTCGCTGAGCGGAAGCGGGACCTTTTCTTTTCTGTGGGGGATGATTTCGCGGGCTCAATACTTCTTTGCGCCGGTGTGGTCCGGGTCGCGCTTCTCGGGGTTCAGTGGTGATGAAGGTCCTGCGGGTCTCCGCCCGGCCCGGGCGCCCGGTCTTTGGGGTCGTGACCGATTCGTTGGCGATGGAATGTGTGGATTTCGGGGCGTTGGCTGACCTGAAAATCACACAGTCGTGCGTGATCGGTCCGGTCATGGTCGTCGTCCGTTCGGGACGGCCGAGGCGTGGACGAGTCCTGAGGATCTCCGGTCGGGCGAGTGCCGTGTTTCGGTCCTGGCCGACCGTGGGCATGGTGAGGGGCCCGTCACCAGGGGGCGGGCTCCTCGGTGGTCAGCTGTGGTGGAGGGTGTTGCGGCGGGGTTGTCGGAGCGGGTCTCGGTATTGGGGTGGGATGAATTCCGGTAGTCCGTCGGTGGCCATGTGTACTTCCCAGTCGCCGTGGTGAATCAGCCGGTGGTGGAAGCTACAGAGCAGCACGAGATTTCGGAGGTCGGTGGGTCCGCCGTCTGCCCAGTGCTCAATATGATGAGCGTGGCAATTCTTCGGCTTTCTGTGGCATCCCGGGAACGCGCAGCCTCCGTCCCGGATGTTGAGCGCCCTGCGTTGCCCGGGAGTGACGAACCGTCTCAGCCGCCCCATATCCAGGGGTTCTCCGGTCGCACTCATCACGACCGGCAGCATGAGACAGTCGCAGGCCGCGAGCCTGGCTTCCCGGGCGGTCATCGTCCCCACGAAATCGAGACACGCGGTGCCGAGACCGGACTTCAACTCTTCAAGCCCGATGGTGACGTTCACCAAGGTCCGGTAGCCGCTGGTGCCGGGTTGGTCGGGGCAGGCGATCGCCAGGTCGAGCAGGTCGACCCAGGCGTCGCCCATGCGCTCGCACTTCATCCGCAGATCCGCCTGCCCGAACTCGTCCACCGGCCGCGGCTGGGCGTGTGCTTCGAGAGCCGCGGCGGTGCGGGCGCCGGTCTCGTCATCGAGCAGACCGGTCAGCTTCCAGAACCCGTCCTTGCGACGCTCCAGAGTGATCTCGCGGCGTGGTTCCTTGGGTTCGGGGTCTTTGGGTTCCTTGCCGTCGGGGTCGAGCCAGCCCAGCAGGTTCGCTTCGGCCTTGGTGAGCTGTGCAGGACCGGCGTTCGGGGCGAGATCGGCCAGGATCTTCTCCGCGCTCGCCCGATCCTCAGCGGAGGTGTCGGCGGGGAGCCGTTTCAAGATCTCCAGGATCTGATCGATCCGCTCATCCCCGACCAGCCCCTCCGCCGCAACCGCAGCAGTAGCGGGCGCAACAGGCGGAACCTCCGTGCCGTCCAAGGCGCGAGTCGGGTTCAGCGCGATGGCCCGCTTCACGACCGCACCGGCCTCACCGCGCGACAAGCCCGCCACATCCGCGAGCCAGCTAGCCGTACTGCCGTGGCCGTACAAATCCTTGACGCCCCGAGACTCGATCTCCGCCAAGAACCGCCCCAACGCGGCGGTCGCCACCCGGATCACCTGCAAGGACTGCTGCACACCATAAGCAAGCTCCAGCTTGCCGGCACGCCACAACTCCTGCGGCAACTCGGGAAGAAAGGTCTCGGACACCACTCAATAATACCACTTTTCCATCGAACACGTGTTCGTAATTTTAAGCAAACAACAAAACCGCACGAACAACACTGAAGGGTGACAGAACTCCACGTGGCGATCACGCGATGAAAGCGCCCCGCAGTTAGTCGACTAAATGCGAAACAAAAGCCTCGTGAGTGGTAAGGACGGTTCTAACCGTCCTTACCACTCACGAGGCGATCAGGACTCCACAAGGGCCCCGTCGGCCAACCGCACCCGCCGATCCACCTTGATCTCCTTCAGGAACCGCTCATCGTGGCTCACCACCACGAAAGCCCCCTGATAGGCGCCCAGCGCGCTCTCCAGCTGCCCGACGCTGACCAGGTCCAGATTGTTGGTCGGCTCGTCCAGCAGGAGCAGTTGCGGCGCGGGTTCGGCGAACAGGACGCAGGCCAGCGTGGCTCGCAGACGCTCTCCGCCGGAGAGCACGCCGACGGGAAGCTGGCTTCGCGCGCCTCGGAACAGGAAGCGGGCGAGGAGGGTCATTCGCTGCGATTCGGGCAGGCTCGGGGCGAACGTGGCGAAGTTCTCGGCGATGGTCCGATCGAGGTCCAGGAGGTCGAGTCGCTGGGAGAGGTACGCGATCCGGCCCTCCGCCCGCTTCAGCACGCCGCTGTCCGGCGTGAGGTCGCCGTTGAGCACTCGCAGGAGCGTCGACTTCCCCGTGCCGTTCCCGCCGGTCAGCGCGATCCGTTCGGGGCCGCGGATCGTCAGGTCGACGCCGTCGCCCGCGAAGACGTTCCGGCCGCCGTAGCGGACCTGGATGTGCTCGCCGTGGAACATCGTGCGCCCGGCGGGCACGTTGGTGCCCGGCAGGATCAGCGCGATCTTGTGATCGTCGCGAAGGGAGCGTTCGGCCTCGTCGAGGCGGTTCTTCGCCTCGCTGACACGGGCCGCGTGCGTCTCGTTCGCCTTGCCCGCGGACTCCTGGGCGTTGCGTTTCATGGTGCCGGCGAAGATCTTCGGCAGACCGGCGTTGCCGAGGTTGCGGGCCGCGTTGCCCGCGCGCCGCGCCGCCCGCTCGCGCGCCTGCTGCATCTCCCGCTTCTCGCGTTTGACCTCTTGCTCGGCGCTGCGGACGTTGCGTTCGGCGACCTCCTGTTCGGCCTTGACCGCCGCTTCGTACTGGGTGAAGTTCCCGCCGTGGTACCGGAGATCGCCGCGGTCGAGTTCGGCGATCCGGTCCATCCGGTCGAGCAGTTCCCGGTCGTGACTCACCAGCAGCAGACAGCCGGACCAGTCCTCGAGCACGCCGTAGAGCTTGCGGCGGGCGTCGAGGTCGAGGTTGTTGGTCGGTTCGTCCAGCAGCAGGATGTCCGGCCGTTTCAGCAACTGGGCGGCCAGTCCGAGGGAGATGATCTGCCCGCCGCTCAACGTCCGCAGGCTCCGGTCCAGCGCGATGCCGTCGAGGCCGAGCCGGTCGAGCTGTGCGCGAGTGCGCTCCTCGATGTCCCAGTCGTTCCCGATGGCGGTGAAATGCTCGTCGCTCGCGTCACCCGACTCGATGGCGCTCAGCGCCGCGAGCTGCGGTGCGATTCCCAGCACCTCGGCGACGGTCAGCTCGGCGGTGAGCGGCAGCGACTGCGGCAGATAGCCGAGAACCCCCTGGGTGGAGACGGTCCCGGACACCGGCCGCAGCTCGCCGGCGATCAGTTTGAGCAGCGTGCTCTTGCCCGCCCCGTTCGGCGCGACCAGGCCGGTGCGGCCTCCGGGCACGGTGAAGGACAGGTCGTCGAAGACCGGGGTGTCGTCCGGCCAGGCGAACGACAGGGCGGACACGACGACGAAGGCGTCTGACATGGAAATGACCTCGTGAAAGACAGCGGGCGCCTCAGGGCTGCGACCGCGATGGACGTGGCTTGAAAGGGGACGACAAAGTGGCCACGTCGGCGTCAGCGCCGGTGGCCTGCCAACTCCGGCTCACCCGGAGATGTCGTCTTCACCTGCCACGTCTGGTCTCCCTGCTCGTCGATCGGTCCGCCCCACGATAACAAGACCTGCCGGGACACGGCCACCGCAATACCGTCGGTGTGGCGGTGATCCGATACGGCTTCCGCATGGCCGATGTTCTCGGTACGACGTTTTCGTGACTGGGGAATTCCGTCGAAACGTCAAAGCCCGATTCCGAAGACGAATCCGTCAGACAAGGGGTCGTTCGGGACGGGAGACGTCCTGAACGACCCCTTGCCGTCAGCTCAGCCCGTTGAGCCCGATCGTCCGGGAGTACCAGAGCGCACTTTGCTTCGGCGTCCGCTGTTGGGTCGCGTAGTCGACGTGCACGAGGCCGAACCGCTTGGCGTACCCCTCGGCCCACTCGAAGTTGTCGAGCAGCGACCAGTAGAAGTAGCCGCGCAGATCGACACCCGCCTCGATGGCGTCGTACGCGGCCCGCAGATGCGAGTCGAGGAAGGCGATCCGGTCGGTGTCCGCGATGTCCCCGCCGATCAGCGCGTCGGGATACGAAGCGCCGTTTTCGGTGATGTACAACGGGATCGGCCGATAGTCGCGGTGGACCTGCAGCAGGCATTCGGTGAGCCGCGATGGCTGGACCTCCCAGCCCGAGTCGGTACGCGGCGCCGCCTCGTCGGGGACGAAATGGACGTCGGGGGAGCCGAGCCAGTCGGCGCCAGCCGGTTCGCTGCCGGGGAGGGGAGTGCCCGCGACCTGGTAGCCGCGGTAGTAGTTGATGCCCAGCCAGTCGATCGGCGCGGCGATGGTCGCGAGGTCACCGTCCCGTACCAGTTCACCGATGCCGAGCGGAGCCAGGTCGGCCAGGAGGTCCTCGGGGTAGGAGCCACGAAGCATCGGGTCCAGGAACAGCCGGTTCTGCAGGCCGTCGATCCGGCGCGCGGCCTCGGCGTCCACAGTGGACGAGGGGTCGACCGCCGACACCGGATACAGGTTCAGCGTCACCCCCGACGACGCGGCCGGCGCATACCCCCGCAGGACGTCCATCGCGAGCCCGTGCCCCAGCAGCAGATGGTGCGCGGCCGCGACGGCGGCGCGGGGCTCCTGCCTGCCGGGCGCGTGGATCCCGCGCGCGTAGCCCAGCATCGCGGCGCACCACGGCTCGTTCAGGGTGGACCAGCGCGGCACACGGTCGCCCAGGCGCGCGACGACGGTTTCCGCGTACTCGGCGAACCGGAATGCGGTCTCGCGTGCCGCCCAGCCGCCCTCGTCTTCCAGTGACTGGGGGAGATCCCAGTGATACAGCGTCGCCCAGGGCTCCACCCCGGCTTCGAGCAGCTTGTCCACGAGCCGGTCGTAGAACGCGAGCCCTTGTGGATTCGGGGCGCCGCCGTCGGGCCGGATCCGCGGCCACGACAGGGAGAACCGGTACGCGCCGAGCCCGAGCCGCCGCATCAGGTCGACGTCTTCGGCATAGCGCCGGTAATGATCGGCGCCCGGTTCGCCGGTGTCGCCGCCGACGACGGCGCCGGGACGGCGGGCGAAGACGTCCCAGATCGAGTCGGTCCGGCCGTCGGCGGTCGTCGCCCCTTCGACCTGGAAGGCGGCGGTGGCGGCGCCCCACACGAATCCGGGCGGGAACAGCAGCGCGGTCTTCGCCCGGACACTGTCGGGATGAGCGGACATGGTCACCCTTTCACGGCACCTTGCATGATCCCGGCCACGATCTGACGGCCGAGAAGGAGGAAGACGATGAGGATCGGGATGGTGGCCAGGGTGGTTCCGGCCAGCACCAGCGAATAGTCGACGTAGTAGCCGCTCTGCAGCTTCTCCAGAGCCAGCTGGACGGTGGGGTTGCCGGCGTCCAGCACCACGAGCGGCCAGAGGAAGTCGTTCCACGACGTCATGAACGTGAACATCGCCAGGATCGCCGCGGCCGGGCGGACCGCGGGCAGGCAGACGTTCCAGAAGATCCGGATCATGCTGCAGCCGTCGACGCGCGCCGCCTCGATCAGTTCGTACGGCACCGCGTCCAGCGTGTACTGCCGCATCCAGAAGACACCGAAAGCGGTCACCAGATTCGGCACGATCACCGACTGCAGCCCGCCCGCCCAGCCGAATTCCGACATGGCCATGAACAGCGGGATGATGCCGAGCTGGGTCGGCACGGCGAGGGTGATGACGATGAACACGAACAGCCCGTTCCGGCCGCGGAACCGCAGTTTGGCGAACGCGAACCCGGCGAGCGCCGAGAACAGCACCGTGGTGAGGGTGACCGTGCCGGACACGATCAGGCTGTTCGCGAGCGCCTTCCAGAACGGCACCGTGTCGAACACCCTCGCCGCGTTGGCGAAGAAGTTCCCGCCGGGCAGGAAGGGCGGCACCCGTTCGGTGAGCATCCCGCTGTCCCGGCTGGCGACCAGGAACGACCAGTAGAACGGGAAGAGCGAGCCGAGCACGAAGATCGTGAGCACGACGTAGGTCGCCCGGCGAGGTTTGCCCAGCGCCGAAACGCCGCGCTTGAGTCCACTGTGGAGCACGGTCATTTCTTCTTCACCGCCGTGAGCCTGCCGGTGAGGAAGAAGTTCACCAGCGCGATCAGCACGATGATCACGAACAGCACCCACGCGATCGCCGAGGCATAGCCGAGTTCGTAGTTCTCGAAGGCCGTTTGGTACAGGTAGAGCGTCACGGTCTGGAACTGGTTGGACGAGCCGCCGTTGTTCGAGCCCGGCAACGCGTCGAACAGCTTGGGCTCGGTGAAGATCTGCAGGCCGCCGATCGTCGAGGTGATCGTGACGAAGATCAGCGTCGGCTTCAGCAGGGGCAGCGTGATGCTGAAGAATCGGCGTACGGTGCCCGCGCCGTCGATGAGGGCGGCTTCGTGTAGTTCCTTCGGGATGGCCTGCATCGCCGCCAGCACGATCAGCGCGTTGTACCCGGTCCAGCGCCAGTTCACCATGATCGCGATCGCGACATGGCTGCTGAACCGGTCGGCCTGCCAGTCGACCGGATCCAGCCCGATCGTCTGCAGCAGGCCGTTGACCAGCCCGTACTTCGGCCCGAACAGGTTCGCGAAGATGATGCCGAGCGCCACCAGGCTGGCGGCGTAGGGGAGCAGGACGCCGACACGCCAGCCGGTCGCCCCGCGGATCCTGGCGCTGAGCAGCGCCGCGAGGAGCACCGCGATGATCAGCTGCGGAACACTGGAGAGCAGGAAGATGCTGACGGTGTTCTCGAGCGCGTTCCAGAACTGCGTGTCGGCGAACAGTTCCTTGAAGTTGTCCAGCCCGATGAAGGCCGGATCGTCGTCGCCCGCCTCCCAGCTGAACAACGACACATACGCCGTGTAGAGCAGCGGGAACAACCCGACGATCCCGAACACCACGAAGAACGGGGCGATGTAGAGGTACGGCGAGACCTTGACGTCCCACCGGCTCAGCCGATGACGGAGGGTGGGCCGAGGCGGCGTGCGCGCCCCGGCCTTCTCCTTGTCCGGCGCGATCTTGTCGACGACGGTCATCGGTCAGCGCGTGATCTTCTTCGCGGCGTCGACCAGTTGCGTCCAGCCGTCGGCCGCGGACTTGCCCTGTTCGACCGCCTGCAGTGCCGGGCTCGACGCGTTCTCCTGGATCTGGCCGTCGCCGGGGCCCTTGTACTGCGGCTTCGCGACCTTCTTGGCCTGCTCGGCGAACAGCTGCCCGATCTTGGCGCCACCGAAGTAGGCGTCGGTCTCGCTCAGCAGCGCCTGGTCCTCCAGCGCCTTGACCTGGCTGGGGAAGGTGCCCTTCGCCTTGAACGCCTTGATCTGCTGCTCCGGCGCGGTCAGCCAGGCGGCGAGTTCTGCCGCCTCCTTCGGGTGCTTCGACTGCGTGGGCACGGTCAGGTACGAGCCGCCCCAGTTCCCGCCGCCACCGGGGAAGGCCGCGGTGACCGCCCATTTGCCCGCGTTGTCCGGTCCGGAGTGTTCTTCGATCACGCCGAGCATCCACGCGGGGCACACCTTCGTGGCGAATGCGCCCTGCTTGAAGCCGGAGTTCCACTCGTTGCTGAACGCGGTCAGCTTGGCCGACTGTCCTTTCGCGACGGCACCGGTGACCTTGGTCCAGGCGTCCTTGATGCCCTGGTTGGTCTCCACCGCGAGCTTGTCGTCGCTGCCGATGTAGCCGGTGGGGAGCTGGTTGACCATGGCGTTGAAGTTCTGCGCGGCCGAGTCGAACCACGCCTTCCCGCCCGACTTGGCGACGTACTGGTCACCGGCGGCGAAGTAGCTGTCCCAGGTCGCGAACAGCGGTTTCACCGCTTCGGGGTCCGACGGCAGGCCCGCGGCTTCGAGCATGTCCTTGCGGTAGCACATGGCCAGCGGGCCGATGTCCGTCCCGTAGCCGATGACCTTGCCGTCCTTGGTCTTCGCCGCGTCGTACTTCCAGCCGAGCCAGCGGTCGGGGGACGCCTCCGGCGGGCCGATCTTGGTCAGGTCGTTGAACTTCGAGCCCTTGTCGAGGACGTTCGACAGGTGCCCTTCCTCGACGGCGGTGACGTCGGCTAGCCCGGAACCGGCGGCCAGTTTCGTGATCAGGTCCTGGTGGTACGGCCCGCCCTGACCGGTCTTGCGGTGGGTGATCTTGATGTTCGGATGCAGCCGTTCGTACTCGGGGATCAGCTCCTCGTAGCCGAACTCGGTGAACGTCGCCAGTGACAGTTCGACCTTCGCGTTCGGGTCGGACGCGGCGGGCGCCCCGCCGTCGTCACCGCCGCACGCCGCCAGTCCGAACGCCGTCATCGTGATACCCAGTGCCAGCACCAGGCCGTTCCGGATGCTTCTCACGTCTTTGTGTCCCTTGCTGATGGGGGTGGAGAGAAAATGGGAGCGCTCCCAGGATGGGCCGAGTCTGTCGCCAAGGTATTGCCGTGTCAAGAGCTTGTAATGAGAGCGTTTCCATCAGGGGAGCGCTCTCAGTGCCGCCGCCCGCCGAGCACTAAGCTGTCGGTGTCCGGATGGAGCTGAAGAGTGAAGGTGGCGCGGGTGGGGCCTCGACCAGGGGAAGACGGCAGGCCGACGCTGGAGGACGTCGCCGCGTCCGCCGGGGTCAGCCGGTCGACGGCGTCCCGGGCGCTGAACGACGACGGCTACGTCAGCGCGCGCTCCCGCGAGAAGGTCCAGGCCGCGGCCCGCGAACTCGGGTACTCCCCGAACCAGGCGGCGAGGTCCCTGGTCACGAAGCGGACCGGTGCCGTCGCGGTCGTCCTGTCGGAGCCGGAGGCTCGGCTGCTCGACGACCCGTACCGCACCGCGGTCATGCGCGCGGGCTATCGCGAACTCGCCGACATCGGCTGTCAGATGGTCTTGATCTTCAGCGACACCCGCGAGGACCTCGACCGCACGGTCCGGTTCCTGGACGGCGGACACGTGGACGGCGTGCTGGTGTTCGCGCCGCATCGCACCGACCCGCTGCCCAAGGCGTTGCGGCAGCTGAGGATCCCGGTGGTGTACGGCGGTCAGGCGGCCGGGCTCAAACGCGGTGTCCACGTCGTCGACTTCGACAACGAGGGTGGCGCGAAGCTCGCCGTCGCGCATCTGGTCGAGGCTGGCCACCGGCGGATCGCCACGATCGCGGGCCCGCAGGACCAGAGCGCGGCGATCGACCGGCTCTCCGGCTGGCGCAAGACCCTCCTGGACGCCGGGCTCGACCCGGCGGACCTGATGGAGGAAGGCGACTTCACCCTGACCGGCGGGGCGAAGGCGATGTCGAACCTGCTCGCGCGGCGCCCCGACCTCGACGCCGTCTTCGTGGCCAGCGACATGATGGCCCTCGGCGCGCTCCGCACACTGCATTCCGCCGGACGGCGGATCCCCTCGGATGTCGCGGTCGTCAGCTTCGACGACAACGCGACCCTCGCGCCGGAGATGGACCCGCCGCTGACGTCGGTCCACCAGGACCCGAGGGAACAGGTCCACGCGATGGTGGAGACCCTGCTCGCGGTGATGGACGACCGGGATCTCAAGCCCCGCCAGCGGATCTTGCCGGTCTCGCTCACCCATCGCGCCTCCAGCTGAACCGGGGGTGGTTCTAGCGAGGAGTGAGTCAAATGTGGCGCGTTGTCTTTGGTGTCCACAGTGGTCACTCTTCGGGCAGCATACGTCTGCTTTGCGCCGGTAAGTCCGGTTTCGCGGGTGGTCGTGAGTGGTAAAGAGGGTTAGAACGACCATCGCCACTCACGACCCCCGGGCAATACTGCGCAAAGTGACCAAATCGAACGCGTCGATCTCGAAAATGGTCTTTCTGGACAGCCTGAGGGGTGTACCAGGCCTCGGTGGCGAGCCCGCTCGCACCGCCGACTCCATCTTGTGCGGAGCCGGCCGTTTCGCGTGACCCGACGGACGACACGCGTGACCCGACGGACGACACGTGTGACCCGGCGGACGACACGTGTGACCCGGCGGACGACACGCGTGACTGGTTGGACGGCATGGCGAGTCGACCCTCCGGGCACATGTGTCGTCCGTCGGGTCACGCGTGTCGTCCACCCGCGCGCGGCGGTAGGCGCCGAAGGCGTCCTTGGTACGCGAACCATGGCTCAAGGAACCGGTCCGTGACCCGACTGTGACTCGGTGAGCGCTTGACCCGGCTCGTGTTATCGCTAACACTTGCGGCACTCGTCACACGTACCGGGATTGGGAGACAGCCGATGGCACGCGAAAGCACCGAGAGCAAGCAGGCCAGTCTCACCGACGTGGCCGCGCTCGCGGGTGTTTCGCATATGACGGTCTCGCGGGTCATCAACGGCACCGGCCCGGTCCGCGCCGAGACGCGGGTCCGGGTCAACGCGGCGATCGAGCAGCTGGACTACCGGCCGAACTCGGTCGCCCGCGCGCTGGTCACCGGTCGCTCGGGCACGCTCGGCGTGGTCGCCCTGGAGGCGAACCTCTACGGTCCGGCCAGCACCTTGAGTGGCATCGAGCACGCCGCCCGGGAGGCGGGCTACGCGACGACCATAACCAGCATCAGCCGCCCGGGCCGGTCGTCCATCACCGACGCGGTGGAGCGCCTGCGGCGCCAAGCCGTCGAGGGCATCGTCGTGATCGCGCCGCACGTCACCGCCGCTCGCGCGCTGGAGGCGGCGCCCAGCGACGTGCCGCTCGTCGCGGTCGGCGGCGGCGAGAAGGCGCCGGTCCCGGTGATCTCGGTCGACCAGTACGACGGCGCGCGCCGCGCCACCGAGCACCTTCTCGGCCTCGGGCACGAGACCGTCTGGCACGTGGCCGGTCCCGAAGACTGGCTGGAGGCGCTGGACCGCGAACGTGGCTGGCGCGAGACCCTGGAACGGCACGGCGTGCGGATCCCGCCGGTCATCCGCGGTGACTGGAGCGCGCGTTCCGGGTACGCGGCCGGGCGATCCCTCGTCGGTGAAAAGGGCCTGGACGCGGTGTTCGTGGCCAACGACCAGATGGCCCTCGGTTTCCTTCGCGCCTGCACCGAGGCCGGGGTGAACGTGCCGGGGGAGATGCGGATCGTCGGCTTCGACGACGTTCCCGAGGCGGCGTACTACACGCCGCCGCTGACGACGGTGCGCCAGGACTTCGTCGAAGTCGGCAGGCGCACGTTCGACCTGCTCCGCCGCCGGATGAACGGCGGTGAGGACCGAGACCGCGACCTGGTGGTCCCCGAACTGATCGTGCGGGAGAGCACCGGTCTTTCGTAGCACCGAGAGCCGCTCCTCATGGCTCGAAGGCGCAAGTGTTAACGCTAACTCAATTGATCAGTGCGGATCTAGGAGTCGATGTGGCAAGAAAACCGTGGACGGCGATCGTGGCCGGAGTGGCCGGGCTGCTCCTGCTCTCCGCGTGCGGCGGTGGCGGCGGGACGGGTGGCGGCGGCGCCCTCACCCTCGGCTTCGCCCAGGTGGGCGCGGAAAGCGGCTGGCGTACGGCGAACACGAAGTCGATCCAGGAATCCGCGAAGGCGGCCGGGATCGAGCTGAAGTTCTCCGACGCGCAGCAGAAGCAGGAGAACCAGATCGCCGCGATCCGGTCCTACATCCAGCAGAAGGTCAAGGTGATCGCCTTCTCGCCGGTCGTGGAATCCGGGTGGGACACCGTGCTCAAGGAGGCGAAGACGGCGAACATCCCGGTGATCCTCACCGACCGGGCCGTCGACTCGGCGGACAAGTCGCTGTACAAGACCTTCCTCGGCTCGGACTTCGTCGCCGAGGGCAGGAAGGCGGGCGAGTGGCTGGCCAAGGAGTTCGGCTCCGCGGCCGGCGACGTCAGCATCGTGGAACTGCAGGGCACCACCGGTTCCGCGCCGGCGAACGACCGCAAGAAGGGCTTCGCCGACGTCATCGCGTCGAACCCGAAGTTCAAGGTCGTCGCGTCGCAGACCGGTGAGTTCACCCGCGCGAAGGGCAAGGAGGTCATGGAGGCCTTCCTGAAGTCCCAGCCCAAGATCGACGTGCTGTACGCGCACAACGACGACATGGCCCTCGGCGCCATCGAAGCGATAGAGGCGGCGGGCAAGGTGCCCGGCAAGGACATCAAGATCGTCTCGGTCGACGGCGTCCGCGACGCGCTGCAGGCGCTGGCCGACGGCAAGATCAACCACGTCGTCGAATGCAACCCGCTGCTCGGCCCGCAGCTGATGGATCTGGTGAAGAAGGTCGCCGCCGGGGAGCAGGTGCCCCCGCGGATCGAGACCACCGAGACCGAATTCGACCAGGCAGCCGCCAAGGCCGCGCTGCCGCAACGCCAGTACTGAGCCGATGACGGAATCCCCTGCGATGCTGCGGATGAGCCATATCCGGAAGGAATTCCCCGGCGTGGTCGCCCTCGACGACGTCTCCTTCCGGATGTTCCCCGGCGAAGTGCACGCCCTGATGGGTGAGAACGGCGCCGGCAAGTCCACCCTGATCAAGGTGCTCACCGGCGTGTACGGGGTGGACGCGGGCACCATCGAGCTCGACGGCGCCCGGGTCGCGTTCAGCGGCCCGGGCGAGGCACAGCGCTCCGGCGTGAGCACCGTCTACCAGGAAGTGAACCTCTGCCCGAATCTGTCGGTGGCGGAGAACATCTGCCTCGGCAAGGAGCCGCGGCGGCGAGGCCGTATCGACTGGCGCGAGACGCGCCGCCGGGCGGCCGCGCTGCTGGCCAGGCTGGACGTCGAGGTGGACGTTTCGGCGGAGCTGGGCAGCTGCTCGATCGCGGTGCAGCAACTGGTCGCGATCGCCAGGGCGCTCGACATCGAGGCGCGGGTGCTCGTGCTCGACGAACCGACGTCCAGTCTGGACGCGGGCGAGGTCGAGCAGCTGCTGAACGTGGTGCGTTCGCTGCGGGACCAGGGGATGGCGATCCTGTTCGTCTCCCATTTCATCGAGCAGGTCTTCGCCGTCGCGGACCGGATGACGGTGCTGCGCAACGGGAAGCTGATCGGGGAGTACCGCACCGAGGAGATCACCCCGGTCGACCTGGTGACCAGGATGATCGGCAAGGAACTCGCGGCGCTCGAAGACATCGAGGACGCCGGACACAGCCGGTCGGACGTCGCCGGGGCGCCCGTCTTCCTCGAAGCGGGCGACGTCGGCCGCAAGGGCGGTGTCGCACCGTTCTCGCTCGACATCCGGGCGGGTGAGGTCGTCGGCCTCGCCGGACTGCTCGGTTCGGGCCGCACCGAACTGGCACGGCTGCTCTTCGGCGCCGATCACGCGGACAGCGGTTCCGTGCGGATCGACGGCGAGCCGGTGGCACTGAAGACACCGCGGACGGGGCTCGACCACCGCATCGCGTTCTGCTCGGAGAACCGCAAGACCGAAGGCCTCGTCGAGGAACTCACCGTGCGCGAGAACATCGTGCTCGCCTTGCAGGCCTCGCGCGGCTGGGCACGGCCGATCCCGCGGCGGCGGCAGGACGAGATCGCCGAGCGCTACATCGAAATGCTGGACATCCGGCCGGCCAACGCGGAAGCGAAGGTCGGTGACCTGAGCGGCGGCAACCAGCAGAAGGTGCTGCTCGCGAGGTGGCTCATCACCGAACCGCGGCTGCTGATCCTCGACGAGCCGACACGCGGGATCGACATCGGTGCCAAGACGGAGATCCAGCGGCTGGTCGCCCGGCTTTCGAGCGAGGGGATGGCCGTCGTGTTCATCTCCGCCGAGCTCGAGGAAGTGCTCCGGCTGAGTCACCGGGTCGTCGTACTGCGCGACCGCGCGGTGGTCGCCGTACTGGACAACGAATCGCTGACCGCGGACCAGGTGATGGCGACGATGGCCGAAGGAGTCGCACGATGACCAAGCATCGGTTGTTCTGGCCGGTCGTCGCGCTGCTGGCGTTGCTGCTCGGCGACCTCATCGCCCATCCGGCGTTCTTCGCGATCGAATTCCGCGACGGGCATCTCTACGGGAACCTCATCGACATCCTCAAGAACGGCGCCCCGCTGATCCTCATCGCGATCGGTATGACCCTGGTGGTGGCGACGCGGGGAATCGACCTCTCCGTCGGCGCGGTCGTGGCGATCAGCGGCGCGCTCGCCTGTCTGCACCTCAGCGGGCTCGGCGACCAGAACAGTGTCGGCGGGACGCTCGCGGCGGTCGGGATGGCGTTGGGCCTCGCCCTCGTGCTGGGCTTGTGGAACGGCTGGCTCGTCGCGGTACTCGGTATCCAGCCGATCATCGCGACGCTGATCCTGATGGTCGCCGGCCGCGGTATCGCGCAGCTGATCACCGGCGGCCAGATCATCACCGTCAACTCGCATCCGTACGAATGGATCGGGAGCGGGTTCACCTTCGGCCTGCCGAGCGCGATCCTCATCGCGCTGGCGGTGTTCGCCATCGCCGCCGTGCTGGTCCGCCGGTCGGCGCTGGGGCTGCTGGTCGAATCGGTGGGCGGAAACCCGGAGGCGGGCAGGCTCGCCGGACTCAGGTCGGCTCGGCTGATCTGGCTCACCTACGTCTTCTGCGCGCTGTGCGCCGGTATCGCCGGGCTGATGATCAGCGCGAACGTGCACAGCGCCGACGGCAACAACGCCGGGCAGTTCATCGAACTCGACGCGATCCTCGCCGTCGTCATCGGCGGGACGCAGCTGACCGGTGGCCGGTTCTCGCTCACCGGCTCGGTGATCGGCGCGCTGCTCATCCAGACGTTGACGACCACCGTGTACGCGCTCGGCATCGCGCCGCAGGCGATCATGCTGTTCAAGGCCGTGGTCGTGCTGGCGGTCTGCCTGCTGCAGTCGCCGGTGTTCCGGAGGAAGCTCGCCCGGCGGCGGAAAACGGCCCCGCCGTCACCCGCCGTCCGGCCGGAGAAGGTGGAGGCCGGGGTATGACGACACTCGACCGCATCAAGGGTTATCGGCCCCGGCAGCGGCATCTGCCGATCCTGGCGACGATGGCGATGCTCATCGGCGCGTACGTCTACGGCGCTTCGAGCTATACGGCGTTCGGCTCCGGGCAGGTCGTGCTCGACCTGTTCATCAACAACGCGTTCCTGCTGGTCGTCGCCGTCGGGATGACGTTCGTGATCCTCACCGGCGGGATCGACCTGTCGGTGGGGTCGGTGGTGGCGCTGTCCACCGTGGTCTCCGCCGATCTGCTGCAGAACCAGGGCTGGCCGGTGCTCGCGGTGATCCCCGCGGTGCTCGCGATCGGCGCGGCGCTCGGTTTCGGGATGGGCGTGCTGATCCAGGTGTTCGAGATCCAGCCGTTCATCGCCACCCTGATCGGGATGTTCTTCGCCAGGGGGCTCTGCTACACGATCAGCACCCAGGCGTACTCGATCGACGATCCGACGGTCGCGAGCCTCGCGCAGACGCAGATCCCGCTCGGCGGGGAGCTGCACATCTCGATCGGCGTGGTCGTCGCGCTCGTGGTGGTCGCCGCCGCCGCGTATGTCCTGTACGGGACCCGGTTCGGCCGGACGGTGTACGCGATCGGCGGGAACCCGAAGTCCGCGCTGCTGATGGGCCTGAACGTCGGCCGCACGCGGATCACCGTCTACACGCTCAGCGGGTTCTGCTCGGCGCTCGGCGGGCTGCTGCTGGTGCTGTACAAATCCTCCGGCGATCCGCTCAACGGCGTCGGGCTGGAACTCACCGCGATCGCGGCCGTCGTCATCGGTGGCACGCTGCTCACCGGCGGCTCCGGCTACGTCCTCGGGACGGTGCTCGGGATCATGGTGCTGGGCATCATCCAGACCCTGATCACCTTCGACGGCACGCTGAACTCCTGGTGGACCTCGATCATCACCGGTGCGCTGCTGTTCGCCTTCATCGTGCTGCAACGCCTTGTCGGAAGACGCGTGACGTAACACGGGACACGCGTGATTGGAGCCGTAACACGCGTGATCGTGGTTCTCGGCCAGAAATGTGAACGCTAACAGTGCGGGAGAAGAAGTGAGTACAAGGGAGCCGCTGGTCGTCGGCGTCGACTTCGGGACGCTGTCGGGCCGGGCCGTCGTGGTCCGCGTCCGCGACGGCGCGGAACTGGGCAGCGCGGTTTCGGAGTACCGGCACGGCGTGATCGACCGGATCCTGCCCCAGACCGGGCACGGTCTGCCGCCGGACTGGGCGCTCCAGGTGCCGTCGGACTACGTCGACGTCCTCCGCACCGCCGTGCCGGAGGCCGTCCGTGCCGCCGGGGCGGACCCCGCCGACGTGATCGGCATCGGCACCGACTTCACCGCGTGCACCATGGTGCCGACCACGGCCGAGGGCACGCCGCTGTGCGAGCTGCCCGAGTTCGCCGGGGAGCCGCACGCGTACGTGAAGCTGTGGCGTCACCATTCCGCCCAGCCGCAGGCGGACCGGATCAACGCGCTGGCGCGCAAGCGCGGCGAGTCGTGGCTGCCGCGCTATGGCGGACTGATCTCTTCGGAGTGGGAGTTCGCCAAGGCGCTGGAGGTCTTCGAAGAGGCACCCGAGGTGTATGCCCGGATGCGCCATTGGGTCGAGCTCGCCGACTGGATCGTCTGGCAGCTCACCGGGACCTACGTCCGCAACGCGTGCACCGCCGGGTACAAGGGCATCCTGCAGGACGGTCGCTACCCGAGCGCGGAGTTCCTGGAGGAGCTGGCGCCCGGCTTCGGGTCCTTTGTGGACGACAAGCTCGTCCATCCGCTGGGCGCTCTCGGCGCCAAGGCGGGGAGCCTGAGCGCTCAGGCGGCGGAATGGACCGGGTTGCCCGAGGGGATCGCGGTCGCGGTCGGCAACGTCGACGCGCATGTCACCGCGCCCGCCGTCCAAGCGGTGGAGCCGGGGCAGATGGTCGCGATCATGGGCACCTCCACCTGCCACGTGATGAACGGCGCCGAATTGCGTGAGGTGCCGGGGATGTGCGGCGTCGTCGACGGTGGGATCGTGTCCGGGAAGTGGGGTTACGAGGCCGGGCAGAGCGGCGTCGGCGACATCTTCGCGTGGTTCGTCGAACACGGCGTTCCGGCGTCCTATGTGGACGACGCCCGTGAAGCGGGGATCTCCGTCCACGAACTGCTCACGCGGCTCGCATCGGTACAGGAGATCGGCGAGCACGGTCTCGTCGCGCTCGACTGGCACAGCGGGAACCGTTCGGTGCTGGTCGACCACGAGCTGTCCGGCGTCGTCGTCGGGCAGACCCTCGCGACCCGCGCCGAGGACACCTATCGCGCGCTCCTGGAGGCGACCGCGTTCGGCACCCGCACGATCATCGAGACCTTCGACCGCGCCGGGGTGCCGGTCACCGAACTGATCGTCGCCGGTGGCCTGGTCAAGAACCCGCTCCTGATGCAGATCTACGCCGACGTCACGAACCTGCCGCTTTCCGTGGCGGGCTCGGCGCAGAGCCCCGCGCTGGGCTCGGCGATCCACGCCGCCGTCGCCGCCGGAGCGCACGCCGACGTCCCGGCCGCCGCGCTCGCGATGGGCTCGGTCCACCGGGCGGTCCACCGGCCGATCCCCGAGAACGTCAAGGCCTACAACGACCTTTACGCCGAATACGCCGCGTTGCACGACTACTTCGGCCGTGGGGCCAACGACGTCATGCACCGGCTCGCCGCCCGACGCCGTTCCGTCCGGAAAGGACAGCACCGATGAGCCTCGCCGTGGAGATCACGGACACCTTCGAAGAGCTGCGCGACACCGTCGCCCGGTTGCACAGCGAGCTGACCCGCTACGAACTGGTCATCTGGACCGCGGGCAACGTGTCGGCGCGCGTCCCCGGGCACGACCTGATGGTGATCAAACCGTCCGGGGTGTCCTACGGCGACCTGACCGCGGACACGATGGTCGTCACCGACCTGTACGGCGAGGTCGTCCACGGCGATCTGGCGCCGTCTTCGGACACGGCCGCGCACGCCTACGTCTACCGGCACATGCCGGAGGTCGGTGGCGTCGTGCACACGCATTCGACCTACGCCACCGCGTGGGCGGCGCGCGGGGAGCCGATCCCGTGCGTGCTCACGATGATCGCGGACGAGTTCGGCGGCGAGATCCCGGTCGGGCCGTTCGCGCTGATCGGTGACGACTCGATCGGCCGGGGCATCGTCGAGACGCTGCGGTCCAGCCGCTCGCCCGCGGTGCTGATGCGCAACCACGGCCCGTTCACCGTCGGCCGCACCGCGCGGGACGCGGTCAAGGCCGCCGTGATGGTCGAGGACGTCGCCAAGACCGTCCACATCGCTTCCGCGCTGGGCACGCCGGAACCACTGTCCGAACAGGACGTGGACCGGCTCTACGCGCGCTACCAGAACGTCTACGGCCAGCAGGGAGAGAAGTGAGCACACAACGCAAGACCGAGGTCTGGTTCCTCACCGGGAGCCAGGCGCTGTACGGCGAGGAGACCCTCGAACAGGTCGCGGGCCAGTCGTTGCAGATCCAGCGGATGCTGGCCGACACCGGCCGGATCTCGGCGGAGATCGTCGCGAAGCCGGTGCTGACGGAGCCGTCGGCGATCCGGCGCGTGATGCTCGACGCGAACGCGGACGACGCCTGTGTCGGCGTGATCGCCTGGATGCACACGTTCTCGCCGGCGAAGATGTGGATCACCGGCCTGGACGCGCTGCGGAAACCCCTGCTGCACCTGCACACCCAGCTCAACGAGGCGTTGCCGTGGCAGTCCATCGACATGGACTTCATGAACCTGAACCAGGCCGCGCACGGCGACCGCGAGTTCGGTTACATCCAGACCCGGCTCGGGGTGCCGCGCAAGACCATCGCCGGGCACGCGGCGGATCCGTCGGTCGCCGACCGGATCGACGCCTGGGTGCGCGCGGCGGTCGGGCGCCAGACGATCGGCTCGCTCAAGCTCGCACGGTTCGGTGACAACATGCGCGACGTCGCGGTCACCGACGGGGACAAGGTCGAGGCGGAACTGAAGTTCGGTGTCTCGGTGAACACCTACGGCGTCAACGAACTCGTCGCGCTGGTCGACGCGGTGCCCGACGCCGAGGTCGACAAGCTCGTCGAGGAGTACGCCGAGACGTACGCGCTCGCACCGGAACTGGCCAAGGCGGGGGAGCGGCACGAATCGCTGCGCTACGCGGCCCGGATCGAACAGGGCCTCCGCACGTTCCTGACGAACGGCGGTTTCGGCGCGTTCACCACGAACTTCGAGGATCTCGGTGGCCTGCGGCAGCTGCCGGGTCTCGCCGTGCAGCGCCTGATGGCCGACGGCTATGGCTTCGGCGGCGAGGGGGACTGGAAGACCTCCGCGCTGCTGACCGCGGTGAAGGCGATGGGCCGCGACTCCGAGCGCGGAACGTCCTTCATGGAGGACTACACCTACCACTTCGGGCCCGGTGAGCCGAAGATCCTCGGCGCGCACATGCTCGAGGTCTGCCCGAGCATCGCCGCGGCCAAACCTTCGTGCGAGATCCACCCGCTCGGTATCGGCGGCCGTGAGGACCCGGTCCGGCTCGTCTTCGACGCCGCCGCCGGTGACGCCGTCGTGATCGGCCTCGCCGACCTCGGCGACCGGTTCCGCCTGGTGGCCAACGAGGTCGAGGTCGTCGCACCGGACGAACCGCTGCCGAATCTGCCGGTGGCGCGCGCGGTGTGGAAGCCGGCGCCTTCGCTGGCGACGTCCGCCGAGGCGTGGATCACCGCGGGCGGACCGCACCACACGGTGCTCACGCAGGCCGTCGGCGCGGAAACGATCCGGGATTTCGCCACCATGCTCGACGTCGAACTGCTGGTGATCGACCAGACCACGACCCCTGCCTCGATCGCCGACCGGATGCGCTGGAACCAGGCCTATTACCGGCTCGCACAAGGATTCTGATCGGTCCCCACCGGAGAGAAGGAACAATGAAGTTCACGAAACTGGCCACACTGGCCGTGGCGGTCGGCCTCGGCGCCGCGCTCACGGCCTGCGGTTCGAGTGAGAAGACCGTCGATCAGCAGGCGGCCGCGGGAGGCGCCGCGGGCGGACTGGTCGGCGTCACCATGCCGACCAAATCGTCGGAGCGCTGGATCCACGACGGCAACAACATCAAGGCGGCGCTGGAGAAGCTGGGCTACCAGGTCGACCTGCAGTACGCCGAGGACGACATCCCCACCCAGGTGAACCAGATCGAGAACCAGATCACCAAGGGCGCGAAACTGCTCGTGATCGCCTCGATCGACGGCACCGCGATCACCACCCAGCTGCAGGAGGCCGCGGACAAGAAGATCCCGGTCATCGCCTACGACCGGTTGATCCGCAACACCCCGAACGTCGACTACTACGCGACCTTCGACAACTTCAAGGTCGGCGTGCAGCAGGCGACGTCGCTGCTCACCGGGCTCAAGGTGCTCAAAGAGGACGGTTCGCCCGGTGAGGGCAAGGGACCGTTCAACGTCGAGCTCTTCGCGGGTTCGCCGGACGACAACAACGCGACGTTCTTCTTCAACGGCGCCATGTCGGTGCTGAAGCCGTACCTCGACAACGGGACGCTGGTCGTCAAGAGCGGCCAGACCGCGTTCAACGTCGCGGCGATCCTGCGCTGGCAGGCGGCGACCGCGCAGCGGCGGATGGAAGACCTGCTGACCAAGACCTACAGCTCCGGCGACAAGGTGCAGGGCGTGCTCTCGCCGTACGACGGGCTCTCCATTGGCATCCTGTCGGCGCTCAAGAGCAACGGCTACGGAACGCCCGGCCAGCCGTACCCCGTGGTCACCGGCCAGGACGCCGAGGTCGCGTCGGTGAAGTCGATCATCGCGAACGAGCAGTACTCGACGATCTTCAAGGACACCCGCAAACTCGCCGAGACCACGGTCAAGATGGCCGACGCGGTGCTCAAGGGCGGCAAGGCCGAGACCAACAACACGACGGACTACAACAACGGCCAGAAGGTCGTCCCGGCGTTCCTGCTGGAGTCGGTGATCCTCAACAAGGGGAACTACCAGAAGGAACTCATCGACTCGGGCTACTACAAAGCGGAACAGCTGAGGTAGCGACGTGACCGACGAAATCCTTCGGATGCGGGGGATCACCAAGACCTTCCCCGGCGTCAAGGCGCTGCAGGACGTCAACCTGTCGGTGCGCCGTGGAGAGATCCACGCGATCTGCGGCGAGAACGGCGCGGGCAAGTCCACGCTGATGAAGGTGCTCTCGGGCGTCTACGTGCACGGCTCGTACGACGGCGAGATCGTCTTCGACGGCGAGCCGTGCGCGTTCTCCGCGATCCGCGACAGCGAACGCCGCGGCATCGTGATCATCCACCAGGAACTCGCGTTGTGCCAGCAACTGTCCATCGCGGAGAACATCTTCCTCGGCAACGAGAAGGCGCGCGGCGGGCTGATCGACTGGAACCGGACCAACGCCGAGGCCGGCGAGCTGCTGCGGCGCGTCGGCCTGCGGGAGAACCCGGTGACGCCGGTGCTCGACATCGGTGTCGGCAAGCAACAGCTGGTCGAGATCGCCAAGGCACTGTCCAAAGAGGTCAAACTGCTGATCCTGGACGAGCCGACGGCGGCGTTGAACGACGACGATTCGGCGCATCTGCTCGACCTGCTGCGCGGCCTGCGCGACGACGGCGTCACCTGCGTCCTGATCTCGCACAAGCTCAACGAGATCGCCGCGATCGCCGACTCGATCACCATCCTGCGCGACGGCAGGACGATCGAGACGCTGGACGCGAGCACGGTGACCGAAGACCGGATCATCGCCGGGATGGTCGGCCGGAAACTGGAGAACCGGTTCCCGCCGAGGGAACCGCGAATCGGCGACGAGGTCCTCCGGATCGAGGACTGGACCGTGCACAGCCCCACGCAACACGGCCGGGTCGTCGTCGACGGCGCGAGCCTGACGTTGCGGCGGGGCGAGATCGTCGGCCTCGCGGGGCTGATGGGCGCCGGGCGGACCGAACTCGCGATGAGCGTGTTCGGCCGCTCGTACGGCAAGGACATCTCCGGTCGCCTGATCAAGGACGGCAAGGAGATCGAAGTGCGCACGGTCGGCGACGCCGTCGCGAACGGGATCGCCTACGCCACCGAGGACCGCAAACGCTACGGGCTGAACCTCATCGAGGACATCCAGCGCAACGTCTCCGGCGCGGCGCTGGGCAAACTCGCCCGGCGCGGCTGGGTGGACGAGAACGAAGAACACCGTGTCGCCGAAGAATTCCGCAAGAGCATGAACATCAAGGCACCGGACGTGCGCAGCGTGACCGGCACGCTTTCCGGCGGCAACCAGCAGAAGGTCGTGCTGTCCAAATGGATCCTCACCGATCCGGACGTGCTGATCCTCGACGAGCCGACCCGCGGCATCGACGTCGGCGCGAAGTACGAGATCTACACGATCGTCAACCGGCTCGCCGACGAGGGGAAGGCCGTCCTGGTCATCTCGTCCGAACTGCCGGAGCTGCTCGGTCTGTGCGACCGGATCTACACGTTGTCGGCGGGCCGGATCACCGGTGAGGTCGGCCGGGCCGAGGCCACCCAAGAGGTCCTCATGCGGGCGATGACCAGGGAACAGGAGTAAGACATGAGCACCGCCTCCGCCGACACCGTCACCGGTGTCGGTGACCAGCAGGGAGCCGCGCCGGCCAGGGCGCCGCGCCGGATCTCGTTCAACCCGCGCGAGAGCGGCATCTACGTCGCGTTCGCGCTGATCGTCGTGTTGTTCTCGATCCTCACAGGCGGCGCGCTGCTGGAACCGCAGAACATCTCGAACCTGATCGTGCAGAACTCGTACGTGCTGATCCTCGCGATCGGCATGATCCTGATCATCATCGCCGGGCACATCGATCTGTCGGTCGGCTCCGTGGTGGCGCTGACCGGCGCGATCTCGGCCGTGCTGATGGTGAACCTCGGTGTGGCGTGGCCGATCGCGTTGCTCATCACCCTGGCCGTCGGCGCGGTGATCGGGGCGTGGCAAGGGTATTGGGTCGCCTACTTCGGGATTCCCGCGTTCATCGTGACGCTGGCGGGGATGCTGATCTTCCGCGCGCTGACGCTCACCGTGCTCGGGAACCAGGGGATCGGCCCGTTCCCGGACGAGGTGCGGACGCTGGCGAACGGGTTCACCGGCGGCTACCTCGGCAACATCGGGCTCGGCCCGCTCGGTGGCGCCGACGTGGTCAGCCTGCTGGTCGGTGCGCTGGCCATCGCGGGCGCGGTCGTCTCGCGGTGGCGCAAGCGGACGGCGCGGCTGAACTACCTGCAGGAGGTGGACCCGCTGCCGATGTTCCTGCTGAAGATCGTCGCGGCGGCCGCCGTCGTGCTGTTCGTGGTGGTGCAGCTGGCGCGGTACAAGAACCTGCCGTGGGTGCTGATCCTGCTGTCCGTGCTGGTGATCGGCTACTCGCTGGTGACGACGCGCGCGGTGTTCGGCCGCCACATCTACGCCATCGGCGGGAACCTGCAGGCCGCGACGCTGTCCGGCGTGAAGGTCAAGTCCGTGACGTTCTGGATCTTCGTCAACATGGGCGTGCTCTCCGCGCTCGCCGGGATCATCGTGGCCGGACGGCTCAACCAGGCCGGGCCGACCGCGGGCAACATGTTCGAACTCGACGCGATCGCGGCGGCGTTCATCGGCGGCGCCGCGGTGCAGGGCGGCGTCGGCAAGGTGGTCGGCGCGATCACGGGCGGACTGATCATGGGCGTGATCAACAACGGCATGTCCCTGATCGGCGCGCCGACGGAGAGCGTGAACCTGGTCAAGGGGTCCGTGCTGCTCGCCGCCGTCGCCTACGACATCTGGACGAAGCGGCGGGCCCGGACCGCCGCTTGAGGTGAGGCCGAGGAGGTTGCGAAAGCCACTTTCGCAACCTTCAACGTTGCGAAAGTGGCTTTCGCAACGCGGCCCGCGCTCCATACGCAGTTTCAGGGTTTCCTCGCAAAGAAGCGAAAGGAAGTGCTGTGCGCAGCAGATCAGCCCGGATCGGTGTGCTGTCCCTGACCATCGCCGCCGGTGTCCTCGTGCCCGTTCAGACCGCTTCGGGCCAGACACCGACGACCGACTACAGCCTCGCCGTGGACGCGGCGGGACGCGGTGCCACGATCGACCGTTCGATGTACGGCGTCTTCTTCGAGGACATCAACCGCGCGGCGGACGGCGGGCTGTACGCCGAACTCGTGCAGAACCGGTCGTTCGAGTACGACAAGGCCGACAACGCGTCGTACACGCCGCTGACGTCGTGGGCACCCACGTCGCTCAACGGCGGAACCGGCACGGCGACGGTGGCCGACGACGACCGGCGGCTCAACGACCGGAACCGCCGCTATCTCAAGCTCGACCTCACCGGCGGTGAGTACGGAGTCGCGAACTCGGGCTACAACTCGGGGATCCGGGTCGAGAAGGGCAAGCAGTACGACTTCTCGGTGTTCGCCAGGACGGATCGCGCGGCGGGCACCCCGCTCACGGTCGCCGTCACCGATCCGGCGGGCAAGGCGCTCGCCGATCCGCTGCGGGTCCAGGTCCGCGGCGACGGCTGGGTGCGCTACACCGGCACCGTCCGGGCGCGGGAGTCGAGCGCGCTGGGCAGGCTCGCGCTGACCGCGTCCGGCGGTGGCACGCTGCGGCTGGACATGGTGTCGCTGTTCCCGCGCGACACCTACAAGAACCGCCCCAACGGCATGCGGGCCGATCTCGCGGAGAAGATCGCCGCGCTCAAACCCGGATTCGTCCGCTTCCCCGGCGGCTGCCTGGTCAACACCGGCAGCCACTATGGCTACGAGGCGCCGAACTGGGAACGGAAGCGTTCGTACCAGTGGAAGGACACCATCGGCCCGGTCGAGCAGCGGGCCACGAACGCGAACTTCTGGGGCTACAACCAGTCCTACGGCATCGGCTACTACGAGTACTTCCAGTTCTCCGAGGACATCGGCGCGATGCCGCTCCCGGTGGTGCCGGCGCTGGTCACCGGCTGCGGGCAGAACAAGGCGACCGACGACCCGGCGCTGCTGCGGCGGCACATCCAGGACACGCTCGACCTGATCGAGTTCGCCAACGGCCCGGTCACCTCGACCTGGGGCAAGAAGCGGGCCGAGATGGGGCATCCGGCGCCGTTCAACCTGACGCATGTCGGCGTCGGCAACGAGGAGAACCTGCCGGACGAGTTCTTCGCCCGCTTCACCGAATTCCGCAAGGCGATCGCGGCGAAGTACCCCGGCATCACGGTGATCAGCAACTCGGGACCGGACGACACCGGCACGACGTTCGACCGGCTGTGGGACCTGAACCGGAACGCGAAGGTCTCGATGGTCGACGAGCATTACTACAACAGCCCACAGTGGTTCCTGCAGAACAACCAGCGGTACGACTCCTACGACCGCAATGGCCCGAAGGTGTTCCTCGGCGAGTACGCGTCACTGGACAACAAGTTCGGCAACGCGCTGGCCGAAGCCGCGTACATGACCGGGCTGGAGCGGAACGCCGACGTCGTCAAGCTCGCGTCGTACGCGCCACTGCTGGCGAACACCGACTACGTGCAGTGGAAACCGGACATGATCTGGTTCGACAACCAGCGGTCCTGGGCTTCGGCCAGCTACGAGACACAGAAGCTGTTCATGACCAACGTCGGTGATCACGTCGTCCCGAGCAAGGCCTCCGGTACACCGTCCACGGTCGCGCCCATCTCGGGTGCGGTGGGACTGTCCACTTGGGCGACGAGCGCGGCGTACGACGACGTCAAGGTCACTTCGGCCGACGGTGCGCAACTCTTCTCGGACGACTTCTCCGGTGACGATTCGCGCTGGACGAAGGTCGCCGGGCGGGGGTCGTGGGCGGTGTCGAACGGGGCGTACGTCCAGTCCGACCAGGCCGCCGAGAACACCCTGGTGACCGCGGGTGATCCCTCTTGGAGCAACTACGACTTCTCGGTGAAGGCGACCAAGACCGGCGGCAAGGAAGGCTTCCTGGTCGCGTTCGGCGTCAAGGACACCGGCAACAACTACTGGTGGAACCTCGGCGGCTGGAACAACACCGTCTCCGCCGTCGAGAAGACCGAAGGCGGCGGCAAGACGACCTTGCTCCAGAACGACACCAAGATCGAGACCGGCAGGCAGTACGACCTGCGGGTCGAGGTCCGGGGCCGCCAGGTGACGTTGTTCCTCGACGGACAGAAGTGGGGCTCGTTCACCGACGACAAGGTCGCGGAACCGTTCCGCCAGGTCGTCACCCGCGACGTCAAGACCGGTGAACTGGTGGTCAAGGTGGTCAACGCGCAGGCCGCCGCCGCCCGGACCCGGGTCGACCTCGGCACCCGCGTCCAGCCGGGCTCGACCGCCCGCGTGACGACGCTGCAGGGCTCGCCGGACGACGTCAACACCGCTTTCAGCACGCCGATCGCACCACGCGAGTCGCGGTTCTCCGGCGTGTCGAACACCTTCACGTACACCTTCCCGCCGAACTCCGTGACCTTCCTGCGCTTCCCGGCCCGAGTGAGGGGATGACCATGACCATCGACCGACGTGACCTGTTCAGAGCGGGTGGCGGACTGCTTGCCGCCACCGCCGTCGGAAGCTTGACGCCGGGCACGGCTCAGGCCGCCGAAACCGCTCCTACGTCGTTGACCACCCGGAATCCGCTGGTCGAGCAGCGGGCCGATCCGTTCATCACCCGGCCGGTGAACGGGATGTACTACCTGACCGGTTCGGTGCCCGAGTACGACCGCATCGTCGTCCGCGGCGCCGCCACGCTCGACGGCCTGGCCACCGCCAGGGAGACGACGATCTGGCGACGTCCGCCGTCCGGGAAGATGGGCGGCCACATCTGGGCACCGGAATTGCACCGGATCGACGGGCGCTGGTACGTCTACTTCGCCGCGGGCGACTCGGACGACGTGTTCCGCATCCGGACCTACGTGCTGGAGTCCACTTCGGACGATCCACGCGCGGGCACGTGGGTGCTGCGCGGGCAGATGGTGACGAAGTGGGACACCTTCACACTGGACTCGACGACGTTCGAACATCGGGGCAAGCGGTACTTCGCCTGGGCGCAGAGCGAACCCGGGATCGCGACCAACAGCAATCTGTACCTCGCCGAGATGGCGTCACCGCTGGCGCTCAAGGGCGACCCCGCCCGGCTCGCGGTGCCGACCCTGCCGTGGGAGATCCAGGGCTTCAAGGTCAACGAGGGGCCGGCGGTGCTCATCCGCAACGGGCGGGTGTTCATGACCTACTCGGCCAGTGCCACCGACGCCCGTTACTGCATGGGCTTGCTGACCGCGGACGAACGGTCGGATCTGCTCGACCCGCGTTCGTGGACGAAGTCGCCGCAGCCGGTGTTCACCACGAACGAGGCGACCCGGCAGTACGGTCCTGGGCACAACTCGTTCACCGTCGCCGAGGACGGCTCGGACGTACTCGTGTACCACGCCCGCGACTACCGCGACATCACCGGCGATCCGCTGTACGACCCGAACCGGCACACCCGGGTGCAGCGGCTGTACTGGAACGACGACGGGACGCCGAGTTTCGGTGTCCCGGTCGGCAAAGGCGGCCCTTGCGTGCGGCTGTCCCCGTTGGACGATCCCGCGTTGTACGTGCGGCACTACGAGTACCGGCTGACCGCGGACGGCAACGTCCGCGAGCTGGCCGATTCCCAGTTCCGCATCGTCGCGGGATTCCGCGGAGCGGGCACCGTCGCACTGCAATCGGTGAACTTCCCGGACCGGTACGTCCGGGTCGTGGACGCGACGACCGTGCGGATCGATCCGTACGACGAGAGCGACGCGTACGGCCGGGCGGCGAGTTTCACCCAGGTGCCGGGCCTTTCCGACCGGCTGGCGGTGTCGTTCCGCCTCCTGGGTGAGCCCGCCACCTATTTGGCCCACGACAAGGGAAGGATCTTGGTCTTCCGTCCCGGTACCGCCGTGCGGGATCGTCAACGGGTCAGCTTCCGGCTCAGCTGAACTCCCTGGGAGGTTGAACGCAGTGCTGCGAACACGCCCCATCGTCCTGGTCCTGGCGATGCTCGCCGGGACCCTCGTCGCGGCCGCCACTCCGGCGGCCGCGGACGTCCAGTCCTATCTCGACGATCCACGAAAAGTCTCCGAAGGACAGGAGCCACCGCACGCTTTCCTTAGGCCGTATGCGGACGTTTCCGCGGCGGCCCGCCGCGACGAACGGAGCCCGTACACGGTTTCACTCGACGGCAAATGGCGGATCGCCATGGCGGACAACCCCTCTCAGGTGCCGGAGGGGTTCCACGAGGACGGCTACGACGCGTCGCGCTGGCGCGAGGTGTCCGTACCGCACACCTGGCAGACGGACGGTCTGGACCATCCGATCTTCCGCAACATCGCCACCGAGATCCAGCCCGACGACCCGCCGCGTGTGCCGCGTGACGTCAACCCGACGGGCGCCTACGTCCGCGACTTCACCCTTCCCGCGAACTGGACGGAACGCGAGACCTTCCTGCGCTTCGAGGGCGTGACGTCGGCGTACTTCGTCTGGGTGAACGGGAAGTACATCGGCTACGACCAGGGCGGCTACACGCCGGCGGAGTTCGACATCTCGTCCGCGCTGCGGCCGGGGCCGAACCGGATCGCCGTGCAGGTGCACCGCTGGAGCGCCGGCGCCTACCTGGAGGACGTCGACCAATGGCGGTACTCGGGCATCTTCCGGTCGGTGACCCTGCACTCGACGCCGGGGACGTTCATCCAGGACGTCGGGCTGACGACCGACCTCGACGCTACCTACACCGACGCCACCCTCAAAGCCGCGGTCGAGGTCGCCACCAAACCCGGTGGGACCACGGGCAAGCATCGTGTCGGACTCAGTCTGCGTGACGCGGCGGGAAAGGAGGTCGGGACCACGAGCGGGGAGGTCGACGCGGGTGGCAAGACCGCGTTGAGCCTGCCCGTCCGGAACCCGGCGAAGTGGACCGACGAGACCCCGAACCTGTACGCGGCCGTCCTCACGCTGACCGCGCCCGACGGCCGCGTCACGCACATCACCAGCGAGACGGTCGGATTCCGCGAGATCGAGATCCGCGACAAGCAGTTGCTGGTCAACGGGAAACGGGTGCTGTTCAAGGGCGTCAACCGCGCCGAGACCGACCCCGATCACGGAAGGCACGTGCCCCGGCGCGCGCAGGAACGCGACGTCGCGCTGATGAAGCGGCTCAACGTCAACGCGGTCCGCACCTCGCACTACCCATCGGATCCCTATTTCTACGAACTGGCCGACCGGCACGGGCTCTGGATCGACGACGAGATCGACATCGAGACCCACAACCACGAGAACTGCGCCCGCTATTGCCAGGCGAACGACCCGGCCTGGCGGGACGCGTTCTTCGACCGCATGATCGGCATGGTCGAACGGGACAAGAACCATCCGAGCGTCTTCCTGTGGGACACCGGTAACGAGGCCGGTCTCGGCGCGCATCATTTCGCGCTGGCGGAATGGCTGGACGCGAACGAGCCGACCCGCCCGATCTACCACCAGTCGAACAGCCCGGACGGTGACGCGCCGTTCGCCGACGTCTGGGGGCCGCGGTATCCGTCGCCGGAGAAGTTCGCCGAGCAGGCGAAGAACACCACCAAACCGCTGATCTTCGGCGAATACGCCCACGCGATGGGCAACAGCCTCGGCAACTTCCGGGAGTTCTGGGACACGATCCGGGCGAATCCGCAGACCCAGGGCGGGTTCATCTGGGACTGGGCGGAACAGAACATCCGGCAGCCGATCCGGCTCACGCCCGACTCGTCGGGCAACGACATCTCGGCGCATATCAGTGGAAAGCCGGATCTGGTCGAAGGGCATCGCGGCAAGGCGCTGGGATTGTCCGGGCTGGATGACTTCGTCGAGGTCTACCGCGATCGGAAGCTCGACATAACCGGGAAGGCGCTGACCCTGGACGCCTGGGTGAAACCGGGCAAGTGGACCGGTGACTTCCGTATCCTCGGCAAGGGTGACCACCAGTACGCGCTGAAGATGAAGACGCAGGACACGCTGGAGTTCTTCATCCACAGTGGAACGTGGCAGGCGGTGCAGGCGAAGGTGCCGGCCGACTTCTACGGAAACTGGCACCGGGTGAGCGGCACCTACGACGGCACGGCCTTGCGGCTCTACCTCGATGGCAAGGAGGTCGGGAGCAAACCGTTCACCGGCGCGATCGACTCGTCCTCCGCGGAGGTGAACATCGGCCGAGACTTCGAGACGTCGTGGAACGACCCGTCCACCATCGGCTGGATGGGCCGCGGCGCCGTCGACGACGTCCGCATCTACGACAAGCCGCTGTCCGCCACGGAACTCTCCGGCACAGCTCCGGCGGGCGGGGCCGTTCTGGCGCTCGACTTCGACAGTGTCACGGAGCGGGGGAGTCACCTTTCGTACGGCTCCAGTCTGTCCGGTGTGGACGGTCTGATCGGTTCGGACCGTTCGGTGCAGCCGGAAACCGCGCAGATGGCCTGGGCGCATCAGCCGCTCCGGTTCGCCTACTCGGCTGGTTCGTTGTCGGTGACCAACGAACGGCAGTTCAAGGGCACCGACGAGCTGAACCTGCGGTGGCGGATCCAGGAAGGCTCGCGGATCGTCGCCCGTGGCGAACAGCCGCTGCGGGTCGCCGCGGGGTCGACCGGAAAGGTCGCCGTCCCGGTGCCGCCGAATCCCGGGGACCGCGAGCGGTTCCTCACCGTCGAAGCGGTGACGACCCAGGGCGAGCCGATGCTCGCGCGCGGACATGTCCTGGCGCACGACCAGTTCTCCTTGGGCGGCGAGCGGGTTCCGGGCCTCGACCGGACGCCGCTCGACGGGAAGTCCGTCGGAGTCGTCGAGGACGCGGCTTCGGTGACGGCGACGGCGGCGGGCGTCACGTATCGGGTGGACAAGGCCACCGGCACGCTGACATCCATCCGGCATCAAGGGAAGGAACTGCTGAGCGGCGGGCCGAGGCTCGACGCGTGGCGGGCACCGATCAGCAACGAGACGTTCGCCTGGGGCAGGGCCGAGGGTGAGGACTGGCGGAAGGCCGGGCTCGACCGGTTGAAGACGACGGTCACCGGAGTGCGGGTCGAGAAGGACGGCTCGCGCGGCGTTCGGGTGATCGTCGACAGCCGGGTCGCGGCGCCGGACGTCACCGGGGCGTGGTTCGACCAGACGATGATCTACGCCGTCGACCGGACCGGGACCTTGAGTCTCGGCAACCGGGTGATTCCGCAGGGGAGTGTGCGCACGCTGCCGTATCTGCCGCGGATCGGTGTCTCACTGGCGGTGCCGGACCGATATGACCGGTTCGCCTGGTATGGACGGAAAGCCGAGAGCTACGTCGACCGCAAGGACGGGACGCCGATCGGCGTGCAGTCGAGCACGGTGGACGAGCAGTACGTCGAATACCACCGGCCGCAGGACCACGGCAACCACACCGACAGCCGGTGGGCGCTGCTCACCGACGGCCGGACCGGTGGCCTGCTGGTCGGGGGCGCGAAGGACGTCAGCGTGACCCCGTTCGACGATCTCGACCGGGCGGCGTACCCGTTCCAGTTGCAGCGCAACAAGGGCTGGTTCACGTTGCACGCGAGCCACGCGGTGACCGGGGTCGGGGACACGCCGAACCCGGTGCGGGAACGCAGCCAGGTCCAGCCGGACAGCACGTACGAGTACACGCTGTCGCTTCGGCCGTTGACGCAGCAGGAAGCGCGGGCGGGGCTGCCGACCGGCGGCTGACCCTCGGGCCTCGTGAGTGGCAAGGACGGTTCTAACCGTCCTTGCCACTCACGAGTTGCGGCAGTCGCTAGTCTTGATCTTCGACTGCGAGGGAGACTGAATTCATGGCGGAATGGGCCGATCTGGTCGCGTTCGTACGGCACGAATATCGGGTGGTAAAGGACGAACCGGACGAAATTCGCATCCGGTTGTCCTACGGTGACGACGACTACGAAGAGCGGGCCCAGACCGTGGTCATCGCGCGGGAGATCTTCGACCGCCGCGAGGACTGGGTGCAGATCGCGACGCCTTTCGCGCGGGTCAGCGACGTCGACCTGGCGACCGTGCTGACCGAGATCGGCAACACCATCGTCGTCGGGGGACTGGTGGTCATGGGGGATCACCTGGTGCTGCGCCATTCCCTGCCGTTGGTGAACCTCGACATCAACGAGTTCACCGACCCGCTCGAACTCGTCGCGGGTTCCGCGGAGCTGCTGGAACAGCAGTTCACCGGACGTGACGACTACTGATCCCCGGGATCTCCTCGAAGGAGGTCACGCGTTCGCATTCCTCTTCCGTGAGCCTGTTGATCGCTGCCCGGTACGCCTGCGCTTGAGCCGTACCGGGCAGTTCGCCGTTGAGGAGAAGCGGAAGACCGAGTTCGAAACCGCAGCGAGCCCGTGCCCCGTAGCGGTGCCGGGCGCGGGCGACCGCGGTGGCGACGCGGAGCCCGTGCTCGGTGCCCGGCGGCGTCGCGGGACGGTCGGTTTCGACGGCGGCGAACCGGAAGCCGTCGGCCTGGTCGCATTTCTCGCAGCCGACGGGACCCGAGCCGAGGCGGCTACCGCAGTCGGCGCACGCCAGCCTGTCGTAGGCGGCGTCGACCACCCGCCACTCGAATACGGAAGTGTCGGCGACGACCGATTCGGCGAGGTCGGTTTCCTCCGTCGTCCCGGCGGCGACACCGTATTCCGCGAGGAACAGCCGCCAGCGGTCTTCGATGCTCGCCTCGACGGCCGTCAAGGCCTCGGCGGGGCGCCCGCCGCGGGGAAGAGCGGTCATGGACGGATTCTATTTCGTCCGGATGAGAGTGCAGGCGGTGACGAACGGGGCGATGTCCTCGTTCGTGGCGGCCTGGGGTGCGGTGGACGCCGGGCTCGGCTCGACCACGGCGGTGAGCACGGTCGGTCGGTGCCGAAGCCGTCGGCTCACCACTCGCGAACCGGGGAGGCCTTGTCACGGCGGGCGCCATCCGTGGCCCTATCGTGATCGGCCTACGCGGTTTGGGGGGCATGACATCTTCTCGATGGGGTGGCCTCGCGGCTCTGCTGGCGGGATTCTTCGTGCTCCTGCTCGACACGACGATCGTCGCCGTGGCGAGCCCGAGCATTCAAGCCGACCTCGGTGGGGATGTCTCGGCGCTGTTCTGGGTGACGGCGGGCTACCTGCTCGCGTTCTCGGTCCCGCTGCTGGTGGCCGGCAGGCTCGGCGACCTCTTCGACCCGAAGCATGTCTACCTTTTCGGCATGGGAGGCTTCGCCGTCGCCTCCGCGCTGTGCGGGATCGCGCCATCGATCGGATGGCTCATCGCCTTCCGGATCCTGCAAGGATTGGCCGCCGCCGCGATGTCCCCTCAACCGCTCACGCTGATTCGCCGTCTCTTCGCCGGCCATGAAAGAGGCCGTGCATTCGGTATCTGGGGCTCGGTCGCGGCGGCCGCCACCCTGCTCGGTCCGGTGCTGGGCGGACTGCTGACCGCGAGTCTGGATTGGCGCTGGATCTTCTGGGTCAATGTGCCGCTCTGCGCGGTGGCCGTGGTCATGGGCGTTCGCCTGATTCCGGGATGCCCAGGAGGCACCGCCCGTTTCGACCTGCTCGGCGCCACGTTGAGCACGGCCGGGCTGAGCCTTCTCGTCTGGGCTCTGCTGTCCTGGGGTTCGTTCTCGTTGCCCGCCGCGGCCCTCGCCGTCGTGCTCCTGGCCGGTTTTTGGTTTCAAGAACGCAGGCAAGGCACGGAGGCGCTCGCGCCGTTGCACCTGTATCGGTCTTCGGGGTACCTGTCCGCGAGCCTGGCGATGGCGTCGCTCGGCGCGACAGTCCTCGCGATGGCGCTTCCCACCATGCTCTACATCCAAGAAATACGAGGCTTCGGGCCGATCGAGGCCGCGATGGTCCTCGCGCCGGACGCCATCGTCGCGATCCTGCTTTCGCCGCAGGCAGGCCGTTGGGTCGACCAGGTGGGTGGGCGCAGGCCGGCGATCCTCGGCATGACCTTGCTCGCGACGAGTTTGCTGCTCATCGGGCTGGTGGTGGCGTTGAGCCTGAATCCATGGTGGATCTCGGTGGGGGCCGCGCTTTTGGGCGCTGCGAACGCGATGGCGTGGTCACCGCTGTCCGCCATCGCGATGGCGTCCGTCGAGCCGGACGCCGCGGGTGGCGCCTCGGGTCTGTTCAACACGGTCAGACAGGTGGGCGCGGTGGGTGGGGTCGCGGTGACCGGGGCGATTCTGGCGGGGCTGGAAGCCAGGCCGGGGTTGGCTTTCGGTGTGGTGTTCGGGTTTGTGGGGCTGGTCGCTGTTGGTGGAGTTGTGGCGGCGTTTCGGCTCCCGGGGAAGGTGAGTGAAACGGCTGAGGTCGGCTGATTCGGTTTGCCGTTTTTCGGCGAGTGAGTGGGTTGGCTCTGTTGCTGCTGGTAGTGGTGTTGCGGTCGTTCCTTGGCACTGTGGAACGCGAGGGTTACCGAGTCGGGCTGGCGGACTGAACGAAATCACTCTTCAGTGTTGTTCGTGCGGTTTTGTTGGTCGCTTAAAATTACGAACACGTGTTCGATAGAAAGTGGTATTATTGAGTGGTGTCCGAGACCTTTCTTCCCGAGTTGCCGCAGGAGCTGTGGCGTGCCGGCAAGCTGGAGCTTGCCCATGGCGTGCAGCAGTCCTTGCAGGTGATCCGGGTGGCGACTGCCGCGTTGGGGCGGTTCTTGGCGGAGATCGAGTCTCGGGGCGTCAAAGACTTGTACGGCCACGGCAGTACGGCCAGCTGGCTCGCGGATCTGGCGGGCTTGTCGCGCGGCGAGGCCGGTGCGGTGGTGAAACGGGCCATCGCGCTGAACCCCACCCGGACTCTGGATGGCACCGAGGTTCCGCCCGTCGCGCCCGCCACTGCCGCCGTCGCCGCCGAAGGACTGATCGGGAACGAACGGATCGATCAGATCCTGGAGATCCTGAAACGGCTCCCCGCCGACACGTCTGCTGAGGATCGGGCGACCGCGGAGAAGATCCTGGCCGACCTCGCCCCGAACGCTGGACCCGCACAGCTCACCAAGGCCGAAGCGAACCTGCTGGGCTGGCTCGACCCCGACGGCAAAGAACCCAAAGACCCCGAACCGAAAGAGCCACGCCGCGAACTCACCCTGGAACGCCGCAAGGACGGGTTCTGGAAGCTGACCGGCCTGCTCGACGACGAGACCGGGGCCCGCACCGCCGCCGCCCTAGAAGCACACGCCCGGCCACGCCCAGTCGACGAATTCGGGCAAGCCGACCTGCGGATGAAATGCGAACGCATGGGAGACGCCTGGGTTGATCTGCTGGACCTGGCGATCGCCTGCCCGGACCAGCCCGGCACCAGCGGCTACCGCACCCTCGTGAACGTCACCATCGGACTCGACGAACTCAAATCCGGCCTCGGCACCGCGTGTCTCGACTTCGTCGGCACCATGACCGCTCGGGAAGCGCGGCTCGCGGCCTGCGACTGCCTGATGTTGCCGGTCGTGATGAGCACCTCGGGTGAGCCACTGGATATGGGGCGCCTGAGACGGTTCGTCACGCCCGGCCAACGCAGGGCGCTCAACATCCGGGACGGAGGCTGCGCGTTCCCGGGATGCCACAGAAAGCCGAAGAATTGCCACGCTCATCATATTGAGCACTGGGCAGACGGCGGACCCACCGACCTCCGGAATCTCGTGCTGCTCTGCGGCTTCCACCATCGGTTGATTCACCACGGCGACTGGGAAGTACGCATAGCCGCCGACGGGCTACCGGAATTCGTCCCACCCCAATACCGGGACCCGCTCCGACAACCCCGCCGCAACACCCTCCATCACATCTGAACCATCGAGGAGCCCGCCAGCCACCCACCCAGGCGACGGGCCCCTCACCATGCCCGCAGGGCGAACTTCGGTGGCCAAGGCCGCGATCATCGAGTCTTACCCACCCGGATGGTCGGGTGAGCCCCAGGACAGAATCGCACCGCCTCCGATCACCTTTCCCTTGAGAGCACAGCAGGCTGATCACCACGGGACGCCAGCCCGGGAGGTGACAGAGGAGGCCTTCACGGCCCGGCCGGCCACAGCACCTCAGAAGGCGTCTGAGGCTAAGCCGCCGAATTCCACCAGTTCAGCACCCGGGTGCCATACAGCGTCAGCCACTTCGACGGCTCACCCGCCGCGACATCGACCTCGAACCACACCCGCCCGGTGTGCCGGTGGGCTTGCAGCCAGGTCCCGTCCGGCTGCCGCGCGGCACGGATGCGTTCGACGGCCTCGGTCATCCGGCGGTCCGGTGCCGTGCCGTCGTGCAGTGAGGCCTCACGGAAGTAGTCGGCCGCGTTCAGCACGTCGTAGAACCAGCGGAACGGGTAAGCGAACACCGTGATCCACGGCGCGATGACCGAACCGGTCGACAGTCGCCGGAACAAGCCGCGCTCCAGCAGATACTCCTCACCCGAGCGCCGCGCGGCCCGCGAAGCCGGAGTGCCGCCGGTGGCGGACTCGAAGGCGAGCAGGCCCTTGAGCGAGTTCAGCGTCGAGTGCACTGATGAACGCCGAGACCCCGAGACCCATTCGCAGTTCCAGCCACCGTCGGGTTGCCGATGCTCCGAGAACCACGACGCGAGTGGGGCGACGTCGGCGCCGAGCCACAGGCCGTTCGCGAGGGTCCACGCGTTGATGCAGCAGTCGACCTCGCCACCCCAGTACGGGAGATCGTCGTACTCCCACCGGCTGTTCCGAGCGAGGAGTTCGGCTGTCCCGCGCAGGACACCGGCGTCCATGCCCCACTCCCGCAGGGTGTTCAGCGACCACGTCGTCGCCGTCCAGGGCTGCCCGTCCTCCTGTCCGGTGAATCCGGCGGGGAAGAACGCGCCGCCCGCCCACTGGCCGTCCGGGTCCTGGTGGGCGAGCAGACGCGCGCCGAAGCCTTCGGTCGCGATCCGTGCCCGCGTCGCCTCCCAGACCTCGGCCGGTTCGTTGGCGAGATCGCGTTCCACCTGCCAGCGAAGGGCGGGATCGGAGTCGAGCAGCCACGGGATCATGCCCAAGACCTTAGGCCTGATGCCGCCGCGCGAGCGCCTCCGAACCTTGGGCGAGCAGCGTGACATCGGCGCCGACCAGGACGAACGAAGCGCCGGCGTCGAGATAACGCTGAGCTTGTGCCTGGTCGAACGCGTTGACGCCGACTGGTTTTCCCTGAGCAAGGACGGCCTCGAAAGTGCCCAAGACGGCCGCCGTGACATCGGGGTGCGTCTGCTGTCCGAGCAAGCCCATCGAGGCGGCCAGGTCGGACGGTCCGACGAACACCCCGTCGACGCCGTCGACAGCGGCGATCCCGGCGGCGGCGGCGACCCCCGCCGTCGACTCGATCTGGACGAACAGTGACGTGAACTGCTCGGCCTTCGCGAGGTAGTCCTCGACCCGGTTCCAGCGCGCGGACCTCGACAGGGCGCTGCCGACCCCGCGCACGCCTCGCGGCGGATAGCGGACCGCCCGCACGACGGCCTGCGCCTCTTCCGCGTTGTCGACCATGGGCACCAACAGGTTCTGCGCGCCCAGGTCGAGCAGTTGCTTCAGTGCGACGGCGTCACCGGACGGAGCGCGCACCACCGGCGTGATCGGATAGGCGGCGATCGTCTGCAGCAACGATTGCACGGTCTCCAGCCCGGCGGGGGAGTGCTCGGTGTCGACGAGCAGCCAGTCGAGCCCCGAGCCCGCGCAGATCTCCGCGACGACCGGGCTGCCCGACGTGACCCACATGCCGATCCGCGGCCGCTCGCCCAGCTGATCCCGGAACGGCGGATCTAGACGAAGCGGCATGTGATCGCCCCCAGCTCCCGGTAGTCGGCGGTCACGGTGTCGCCCGGGTGCACCCACATCGGCCGTGTGAACGACCCGGCCAGCACGATGTCGCCCGGATCGAGTTTGTCACCGTGCTGGGCGAGTTTGTTCGCCAGCCAGGCGACGCCGTTCGCGGGATGGTTCAGCACCGCGGCGGCGACACCGGATTCCTCGATGGTTTCGTTGCGGTACAACAGCGCCGACACCCACCGCAGGTCGACGGCGTCCACGGCGACAGGGTTGCCGCCGTAGACCATTCCGCCCATGGCCGCGTTGTCGCTGATCGTGTCCACGATGGTCCGGCCCGCCATCTCGATCCGCGACGACAGGATCTCCAGCGCGGGCACGACGTATTCGGTCGCCCGTAATACGTCGAACACCGTGGTGTCCGGCCCGGCGAGGGAATCACGGAGCACGAAGGCCAGCTCGACCTCGATGCGGACGTTCGAGAACCGGCTGTGCTCGATCACGGAGCCGTTCTCGAACACCATGTCCGCGAAGATGGCGCCGTAGTCGGGTTCGGTGATCCCGGTGGCGGCCTGCATGACCTTCGACGTGAGCCCGATCTTGCGCCCGACCGGACGGCGTCCCGCCGCGATACCCCGGCGCCGCCATTCGTTCTGCACGGCGTACGAGTCCTCGACGGTCATGTCCGGATAGCGCGCCGTCAGCAGCGGGATCGTCTCCCGCGCCTCCTCCGCGGCCGCCAGTTCGTCGGCGATCGCGGTGATCGTTTCCTGTTCGAGCATGTCCCCGCCTCAGAGCTGGTTGCCGAGTTTGTACTCGCCCTGTTTCCAGGCCGGCAGTTCGCCTTCGTCGTCACCCTTGCGGGTGTAGGAGAAGCCGTCGGCGCCGATGGTGACCTCCAGCTCGCTGTCGTCGGTCCGCGCCACGACGGGTTGCGGCTTGCCGTCGAGGTCGAGCACCAGCGAGGCGTCGGTGTACCACGACGGGACCACCGGCGTGCCCCACCAGTCGCGGCGCTGGTTGTCGTGCACGTCCCAGGTGACGACCGGGTTGTCGGGGTCACCGGTGTAGTAGTCCTGCGTGTAGATCTCGACGCGGTGCCCGTCGGGGTCGCGCAGGTATAGGTAGAACGCGTTGGAGACGCCGTGCCTGCCCGGTCCGCGCTCGATGTGGTCCGACATCCGCAGCGAACCGAGTTTGTCGCAGATGGACAGGATGTTGTGCTTTTCGTGCGTGGCGAAGGCGACGTGGTGCATCCGCGGCCCGTCGCCGCCGGTCATCGCGGTGTCGTGCACGGTCGGCTTGCGGCGCATCCAGGCCGCGTAGGTGGTGCCTTGTTCGTCCTGGATGTCTTCGGTGACCCGGAAGTCGAGGTCTTCCATATGCTTCACCGCGAGCGGGACGTCCGGCGTGACCTGGTTGAAATGGTCGAGCCGGACCAGCGCGCCCGGGACGTGCAGGTCGTAGCGCCAGCTGAGCCTGTCGACGTGCTGGACGTCGTGGAAGAACTCGAGCGGGAAGCCGAGCGGGTCCTGCACCCGCACCGAGTCCCCGATGCCCTTCGTGTAGCCATCCGCACGGCGTTCGACCCGGCAGCCCAGTTCGGTGTAGAACGCGACGGCCTTGTCCAGATCCTCGGGTGCCCGCACCCGGTACGAGAAGGCGGCGACCGCCGCGACCGGTCCCTGGCGCAGCACGAGGTTGTGGTGGATGAACTCGTCGATCGTACGGAGGCTGACCGTGGTCTCGTCCTCTTCGGTCACTGTCAGGCCCAGCACGTCGGCGTAGAAAGCGCGCGAACGCGCCAGATCGGTGACGACGAGTTCCATGTACGCGCAGCGCAGGACGTCCGGCGGCGGCGATTTCGGGGTGGGGATCGGCTTCATTGCGTCATCCTTTGTGGACAGTGGGGGTCAGCCCTTGCCGAAGGCGGGGTTGTGCACCTCGCCGAGGTTGATGTGCACCGCCTGCTGGTCGGTGTAGAAGTCGATCGAGCGGTAGCCGCCCTCGTGCCCCAGCCCGGACGCCTTCACCCCGCCGAAGGGCGTGCGCAGATCGCGGACGTTGTTCGAGTTGAGCCACACCATGCCCGCTTCGACGGACTGCGCGAAGTTGTGCGCCCGCTTGAGGTCGTTGGTCCAGACGTAGGCCGCGAGCCCGTACTTCGTGTTGTTCGCGAGCTCGAGCGCCTCTTCCTCGCTGTCGAACGGCGTGATCGCGACGACCGGGCCGAAGATCTCCTCCTGGAAGATCCGGGCGTCCGGTTTGACGTCGGCGAACACCGTCGGCGCCACGTAGTTCCCGGTCGGGAAGCCGTCCGGACGGCCGCCGCCGGCGACCAGCCTGCCCTCGGTCTTCCCGATCTCGATGTACTTCATGACCTTGTCGTAGTGCTCGGGGTGCACCAGCGCGCCGACCTCGGTCGCGGGGTCGCTCGGGTCGCCGACCTTGACCCGCTTGGCCTGCGCGGCGTAGCGCTCGACGAATTCGTCGTAGATCGCGCGCTCGACCAGGATCCGGCTGCCCGCGGTGCAGCGTTCGCCGTTGAGCGAGAACACGCCGAAGATCGTCGCGTCGATCGCGGTCTCCAGATCGGCGTCGGCGAAGACGATGGCGGGCGACTTGCCGCCCAGTTCCATCGACAGTCCTTTGAGGAACGGCGCCGCGTTGCCGAAGATCAGGCTGCCGGTGCCGCTCTCGCCGGTGAACGAGATCAGCGGGACGTCCGGATGCTTCACCAGCGCGTCGCCGGCGTCCTCACCGAAGCCGTTGACGAGGTTGAACACGCCCGGCGGCAGCCCGGCCTCCTCGAAGATCTCGGCCCACAGCGACGCGGAGAGCGGGGTGAACTCCGCGGGCTTGAGCACCACGGTGTTGCCGGTCGCCAGCGCGGGCGCGAGTTTCCACGACTCCAGCATGAACGGCGTGTTCCACGGCGTGATCAGTCCGGCGACACCGATCGGCTTGCGGTTGACGTAGTTCACCTGGCGGCCCGGCACCTTGTAGGTGTCGTCGGCCTGCGCGACGATCAGGTCGGCGAAGAACCGGAAGTTCTCCGCGGCCCGGCGCGCCTGGCCCAGCGCCTGCGAGATCGGCAGACCGGAGTCGAAGCTTTCCAGCGTGGCCAGCCGCTTGTCCCGAGACTCGACGAGATCGGCGATGCGGTTGAGCACGCGCGAGCGCTCGCGCGGCAGCAGCTTCGGCCAGGGCCCCTCGGTGAACGCCTTCCGCGCGGCGGCGACGGCGCGGTCGATATCGGCCTTCTTCCCCGCGGCGGCCTGGACGTAGACGTCGTTGGTCACCGGGTCGAGCACGTCGAAGACGGCACCGTCGGCCGAATCGGCGAGTTCGCCGCCGATGTAGTGCCGGATCCGCTCCGGGACACCGTCCGGGATCGGCCGGGGAGTGGTGGTGGTCAAGACTAGCCCTCCTCAGTCAGCGGTTCGCGCGCTCTCGAGCGTCCAAAAAGGCCTGCATGGTGGCCCAGCGGTGATTGCGCGCGGCGAATTCGATGTCGAGCGGGTCGGCCTTCTCGGTGATCAGCCGAAGGATCTCTTCGTGTTCCTCGACCGACCGGTGCGCGCGGTCGGGCACGAACGCGAACGTGGAGTCGCGCAGCCCGGACAGCCGGGTCCAGCCCTGGTGCACGAGGTCGAGGATCTGCGGGTTCGGGCAGCATTCGAAGAGCAGCGAGTGGAACTGCTGGTTCAGCGCGGTGAACTCGTGCGCGTCGAAGTGGTCCAGCAGCGCGATCATGCGCTCGTTCACCCGTCGTGCCCGCGCGATGTTCTCTTCGGGCAGCTGCGGCGCGGACAACGCGGTGGCGACGCCTTCGACGACGCCTAGGGTCTGCATCGCGTGGACGTACTCGTTCTGGTCCACCATCGCCACGCGCGCGCCGACGTTGCGTTCGAAGGTCACCAGCCGTTCGGCCTCCAGCCGCCGGATCGCCTCGCGCACCGGGACGACGCTCATGTCGAGCGCGCCCGCGATCTCGGCGAGCACCAGCCGGTAGCCGGGTCCGTACTCGTGCCGGGCGATCCGCTCACGCAGCCACTCGTAGGCGAGTTCGGATTTGCTGGTCGTCTTCACTGCTTCTTCTGCCATGCCTCATACCTTTCCCGCCACAACGGGTTCAGCGGGAAGAGCCCCTCGATCGGGCGGCCCTGTCCGACCTGCTCGGCGATCCAGGAGTCTTCGTCCTCCTGGACGAGCGCCGCGTCGGTGATCTCTTCGGCCAGTGACGGCGGGATGACGACCACGCCGTCGTCGTCGCCGACGATGATGTCGCCGGGCAGTACGGTGGCCCCGCCGCAGGCGATCGCGACGTCGGTGTCCCACGGCACGTGCTTGCGGCCGAGGACCGCCGGATGCGGGCCCTGCGAGAACACCGGGAGCCCGGTCGCGGCGACGGCGTCGAAGTCGCGGACCCCGCCGTCGGTGATCACCCCGGCGGCGCCGAGGTAGCGAGCCCGCAACGCCAGGATGTCCCCGAGCGTGCCGGATCCCTTGTCACCGCGTGCTTCGATGACGATCACCTCGCCGGCGCCGACCGAGTCGAAGAGGCGTTTCTGGGCGTTGTAGCCACCGCCGTGCGATTTGAAGAGGTCCTCGCGGTTCGGGACGAAACGCAACGTCCGTGCCGTGCCGACGACTTTCGAACCGGGCAGATTGGGGTGTACGCCGTCGATCGCGACGTTGTTCAGCCCGCGTTTGCGCAGCTGGGCGGACAATCCCGCGACCGGCGCGCGCAGCAGTTTGGCGCGTAGCCGCTCGCTGAGCGCGGGAGTGTCCTCCGCGACGGACTCCTCGGCGGGAGTTCCCCACGCTTCGGCGCGCTGCTTGTCGTCGACCTCGGGCAGGCTGCCGATGTCCGAAAAGGACCGGATCCCTTGGGAAACCGTGGTGTGGAGCCGTCCGCTGCTCACCGAGGTGCCGGGAACGTCCACTTCGACCACGACGACGTCGCCGGGGGAGACCACCGTCGAGCCCGCCGGGGTCCCGGTGAGGATGACGTCGCCAGGTTCGAGCGTGAAGTGCTGGGAGAGGTCGGAAACGAACTGCCGCAACGGGAACAGCAGCCCGGCCGTGGTGTCCTCCTGCACCAGGTCGCCGTTCACCCAGGCTCGGACGCGCAGCGAGGACGGATCGACGTCGCGTGCGTCGATGAGGCCGGGGCCGAGCGGGGTGTAGCCGTCGCCGCCCTTGGACCGGACGTTGGAGCCCTTGTCCGCGGCGCGCAGGTCGTAGAGGCCGAAGTCGTTCGCGGCGGTGACCGCGGCGACGTGCTCCCACGCCTGGTCCGGTTTGACCCACCGGGCCGCGGTGCCGATGACCAGCGCGATCTCGCCTTCGAAGGCCAGCAGTTCGGTGCCGGCCGGGCGTTCCACCGTGCCGCCGGACACACCGATCGAGCTCGACGGCTTGAAGAAGTACGACGGATTCGCCGGACGCCGTCCGCGCTGCTCCGCGCGTGACGCGTAGCTCAGATGGACGGCGATGATCTTGCCCGGCCGGGTGCCCAACGGACCTGTCGCGCGGCCGGAAGGCGCTGCTGCCTCGTAAGTGCCCATGTTCCCCTGAAATCCTCGACCCTTGCTTCGTATCTAATAACGTATATGATTCCGTGCCACAGTGGCAAGGCGGTCACCGAGTGGCTTTCGCCTCGCCCGGCTTCCCCACGGGCCGCCACTCGCGTCAGGCCTACGTCAAAGGAGTCAAGGTGTCGAATCCAACGCAGGATGAGCGCACGCCCGGCCGGACCGCACCACCGTCCTCCGACCGGCGCCGGGTCGCCTTCGCGACCGTCGTCGGTACCACCGTCGAGTGGTACGACTTCTTCGTTTACGCGTCCGCGGCCGGTCTCGTCTTCGGCAAGCTGTTCTTCTCCGGCCTCGGGGCGAACAGCACGCTCGTTTCCTTCGCCACGGTGGGGGTGAGCTTCCTGTTCCGTCCCCTCGGCGCGTTCCTCGCCGGGCATTTCGGCGACAAGTACGGCCGCCGGGTGGTCCTCGTGCTCACCCTGATCCTGATGGGCGCCGCGACGACGCTGATCGGTGTGCTCCCGACGTTCGACCAGATCGGTGTCCTGGCGCCGGTTCTGCTGATCCTGCTGCGGATCCTGCAGGGTGTCTCGGCCGGTGGGGAATGGGGCGGCGCCGTCCTGATGGCCGTCGAGCACGCGCCGTCCAAACGACGGGGACTCTTCGGCGCCTCACCGCAGATCGGTGTCCCGCTCGGGCTGCTGCTGGCTTCCGGTGTGCTGGCGCTGACCAGCCTGCTCGTCCCGGGGCAGGCGTTCCTCGACTGGGGCTGGCGGATCCCGTTCCTGCTCAGCGTCGGGCTGATCCTGGTCGGTCACTACGTGCGGCGCCGGGTCGAGGAGAGCCCGGTCTTCCGTGAGATCGCCGAGCGCCGCGAGCAGACCCGGACCCCGATCATCCAGCTGTTCCGCAAACACGCCGTGCTCGTGGTGGTGGCCGCGCTGGTGTTCGCGGGCAACAACGCCGTCGGCTACATGACCACCGGCGGCTACATCCAGAACTACGCGACCAACCCGAAGGGCCCGCTCGGCCTCGACCGCGGCCCGGTGCTGTGGGCGGTGACCGCGTCGGCGGCGACCTGGCTGATCTCGACGTGGGCGGCGGGCGCGGTGTCCGACCGGATCGGCAGGCGGCGCACCTACGTCGTCGGCTGGATCGCCCAGCTCGCCGGCATCGCGGTGCTTTTCCCCTTGGTGGACACCGGGAACATCTTGTTGCTCGCGCTGGGTTTGATCATCCTCAGCGTCGGGCTCGGGTTCACCTACGGCCAGCAGGCGGCGTTCTATGCGGAGCTGTTCCCCGCGTCCATCCGGTTCTCCGGGGTTTCGATCTCGTACGCGCTGGGCGCGATCCTCGGTGGCGCGTTCGCGCCGACGATCGCCACGGCGCTGGTCGACACGACCGGCACTTCGGTGTCCGTCGCTGTCTACCTGGCCGGGATGACCGTCATCGGGCTCATCGCCACCTTGTTGCTGCGTGACCGATCGGGAATCCCGCTCGGCCCGGACCATGAGGCCGAGCAGGCGGTCAGCCCTCTCCGGTTCGGCAAGTGATCCCGCCGTCCGTGACGCTCACCCGCCGAGAGCGTCACGGACGGCCTTCGCCGCCGCCTTGAGCCGCTCCGCGAGCTCGGCGGGGGTTCGTGCGCTGGACAGATAGACCACCGCGAGCGCGGCGGGGGCGTGGCCGCGCAGGGGGAGCGGTACGGCCACCGAGCTGAGGTTCTCGATCACCTCGCCGTGGCTGTCCGCGTAGCCGCGTTCGGCCACTTCCTCGATCCCTTCCGGCCAGTCCTCTTCCGGGAGCTGGGAAAGAATCGCGCGGCCGGGGGCGCCCGCGGTGAACGGATGCCTGGACCCCGGGCGCTGCGCGACGGACGCGACGGCGTGCCGGGGTTCCACGCTGACCAGGGTCACGCATTCCTCGCGGTCCATCACCGCCACGAAACACGTCATGCCGAGTTCGTTCGCGACCGCGGTCAGTTCGGGCAGCGCCGCGGCCTGCAGATCGTGTTTGATCCCCGCCGCCAGCGCGGCCAGCCGCGCGCCGAGTTCGTATTTCCCGGCGGGTTCCCGCGTGAGGAGCCCGTGCTCTTCGAGGGTGCGGATGAGCCGGTACGCGATCGACCGGTGCACGCCGAGCCGTTCGGCGATCCCGTCGACACTGAGCGGTTCTTGGGCGTCGGCAAGGACTTCGAGGACACGGATGCCACGGCTGAGCGTTTGGGACGTGCTCGCGGTCTTGCGGGAGTCCGAAACCATCGTATACGATCCATTTCGATAGTTGAACTGGCTGTTCGATTATAGAACAGGATCCGACGATGATGTCACGCGAAACCAGTTTTTCGCCGGGTTCGAGCCTGTATCGGCCGCCCGCGCAGTTCTTCCGAGGCTGTCTGGGCCGGTTCGCGACGGGTGTCGCGGTGGTGACCTTCGACGCCGCGACGAAACGGCACGGCCTGACGGTGAACTCCTTCACCGCGGTCTCGATGGATCCGCCGCTCGTGCTCGTCTCGATCCAGCGCACGGTCAAAAGTCACGATCTGCTGGCGGGCCGCCCGTTCGCGGTCAACGTCCTCGGCGCCGAACAGGAGGCGCTCGCGATGAACTTCGCCGGCCGCCCGACTCCGGAAGGCGCGCCGACATGGGTCGAGGGCGGACACGCGCCAAGGCTCGCCGGCGTCCTGAGCTGGTTCGACTGCACGCCGTGGGCCGCCTACGACGGCGGCGACCACACCCTGTTCCTCGGTGAGGTGCGGGAGTTCGACTACCGCTCCGGTGACGCGCTCGGCTTCGTCGACGGGCAGTTCTCGACCATCCACGAATCCGCGCAAGGTCACGAATCCCTGTTCTGACAAAGACGTCCACCCGAGAAGGAGCACGACATGGGAGCCCGTACCGGACAGCAGTACCTCGACAAACTCAACGCGATGACACCGGAGTTGTACGTCGACGGCGAGAAGGTGACCTCGAAGGTCGCCGAGCATCCGGCGTTCCGCAACAACGCGTTGACCTACGCGAAGCTGTTCGACCTCCAGCACGACCCGGCGCACCGTGACGTCCTCACCTACGAATCGCCGACCACGGGGGAACGGGTCGGCGTGTCGTTCCTGGTGCCGCGCAGCGAAGAAGACCTCAAACGCCGTCGTGCGGCCTTCTCCGTCTGGGCGGAGTATTCGAACGGTTTCCTCGGGCGCACCGGCGACTACATGAACTCGTCGCTCACCGCGCTCTCGACCGCGAAGAAGTTCTTCTCCCAGGCCGATCCCGTCTACGGCGAGCGCATCGAGAAGTACTACGAGATGGCGCGCGAGAACGATCTGCTCGCGACGCACACCCTGATCCCGCCGCAGGTCAACCGTTCGGTTTCGGGCAGTCAGCAGGGTGGTGGCAACCTGTCGGCGAAGGTGGTCGAGGAACGGGAGGACGGCATCGTCGTCCGCGGCGCCCGCATGCTCGCCACGATCGCGCCGATCGCCGACGAACTCCTTGTCTTCCCGTCGACCGTCTTGCGCGGCACTCCCGAGGACGCGCCGTATTCCTACGCTTTCGCCGTTCCGAACGACGCTCCCGGCCTCAAGTACTTCTGCCGCGCCGGGCTCGACCACGGCCGCTCGCACTTCGACGAACCGCTCGCCTCCCGCTTCGAGGAGATGGACGCGGTCGTGGTGTTCGACGACGTCTTCGTCCCGAACGAACGGGTTTTCCTGCTGGGGCACCCGGAACTGTGCAACGCCTGGTACTCCGAGACCGGTGCCGGCGCGCTCATGACCCACCAGGTCGTCACCCGCACGCTGGCCAAGACGGAGTTCTACCTCGGGCTCGCCAGCGAGATCGCCGCCGCGATCGGCATCGGCGGCTTCCAGCACATCCAGCAGGACCTGTCGGAGCTGATCTCCTACGTCGAGATCGAGAAGGCCGTGCTGCGGGCGGCGGAGGCGGACGGCAAGCTCAGCGAGGACGGCGTCTTCCTGCCCAAGTGGGAAGTCCTGAACGCCGCCCGGAACTGGTACCCGACCAAGGTTTCGCCGCGGCTGACCGAGATCATCCGCAAGTTCTCCGCCTCCGGCCTCATGGCGCTGCCGGGCGAGGCGGACTTCGACGCGGAGGGCCGTCCCGACATCGACACCTACCTCCAGTCGGCCACCCTGCCCGCCAAGGACCGCGCGCGGCTGTTCAAGCTCGCGTTCGACGCGTCGGTCTCGAGCTTCGCCGGACGGGAGTCGCTGTACGAGTACTTCTTCTTCGGCGACCCGGTGCGGATGGCCGGAGCCCAGGTGAACGCGTACCCGAGGGAGGCGTTGCAGGAACGGGTCCGGGAACTCTTGGCGCGCGAAGGCCGGTGAGTGCCCTCGTGAGTGGCAAGGACGGTTAGAACCGTCCTTGCCACTCACGAGGCTTGTGGCGAGGACGGGACACGCCCGGGATCCCGCGAACTTGATTCATTCCAGAAAATGGGCCAGACTGCGGCCGTGCCCACGACCCAGGAGTTCGAGCGGATGCTGCGCGGGGCCTCCCTGCGCGTGACGCGTCCCAGGGTGGCCGTGCTGACAGCGGTACGCGACCACCCGCATGCCGACACCGACTCGATCATCGGTGCCGTGCGTACGGAGCTCGGCGAGGTCTCTCACCAGGCCATTTACGACGTGTTGCGGGCGCTGACCGCCGCGGGTCTCGTACGGCGGATCCAGCCGTCGGGGTCCGTGGCACGCTACGAGTCCCGGGTCGGGGACAACCATCACCACGTCGTGTGCCGAACCTGTGGTGCCATCGCCGACGTCGACTGCGCCGTCGGTCCCGCACCCTGTTTGACCGCGTCGAACGACCAAGGCTTCGTGATCGAAGAGGCCGAGGTCATCTACTGGGGCCTGTGTCCCGACTGTGCGATCGAACCCCGTTCCTGAGCCCTGCAGTTCTGATTCCCGGAAGGATTCCCGTGTCTGACAGCCCGGACGCCGTCGTCGGCGAAATGAACGAAGAGAGCGCGGGCGGCTGCCCCGTCTCGTCGGGCCGCCGCAACCACCCCACCGAAGGTGCGAGCAACCGCGACTGGTGGCCGAACCAGCTCAACCTGAAGATCCTCCGGAAGCACTCCGCCGCTTCCGACCCCATGGACGCCGGGTTCGACTACGCGGCCGAGTTCAAGACCCTCGACCTCAATGAACTCGCCAAGGACGTCGACGCCGTCCTCACGACTTCGCAGGACTGGTGGCCCGCGGACTTCGGCCACTACGGCGGCTTCATGATCCGCATGGCGTGGCACAGCGCCGGCACCTACCGGATCGAGGACGGCCGCGGTGGCGCGGGCGCGGGCATGCAGCGTTTCGCCCCGCTCAACAGCTGGCCGGACAACGGCAACCTCGACAAGGCCCGCCGCCTGCTCTGGCCGGTCAAGAAGAAGTACGGCCGCAAGATCTCGTGGGCCGACCTGATGATCTTCACCGGCAACCGCGCACTGGAGACCATGGGCTTCAAGACCTTCGGCTTCGCCGGTGGCCGCGCCGACGTCTGGGAGCCGGACGAGGACGTGTACTGGGGTCCCGAGCGCACGTGGCTCGGCGACGAGCGCTACAGCGGTGACCGCCAGCTCGAGGGCCCGCTGGCCGCCGTGCAGATGGGTCTCATCTACGTGAACCCGGAAGGCCCGAACGGCAACCCGGACCCGCTGGCCGCGGCCCGCGACATCCGCGAGACCTTCGGCCGGATGGCGATGAACGACGAGGAGACCGTCGCGCTGATCGCCGGTGGTCACAGCTTCGGCAAGACCCACGGCGCGGCCGACCCGGACAAGTACGTCGGGGCCGAGCCCGAGGGCGCTTCGATCGAGGAGCAGGGCCTCGGCTGGAAGAACAGCTTCGGCAGCGGCAAGGGGCGCGACGCGATCACCAGTGGCCTCGAGGTCACCTGGACGCCGACCCCGACCCAGTGGAGCAACTGGTTCTTCCACAACCTCTTCGAGTACGAGTGGGAGCTGACCAAGAGCCCGGCGGGCGCCCACCAGTGGGTCCCGAAGGACGGCAAGGCGAAGAACACCGTGCCGGACCCCGAGGACGGCAAGCTCAACCGCGCGCCCGGCATGCTCACCACCGACCTTGCGCTGCGTTTCGACCCGGTCTACGAGCAGATCTCGCGCCGGTTCTACGAGAACCCGGACCAGTTCGCGGACGCCTTCGCCCGTGCCTGGTTCAAGCTGACCCACCGCGACATGGGCCCGATCCAGCGCTACCTCGGCCCGCTGGTGCCGCAGGAGACGCTGATCTGGCAGGACCCGGTGCCCGCCGTCGACCACGAGCTGATCGACGACGCGGACATCGCCTCCCTCAAGGAGAAGCTGCTCGCTTCGGGCCTGTCGGTCTCGCAGCTGGTCTCCACCGCGTGGGCCTCGGCTTCGACCTTCCGCGGCAGCGACAAGCGCGGTGGCGCGAACGGTGCCCGCATCCGGCTCGAGCCGCAGCGTGACTGGGAGGTCAACGACCCGCAGACGCTGTCGCAGGTGCTGCGGACCCTCGAAGGTGTGCAGGAGGCGTTCAACAGCGCCCAGACCGGCGGCAAGAAGGTCTCGCTCGCCGACCTGATCGTGCTGGGTGGCGTCGCCGCCGTCGAGCAGGCCGCCAAGGACGGTGGCCACGAGATCACCGTGCCGTTCACGCCGGGCCGCACCGACGCGACGGCGGAGCAGACCGACGTCGAGTCGTTCGCCCCGCTGGAGCCGACCGTGGACGGGTTCCGCAACTACCGCGGCAAGGGCCACCGTCTCCCGACGGAGTACCTGCTCATCGACCGCGCGAACCTGCTGAACCTGACCGCGCCCGAGATGACCGTCCTCGTCGGCGGCCTGCGTGTCCTGGGTGCCAACGCCCAGCAGTCCCAGCACGGCGTGTTCACCGAGAAGCCGGGGGCGCTGACCAACGACTTCTTCGCGAACCTGCTCGACATGGGCGTGCAGTGGACGGCCACGTCCGCCGAGGCGGAGGTCTTCGAAGGCCGGGACTCCGCGACCGGCGAGGTCAAGTGGACCGGTACCCGTGCCGACCTCGTGTTCGGGTCGAACTCCGAGCTTCGTGCGGTGGCGGAGGTCTACGCCAGCGACGACGCCAAGGAGAAGTTCGTGCGTGACTTCGTCTCCGCGTGGGACAAGGTCATGAACCTCGACCGCTACGACCTGGTCTGAGACTGATCCGGACGTCCGGGCCCGTCGCTTCCGCGGCGGGCCCGGACGTTTTTCAGACGTCGCCGGAAGCCAGCAGGGTCAGCAGTTCGGCGTGCCCGGCCTGGGTGATCAGGCTGGCGGCGTCGAAGTAGATGCGCTCGTTGGTGATCCTGTCCTCGTCGAAGAAGAACACCGCGATGATCGGCACCCGGAACGCCTTGCCGGTCGGCGGACGGCCGTAGAACTCGCCGAGGTTGGTGCCGAGCAGGTCGAATTCGACGATGACCGACTCGTCGGCGAAGTGGTACCGGACGTTGTCGTGGCGCTGGTCCGGGAACGCCGTCCGGGTCATGCGGTAGTACGCCATGACCTCTTCGTCGCCGTCGAAGATCTGCCCGGTCGCCATGATCTCGTAGTGCGGGTGCCCGTTGAAGGTGCCCAGAGTGCGGTCGAACTCATGGGCCACCTCGGTGTCCATGTGCTCTTCGATGATCTTGAGGCGGCGCTCGCGCAGGTCTTCGCTGATCACTGGTCCTCCGGCTCGTTCCTGGTCGCGATCCGGAGCCTACCGCCCGCGGCCTCGTCGTCGGTGCCGTAGAGCAGGCTGCCGCACGAGCGCGAAAGGCAGGTCATGGCCTCGATCTTGTGGCCGGGGAAGTCGCCGATCCGCACCGGAGCGGGGGAGAGCGCGATCGAACCGTCGGAGCGGAGCACGCCCGCCGCGTAGACGGCCGAATCGAACGGGCCTTCGTCGCCGGGATCGGAGGCGGCCGAGACCAGGACACGGTCGTCCGCGGTGATCTCGACGTCCGAGGTGTGCCGGACGTGGGTGGCCGGGTACGGCACCCGGAACGGGATCGACTTCGGCTTCTTGAAGGACAGCTTCGAGACCGAGAACTCGGCGGAGTAGAGCGTGGCCGGACGGGCGTCCTGGCCGCGGTCCGCCCAGACCGCGAACAATCGGTCATTCACCTTTTTCAGCGCGAAACCCTCGTAATTGTCTTCCGGGTCGCCCTTCGGCACCTGGAAAGTGCCGAGCACTTTCAGATACCGGTCCTTCAGCGTGAAGTGAAAGCCCTTGCCGTCGCTGGCCAGCGCGACGAATTCGCCGGTCTTCCCCGGCACCGCTTCGGCCGCTTCCAGATCGACCGGGAGCTCGCCGGGCCAGTCGATCGAGTCCACCTTGGACACCTTGCCGTGGTCGAGCCGGACCCGGACCGCCCGGTTCTCGCCGGGCTTCTTGTTGTCTCGCAGGACAAGTGCGTCGATCCGGCCGTCGTCCCGGTCGAGGACGGCGATTCCGCTGGCACCGGACGTCATGCCGGTGCCGATGGATTCCCAGCCGTCGCCCGCGAATGCGGCGGGCGGGAGGAGCAGGGGAAAGAGCAGGGCCGGAAGAATCGCGAGTGAGGCGAATTTCATGTCGCGCCCCTTCAGCCGCAGGAGAGGGTGCCGGCGCGGAGCGCGTGCCCGCCATCGTTCCCGTCGTCGGCCCAGACCACCTGCTTGGCTCCGGCGGCGCAGTTGGCCGAAATCGCGAAGCCTTCGTTGTTGTAGTCCGGCATCCCACTCGGCCGGTCGTACGTGGCCGTGACGGCGAACTTGCCCTGCGCGTCGACGGCCAGCGTCGTCGAGTCGCCGCCGCAGTTGTCGTCGCACACCGCCCACAGCTTGCCGGTCGAGGCCTCGTACTCGAGCTCCATGATCGAGGAGAGGCCGCTCGCGAAACTCGCGACCCGGGTGTACTTCCCGCCGGCCTGGTCGAGCGCGTAGGCGTAGATCATGCCGTTGCTTTCGAGGCCGACGAGGTAGAGGCCGGTGCCGTGGCCGGGGTAGCCGCCCGGGTTGTACGGCGCCTTCGTGTGCTGGTCGACGAACCCCTTGGCGGTGAGGGCGCTGTCCGGGATCCACGAGATGGCTTCGAGGCCGTCGTTGGCCGATACCTTCGGCAGGTCGGCGGTCAGATCCCATTCGGCCTTCGCGGTCAGGGTCTTGGCCGTGCCGGCGACGTCGTACCGGAGCACCTTGAGCGCGCTCGTCTTGCTGTTGTCGCCGTCGCGCTCGGTGGCCGCGACCACGCCGTCCGGGGTGGCCACGACGGCTTCGGCGTCGGGGTCGCCCTTGCCGCCGCGGTAGCGCAGTTGCTTGCCCGACGACCAGCCGTTGGCGGTGTCCGGTTGCCATTTCGAACCGTTGCGCACGAGGCGGTACAGCGTGCCGGGGCCGTTCTTGACCGCCCAGAGGACGTCCGGGCCGCCGAACGACAGTCCGCTCATGTTGCCGCCGAGGACGTTCGAACCGTCGGCGTTCGTGACGGCGGAACCGCCCGGCCACGGGCTGTTCGCCGTCGTGGTCGCGGTGGCGGCGGTGGCGGGCAGGACCAGCAGGGCCGCGGCGACGGCGGCCACGGCGGCGGGTCGGATCCGGCGAGGTGATCGGGGCATTCGCGCTCCTTCGGGGCGGACGAAGTGGGTCGCGGCGTGTCGTCACAAGTTAAGTAAGTTTCCTTACGAATACAAGATATCGCCAGCTTCTCACGAAATGAAGCAACGCTGGATTTACAAATGGTGTCCTCTTGTCAAACTGGCTGTACATCACATATGGTTTTGTAAACCCAGCCAATGGAGGAGGGTGCGATGAGCGAGATGACGGGCACGATCCCGGCGGGCTCGACCGAACGCTGGACCGACGGCAAGCGATATCTGTGGCTGATCGGCCTGGTGGTGCCTTCGCTCGCGTTCCTGGCCATCGGCCTGCACGCGGCCACCGGCTGGGGGGTGTGGTTCTGGATCGGGCCGATCGTGATCCTGGTGATCGTGCCGCTGATCGACCTGGTGGCCGGGCTGGACCGCAGCAACCCGCCCGACGACGTGATCGAACGGCTGGAGCGGGATCGCTACTACCGGTGGATCACCTTCGCGTTCCTGCCCATCCAGTACGCGGGTTTCGTGGTGGCGTTCTGGCTGATCGCCCGCGGCGACCTGTCGGTCATGGACAAGGTCGGCCTGGCGATCTCGATCGGCTGCATCGGCGGGATCGGCATCAACACCGCGCACGAGCTCGGGCACAAGAAGGAGAGCCACGAACGCTGGCTGTCGAAGATCGCGCTGGCGCAGAGCTTCTACGGCCACTTCTACATCGAGCACAACCGCGGCCACCACGTCCGGGTGGCCACTCCCGAGGACCCGGCCAGCAGCCGGGTGGGGGAGAGCTTCTACCGGTTCTGGCCGCGCACCGTGTTCGGCTCGCTGAAATCCGCGTGGGGGCTGGAGCGCAAGCGCTACGCCAGGCGCGGCCGGCATCCGTTCCGGATCGGCAACGACGTGCTCAACGCCTGGCTGATGTCGGCGGTGCTGTGGGCGGCGATGGCCGTGTGGCTGGGGCCGGGGATCCTGCCGTACCTGGTGATCCAGGCGGTGATCGGATTCTCGCTGCTGGAGGTCGTGAACTACATGGAGCACTACGGGATGCGGCGGCAGATGGTCGGCCGGCCGAACCGCCGCCGGTACGAGCGTGTGGATCCGAGCCACAGCTGGAACTCCAACAACATCGCCACGAACGTGCTGCTCTACCACCTGCAGCGGCACAGCGATCACCACGCCAACCCGACCCGCCGCTACCAGACGCTGCGCGATTTCGCGGAATCGCCGGTACTCCCGACGGGCTACGCCGGGATGATCGTGCTCGCGCTGGTCCCGCCGGTGTGGCGGCGCGTGATGGATCCGCGGGTGCTCGCGCATTTCGACGGCGACATGTCCCGCGCCAACATCCAGCCCTCGAAACGGGCCAAGGTGCTGGCGCGTTACGGAACCCGTGTCACCGCGCCGTCCCGGCACGTCGCCGACACACACGGCGACGCGACCGAGGGCGGGATGTGCCCGGGCTGCGGCTACGTGTACGACGAGAAACTCGGCGACCCGCGGGAGGGTTTCCCCGCCGGGACCCCGTGGTCGGCGATCCCGGATTCGTGGTGCTGCCCGGACTGCGGGGTGCGGGAAAAGGTCGATTTCGTGGCACCGGGAAGGGTCGGAGCATGATGAAGATCGAGGCGGACCGCGCGAAATGCGACGGGCTGGGCATGTGCGAGGCGATGGCGCCCGACTTCTTCGAGGTGGGCGACGACGGCGCGGTCGTGGTGCTCGACGAGCGGCCCGGTGAGGAACACCGCCAGGACCTGTCGGCCGCCGTCGACGCCTGCCCGGTCCTCGCCCTGAAGCTGCGGGACTGATCATGACACTGGTCGTGGTGGGAGCGTCGCTGGCCGGGTTGCGCGCGGTGGAGGCCGCGCGCCGGGACGGATATCGAGGGCGGATCGTGCTGATCGGCGCGGAGGACCACCCGCCCTACGACCGCCTCCCGCTGTCGAAGTCGTTCCTCGACGCGGAAGGACCCGGCGAGGTCGAGCCCTTCCACGGCGAGGACGCGTTGCGCGACGAGTTCGGCGTCGAGTTGATGCTCGGCGCGCCCGCGGACGGCCTCGACACCGCCGCCCGCGAGGTTTCGGTGGCGGGGACGACGGTTCCCTACGAGGCACTGGTGATCGCGACCGGTGCCACCGCGCGGCGGCTGCCCGGAAGCGAGGGGATCGCCGGGGTCCACACGTTGAGGACCGCCGAGGACGCGCTGGCGGTCCGCGCGGCGCTCGACGCCGGGGCACGCACGGTCGTGATCGGGGCGGGTTTCATCGGCTCGGAGGTCGCCGCGGCGGCACGGAAGCGCGGGCTGTCCGCGACGATCGTCGAGACGCTCGACGTGCCGCTCACCCGGTCCGTCGGCGCGGAGGCCGGTGCGGTGTGCGCCGCGCTGCACCGGGAGGCGGGCACGGAACTGCGGTTGTCCACCACGGTCACGGGCCTGGAGTCCGCAGGCGGTGTGGTGACCGGCGTCCGGCTTTCGACCGGCGAGGTGCTGCCCGCGGATCTGGTGGTCGCCGGCATCGGCGTCGTCCCGGCCACCGGCTGGCTGGCCGGAAGCGGGGTGCCGTTGCACCCACGGGACGGCGGTGTGGTGTGCGACGCCACGCTCGCGACCGGGGTGCCCGGCGTGTACGCCGCCGGGGATGTCGCGCATGCCGCGAACCCGTTGTTCGACGGTGAGCTGATGCGGCTGGAGCACTGGACGAACGCCGCGGAGCAGGGTGCCGCGGCCGCTCGTCACGCGCTCGCCCCGCGGGCGGCGCGGGCGCTGTCGCCGGTGCCGTACTTCTGGTCGGACTGGTACGACCACCGGATCCAGTTCGTCGGCACCCCACGCGCGGACGAGGTGGTGGCCGCCGTCCCGGAGTCCGGTGGTTTCACCGCGCTGTACCGGCGCGGGGACCGGATCGTCGGGGCGCTGACCGTCGACCGGCCGCGCGAGATCATGAAGTACCGTCGGCATATCGCCGGACGGGCGCCGTGGCCGGAGGCGCTGGCGTTCGCGGCGGGAACGGCGGCTTAGAAGGTGTCTTCCGATCGAAGGTCGACGACGGCGGTGACGGCGCGCGCGCGTCTTTTTTCGGCCGGAGGCCTCGGATCGGCGGGGGCTGGCCTGGCTGGCTGAAATCCGAAAGCGCGCTGGGAAAGGCACAGCTTAGAATGACGATCATGAGTGAGGCACCGGTCACGGGCGGTCCGTACCGTCAGCCGATCGTCGCGTCGGCGATCGAGCTGACCGTGCGTTCCGGCTGGGCCTCGGTGACGATGAGCAAACTCGCGGAGATCGTCGGCGTCAGCCGCCAGACCGTCTACAACGAACTCGGCTCGAAGACCCAGCTCGCCGAAGCGATGATCTCGCACGAACTCGCCCGGTTCCTTTCGGTGGTCCGGGATGCCTTCGAGCGGCACCCCGAAGACCTCGTCGAGGCGATCCACGACGCCGTCCGCGGCGTTCTGGAACTCGCCGACGACAATCTCCTGCTGCGCGCCATCGTCTCGGCCACGCACGGCGCCGACACCGAGTTGCTGCCGCTGCTGACGGTGCGGGCCGGGAGCCTGCTGAGCGAAGCGACCGTCATGCTGCGCGGCCGGGTCCGCGCCTACGGTCCGCCGCTGGACGCCGCCCAGCTGGATGTGGCGATCGACGTCGTGGTCAGGACCGTGCTGAGTCACATCATGCAGCCGTCGGACACCCCGGCACGCACGGCCGACGCGCTGGCGTGGATGGCCTCGCGGGTGCTCGGCGCGACGAAGACCCGTTCACTGCGGCATCTTCCGGAGAATTGAGGCTGCGGTTCCCGCCGCCCTGCGGCTCGTGAGTGGCAAGGACGGTTCTAACCGTCCTCAACACTCACGAGCCGGGGCGCGCGGAATTGTCGGTCCCGTATGCGACGCTCCACCGATGATCGTCGTGTTCGATGCCGAGCTCTGGGTCTGGGACGCCCGCCGTGGGGAGACCTGGACCTTCGTCAGCCTGCCCCAGGACGTTTCCGAAGAGATCCGCGAGATCACCGACGGACCGCGTCGCGGGTTCGGCGCGGTCCGGGTCCAGGTCGGTATCGGCGGCAGCAAATGGAAGACGTCGATCTTCCCGGACTCCAAGCGGGGCGCCTACGTGCTGCCGGTCAAGAAAGCGGTTCGCAAGGCCGAAGGGATCGAGGAGGGTGATATGGCGAAAGTGACCGTCGAGCTGATCGACCTCTGACCGTCACGCTACTCCTCGGTGAGCTCGGCCAGCTGATCCGCGGCGTCCTGGTTCCCGTCGGCGGCCAGCCGCCGCAGTTCGTCCAGCGCGCCCAGTTCGGTCGCCGTTTCGATCAGCTGGTCCGCCGCGTCACTGCTGCCGCCGTCGGCCAGGCGCCGGAGTTCGGCCAGGTCGCCGCGCTCGGCGGCGGCCTGGATCCGTTCGTCGATGGCGTCCTGCTCAGCGCTCATGGTCACCAGGTTACGGGCAAGGCGTACACCCCGTAGACGGAACCGTCGTGCTTGAAGTCGATCTCCGACAGGTCGGTGGCGAGCCGCAGGGTGGGGATGCGCCGGTACAGCGTGCCGTAGACGACCTGCAGTTCCATCCGCGCGAGCGGCTGGCCGAGGCATTGGTGCACGCCGAAACCGAAGGCCACGTGACGGCGGGAATCGCGGCGGAGGTCGAGCCGGTCGGGGTCGGGGAAGACGTCGGGATCGCGGTTGCCGATGTCGTTGGCGAGGATGATCCCCTCGCCCGCCCGGATGACCTGGCCCGCGATTTCGATGTCCTCGAGCGCGACACGGCGGCGTCCGTTGTGGGTGATGTGCAGGTAGCGCAGCAGTTCTTCGACGGCGGAGGCGATCAGCTTCGGGTCTTCGGTCTCGCGAAGGAGAGCGAGTTGGTCCGGGTGTTCGAGCAGCGCCAGTGTGCCGAGCGCGATCATGTTGGCCGTCGTCTCGTGTCCGGCGATCAGCATGAGAACGCCCATCTGGGCCGCTTCCTCCCGGGTCAGCTCACCGGCGCGGATGCGCTCGGTGAGGCCGGACAGGAGGTCTTCGCCGGGGTTCTCGAGTTTCTCGCCGATCAGCTTGCCGAGGTACTCGCCCAGCGCGGCACCCGCGGCCGCCTTCGCCTCGGGGCCGGTCTCGCGGTTGATGAGGACGTTGCTGTTGTCCTGGAAGAACTCGTGATCCGCGTAGGGGACACCCAGCAACTGACAGATCACCAGGGAGGGCACGGGAAGCGCGAACGCCGTGACGAGGTCGGCGGGATTCGGTCCGGCGAGCAGCTCGTCGATCAGGTCGTCCACGATCTTCTGCACACCGGGCCGCATGGCCTCCACGCGTTTGATGGTGAACGGCGCGGTCACCATCCGGCGCAGCCGGGCGTGTTCGGGGTCGTCCATCAGGATGAAACTGATGGAGCCACCTCGCAGTGGCGTCGGACTCGGATAGCCGGGCCGGGTGATGTCGGCGCTGACACGGGGATCCGAAAGCAGTTTCCGCTGGTCGGCGTACCGGGTCGCGAGCCACGGAGTGCTGCCGTCCCACAGCCGGACCCGCGCGAGCGGGGTTTCCGCCTGCAGCGACCGGAGGGCGGGCGGCGGGTCGAACGGGCAGCCCGCCGCCCTGGTGGCGGGAAAGGACGGTGTGGTGGTCAAGGCTTTCCTCCAACGAGAACGCCCGGGCGGCGCAGGCGGGCTTGTTTGGGCATGTTCCAGCCGAGGACACCGGTCACCACGCCGTTTCGCCGGTATTCGGCGACGAAGCGGCGATCGGCGACTGATCCCTCCACAAAGGACACTTCGGCGTCCGGGAAGAGGGTTCCGTGCACGTGGATCTTGGTGTCGAACTGGTCGGTCCAGAAGTAGGGGACCGGGAGGTAGGGCCGGTCGTCGCCGAGGATGACCGTCGCGACGTGGGCGGCCTGCTCGGTGGCGTTGGTCCGGTTCTCCAGCCGCAAGGTCATGTCGAGCGCTTCGTGATGCCAGCGGGCCACGTCGCCCACGGCGTAGATCCCGTCCGCCGCGCGGCACCGCGAATCGCAGACGACGCCGTTCGCCGTCGCCAGCCCGCTGCCTTCGAGCCAGTCCGTCGCCGGGGCGGCGCCGAACGCCACCACGACGACGTCCGCGGGGAGTACCTCACCGGTTTCCAGTCGCACGCCGGTGACGCGACCATCATGCGAATCCAGTCCGGTGACCGCCGCGCCGAGCCGCAGGGACACACCGCGGGATTCGTGCAGCTCCGCAAGGAGACCCGAGACGACCGGGCCGAATTGCGCGGCAAGTGGCGCCGGTTGCGGGCCCGCCAGGGTGACCGGAACGCCCATCCCCGCGATGCAGGCGGCGATCTCGGTGCCGAGGACGCCGTCGCCGACGACGACCGCCCGCGAACAGGACAGCAGATCCGCCCGCAGGGCCAGTGCGTCGTCGAGGGTGCGGAGCACGTGAACGCCGTCGAGTCCGCTCTGGCCGGGGAAGGTACGTGGTCGCAGTCCGGTGGCGAGCACGATCTCGTCGGCGGTCAGCGCGCGTCCCGAGGCGGTGTGGACGGTCCGTTCCCGGACGTCGAGCGCGATGGCCGCGTCGCCGAGCAGGAACTCGGTATCCAATGTGGACAAACGGTCGGCGGGACGCAGCCGGGTCCGAGCCGGTTCCCACTGTCCGGAAAGGACCTGTTTGGACAGCGGGGGCCGGTCGTAGGGGAGATGCCGCTCGGCGCCCAGCACCGTGATGCGGTCCGCGTAACCCTTGCGGCGCAAGGTCTCCACCGTGGCGAGGCCGCCGGCGGAGGCGCCGACCACGAGCAGGGTCACTCGCTCACCGTGATGGCGGCGCCGGGGCAGACGTCGGCGGCCTCGCGGACGATGTCGTGCGAGTCCCGGCCGGGCGACTCCTGGAGCAGGAGCACGATGCCGTCTTCTTCCCGCTGGTCGAAGACGTCGGGGGCGAGCAGCACGCAGGTTCCGGCGCCGCAGCATTTGTCCTGGTCGACAGTGATCTTCATGGTCCTTTTCCTTCGTCCGGGCAGGGAGTGACCGGTGCCAGCCAGATCCCGGTGAGTGCGTCGATGAGCCCGGTCGCGGCGTCCTGCCAGGTGGACCGGGGAGTGGGGGTGCCCTCGGCGAGGGCGCGTTCGCGTTCGGCGACCATGTGGACCAGCAGCTGGCGGGCCATGTCGCCGCGTTCGGCGCGGACGTCGGCGGGCAGATCGGGCAGGCAGCGATGGAGTCCTTCGACGATCCGCACCAGTGACGGCGAGGTCAGGGATTCCTCGACCATGATCGGGCGGAGCGCGGGATCGGTCATGACCTGCGCGCCGAACCGTGCGAACCAGGTCGGGCTGCCGAGCGTGGCCAGATGCTCGGCCACCGGGGCGACCAGGCAGCCGATCCAGGCCCGCAGGTCCGTGCTGTCACCGACGTCGGCGAGCATCCGGCGGCGGATCTCTTCGATCGGCCCCGCATGACGGCGGGCGATCGCGCGCACCAGATCGGCCTTCGTGCCGAAGTGGTAGCCGACCGCGGTGTTGTTGCCCTGTCCCGCCGCTTCGCTGACCTGGCGGTTGGACACGGCGAAGACGCCGTGTTCGGCGAACAGCCGCTCCGCCGCGGTCAGGATCAGTTCTCGCGTCGCGTGCGCCCGTTCGGCGCGGGCGCCGGTGATCTCACTCGTCATGGGCATCACCATCGCACGGGCAGTTCCCGCAGTCCGCCGACGGCGAGCCCTTCGACCTTGCGCAGCTCCGCCGCCGCGACGGCCAGCTCCAGCGTGGGCAGTTTTTCCAGCAGGACACCGAGGACTACCTGGAGTTCGGTCCGCGCGAGCGGTTGCCCCAGGCACGCGTGCGCCCCGGCGCCGAACGCCAGATGCGGGTTCGGGCTCCGGTCGAGCGTCATGTCGGCGGCGGACTCGAACGCGCTCTCGTCGCGGTTCGCCGCGGCCATGCTGCACATCGCGGTGGTGCCCGCCGGCAGCGTCGTGCCGCCGACCTCGAAATCCTCTGTGAGATAGCGCGACATGCCGATCCCCGCGTTGGCGTCCATGCGCAGGGATTCCTCGACGGCGGTGCGGATCAGCGACCGGTCCGCGAGCAGTGCTTCCCAGCGGCTCCGGTCCTCCAGCAGCATCGCGACCATCTTCGCGATCATGTTCGCGGTGGTCTCGTGCCCGGCGATGAGCAGCCCGATACCGGTCGCGACGAGCAGCGCGTCGGACCAGCGCTCACCATCGACATCGGTGTCGGTGATGAGCGCGCTGAGGATGTCTTCGCCGGGCTCGGCCCGCTTCGCCGCGATGTGCCCGCCCATGTACCGGCCGAATTCCGCCTGCGCGACGTCGAATTCGGCCTGGGTGTAGCGGGTCATGCTGAGCATGACGTCGGACCAGTGGGCGAAGCGTTCCCGGTCGCTGTCCGGGACGCCGAGCATGTCGCAGATGACCCACACCGGGAGCGGGAAGGCCAGGCCCGCCTTGAGATCCGCGGGCTCGCCCTTCGCGACCATCTCGTCGATCAGCTGGACGGCCATCGCCTCCATCCGCGGCCGCAGCGCGTTCATCCGCTTGGCGGTGAACCACTTGCCGAGCATCCGGCGCCATTTGAGGTGTGCCTCGCCGTGCTGCGGGATCACCCCCGCCATCTCGCTGTTGAAGACCCCGCCCGATTCGGTGTCCGCGACCCGCGCCGCCTTGTCGGCGGGAGTGGGCCGGGTGAACCTCGGGTCGGAAAGGACGCGTTTGACGTCCGCGTAACGGGTGATCAGCGTCGCCTCGTCGCCGCTCGCGAGGGTGACCTTGGCGACCGGGCAGTTCGCGCGGAACTCGGCCCATTCGGCGGGCGGTGCCAGGGCGGCCTCGGTCGGGAACGGGAAGCTCGGCAGACGCTCCGTCATCGGAAGCTCCTTCAGCGTGGCGGGGTTCGGTGATGCACACAGTGCCCGGGTTGTTGGCATAAGTCAATCAACTGACTTAAGTTGGTGTCCTTCGCCCGATCCCTCTCGGAGGCTTGAATGACTCAGCCCGTGCCACGTCCTCAGCTGATCGTGGTGGTGTTAGCGCTGGGCGGGATCGTGGTCTCGCTGATGCAGACCCTGGTCATCCCCCTGATCCCGAAGCTGCCGGAACTCCTGGACGCGTCGCCGGCCGACGCGGTCTGGGTGATCACGGCGACGCTGCTGGCGAGCGCCGTCGCGACACCGGTCGTCGGCAGGCTCGGCGACATGTACGGGAAGCGGCGGATGCTGCTGCTCAGCCTCGGCACGCTGATCGCCGGTTCGGTCGTCGCCGGGCTCAGTGACACGCTGGCGCCGATGGTCGCCGGCCGGGTCCTGCAGGGTTTCGCGGCCGGGGTGATCCCGCTCGGGATCAGCATCATGCGCGACGAACTCCCGGCCGAACGGCTCGCTTCGGCGACGGCGACGATGAGCGCCTCACTCGGCGTCGGCGGTGCGCTCGGCCTGCCCGCGGCCGCGCTGCTCGCCGAGAACGCCGACTGGCATCTGCTGTTCTGGACGGCGGCCGGGCTCGGTGTCGTCGTGACCGCGCTCGTGCTGGCGTTCGTCCCCGAATCGAACGTCCGCACCGGCGGACGGTTCGATCTCGCCGGCGCGGTGGGGCTTTCGGCCGCTCTCGTCTGTCTCCTGCTGGCGATCTCCCAGGGGGCGCGGTGGGGCTGGGCGAGCGGGCGGACGCTGGGTCTGTTCGCGGCCGCCGCGCTCGTCCTGCTGCTGTGGGGTGGTTGGGAACTGCGCACGGCCCGGCCGCTGGTGGATCTGCGGACGACCGTCCGGCGGCAGGTGCTGCTGACGAACCTGACGTCGATCGTGTTCGCGTTCGCCATGTTCGCGCAGTCCCTGGTGCTGCCGCAGATCCTCCAGCTACCCGCGGCGACCGGCTACGGGCTCGGGCAGACCATGCTGGTCACCGGGCTGGTGCTGGTGCCGTCCGGTGTGGTGATGATGCTGACCGCCCCGCTGTCCGCGAGGGTCACGAAAGCCCATGGCCCCAAGGTGACGCTGATGCTCGGCGCGCTCGTCGTCGCCGCGGGCTATGGCCTCGGCACCGTTCTGATGGCGAGTGTGTGGCATCTCGTGCTGGTGTCCGCCACGATCGGCGCCGGCATCGGGCTCGCCTACGGCGCGATGCCCGCGCTCATCATGGGCGCCGTCCCGGTTTCGGAGACGGCGGCCGCGAACAGCCTCAACACCCTGATGCGCGCGATCGGCACGTCGATCTCCAGCGCCGTCGCGGGCGTGATCCTGGCGCAGCTGACCGTCTCCTTCGGACCGATGCAGGTTCCGTCCCAGGGTGGCTTCCGCCTGATCATGGGGCTCGGCTCGGCGACCGCGCTCGTCGCGCTGGTGATCGCCGCGTTCATCCCCGGCCGGTCTTCGCCAGTTTCGACGGCCACCAGATCTTCCGTCCGACGTCCACCGCCAGCGCCGGTACCAGCAGCGAGCGCACCAGGAGCGTATCGAGCAGGACGCCGAACGCGACGATGAAAGCCAGCTGCGCCAGGAAAAGGATGGGCAGGACGGCGAGGGCGGCGAAGGTCGCGGCGAGCACTACACCCGCGGACGTGATCACGCCGCCGGTGACGCGCAGGCCGCGCAGGGTCCCCTCCCGCGTGCCGATCTCGCCCGCCTCTTCGCGGACCCTCGTCATCAGGAAGATGTTGTAGTCGATCCCCAGCGCGACAAGGAAGACGAAGCCGAACAGCGGGACGACCGGGTCGGCACCGGGGAAGTCGAAGACGTGGTTGAACACCAGCGCCGAGACCCCCATCGTCGCGGCGAAGGACAGCACCACCGTGCCGATCAGCAGTAGCGGCGCCAGCAGTGACCGCAGGAGCAGCGCGAGCACGAGGAAGATCACGACCAGGACGATCGGGATGATCACCATCCGGTCGTGCTCGGAGGTCTCCCTCGTGTCGAGCAGGGTGGCCGTCGGCCCGCCGACCTTGGTGCCGTCGACGGTGTGGACGGCGTCGCGGATCCGTTGCACCGTCGCGACGGCCGCGTCGGAGTCCGGGGGAGCGGCGAGGACGGCGTCGATCTTCGCGAGTCCGCCCGCTTCGCCGCTTTGGCGGACGTCCGAGACGCCGGGGACACGCGCCAACGCGGTGACGGCCCGAGCCTGACCGGCGGGGGTGATGATCACCGTGGGCAAGCCGGAGCCGCCGGGGAAGTAGCGCGAGAGGACTTCCTGTCCCGCGACGGAATCGACCGGCGTGAGGAAGACGTCGGACTGCGCGGTGCCGGAGGCCTTGAGCTGGGGGAGGAACGCGCCGCCCGCGAGCAGGACGACGGTCGTGACGATCCAGATCGTCCGCGGTGCGCGGGCGACCAGGCCCGACACGCGTGCCCAAAGCCCGCCGGTCTCCTCGCGGGGCGCGGCGACGGCCGGGCGGAAGGGCCAGAAAGCGTTGCGCCCGCACAAGGACAGGACGGCGGGCAGGAATGTGATGGTGGTGAGGAAGGCGGCGCCGATGCCGATGGCGGCGACCGGACCGAGCCCCTTGTTCGAGTTCAGATCACTGAACAGCAGGCACAACACGCCGAGGATCACGGTCCCGGCGGAGGCTGCGATCGGCTCGATGGTCGAGCGCCACGCCGTTCGGAGCGCGGTGCGGGCGTCGTCGGTCGTCCGGAGTTCTTCGCGGTAGCGCGAGATCATCAGGAGCGCGTAGTCGGTGGCGGCGCCGAAGACGAGGATGAACAAGATCCCCTGGCTCTGCCCGTTCAGTGCCAGCACGTCGTGATCGGCGAGCACGTACACCGCGAGGCTCGCCGTGCCGAGCGCGAACACCGCCGACAGCAACACGAGCAGGGGGAGGAGCGGGCTCCGGTAGACGATGATCAGGATGACCGCGACCACCGCGCCCGCGACCAGGAGCAGCAGCCCGTCGATCCCGCCGAACGCCTCCTTGAGATCGGCGACCTGCGCGGCGGGCCCCGTCACGAGCACTTTCAACCCGTCCGGGGTGTCACGGGCGAGCGACTCCCGCAGCGCCTCGACGCCGTCGCCGGGGTCGCTCGTGGCGTCCAGGAGCACGACCACCTGTGCGCCCGCGTCGCTCTGCGGAGCCGGGACGAGCCGTGCGTTCGACGTCCGATCGGCGAGGAACCGCTTGTCGGCCTCGGTCAGGCCCGACGGCCGCTCGGCGACGACGATCGCCGGGATGACGGCGGTGCTGGAGAACTGCTTCTGGAGCTCGCCCACTTCGGTCGCTTCGGCCGACGCGGGGAGGAAACTGCTGCTGTCGTTCTCCGTGACCTGGCTGAGCTTGCCCGCGTACGGTCCGCTGAAGCCGCCGAAGATCAGCCAGGCGACCGCCACCAGCGCTGGGAGCAGCCACCGCAGACGTGACCGCGTGCGGGCGGGGCGTTCGACTTCCGAGATCATGGACCGATGGCTCCCGTGACAGCGCTACTTCGACAAGTGAATAGTTCGACCATCGAAATAGTAGAGTGGTCACCCGGACGGGGCAACGTGAGGGGAGCTTCCCGACATGGCTGAGGACGTCGAGCCGGTCACGGACGATCTGCTCGTTCTCCTGCTGCGGCAGTTGACCGTCGAGTCGGACCGGTTCGCGGAAATGTTCGGAGAGGCACACGGCCTGCACCGGACCGACCTCAACGCGCTCGCCGTGATCATGGACGCCGCCAGGATGGGGACCCCGATGAGCCCGAGCGCGCTCGCGAACGCGTTGCACCTGAGCGCGTCGGCGACGACGGCGGTGCTGGATCGGCTGGAGCGGGCCGGGCATCTCCACCGGGACCGGAGCGCGACCGACCGGCGCAAGGTCGAGTTGCGGATGCACGAGAAGGCGCGGGAGATCGGCGCCGAGTTCTTCCTGCCCCTCGGCCGGCGCTACGCCGACGCGTGGCGGGAGATGGGGGAGGACGAGCGGCGGACGGTCGCCCGGTTCCTCCGAGGCACGATCGCGGCGACCGTCGAAGTGCGTGGCCGGCTGGCACCGTGAACACTCGGGACCATGCGATGTGTGGTGCTCGGTGCGACGGGTTACGTCGGCGGGCGGCTGGTGCCGCGATTGCTCGACGCGGGTCACGAAGTGCGCGTGGTGGCCCGCTCGCCGGAGAAGGTCGCCGAGGAGCCGTGGCGTGACCGTGTCGAGGTCGAACGCGGCGACGTCACGGATCCATCCTCGATCGAGACGGCGCTGACCGGCTGCGAGGTCGTCTACTACCTCGTGCATTCGTTGTCTCGCAAGGACTTCGTCGACGTCGACCGCGAGGGGGCGAAGACGGTCGCCGAGGCGGCGAAGACGGCGGGCGCGCGGCGGCTGGTGTATCTGGGCGGCATCGTGCCGGACGACGAGGAGTTGTCGCCGCACCTGGCCTCGCGCGCCGACGTGGGCCGGATCCTGCTCGACTCCGGAGTGCCCGCGATCGTCCTGCAGGCCGCGGTGATCATCGGCTCCGGCTCGGCGAGTTTCGAGATGCTGCGCTACCTGACGGAGCGGCTCCCGGCGATGGTCACGCCACGCTGGGTGCGCAACCGCATCCAGCCGATCGCGATCCGGGACGTGCTGCACTACCTCGTGCACGCCGCGGAACTACCGTCCGAAGTGAACGGTGCCTTCGACATCGGCGGGCCCGACGTGCTGACCTATCTGGACATGATGCGCCGCTATGCCGTGGTGGCGGGCTTGCCGAGGCGTGCCGTCGTACCCGTGCCCGTACTGACCCCGTGGTTGTCCGCGCAGTGGATCAACTTGGTCACGCCCGTGCCGAAGGCGATCGCGGTGCCGCTGATCGAGTCGCTGGTGCACGAGGTCGTCTGTCACGACCACGCGATCGCCGAGCACATCCCCGACCCGGAGGCGGGGCTGACGCATTACGAGCACGCCGTCGAACTGGCGCTGTCCCGGATCCGCAACGCCGACGTGCCGACCCGCTGGTCGGACGCGTCAGGCGACGCGGCGCCTTCGGATCCGCTGCCGAGTGATCCGGACTGGGCGGGCGGGACCGTCTACGAGGACAAGCGCGAGCAGCGGACGGACGCCTCGCCGGAGGCGCTGTGGGACGTCATCGAGTCCATCGGCGGGGAGCACGGATGGTATTCGTTCCCGCTGGCCTGGTCGGTCCGCGGCTGGGCCGACCGGCTCGTCGGCGGCGTCGGATTGCGGCGCGGCAGACGGGATCCGCGACACCTGCATCTCGGCGAGGCACTGGACTGGTGGCGCGTCGAATATCTCGACCGGCCGCGGCTGTTGCGGTTGCGGGCGGAGATGAAGCTGCCGGGACGCGCCTGGCTCGAACTCGGTGTCGAGTCCGATGAGGACGGTCGGACCATCTACCGGCAACGGGCGGTGTTCGAGCCGCACGGGCTCGCCGGGCACGCGTACTGGAAGGGGATCGCGCCGTTCCACGGTGTCGTCTTCGGTGGCATGGTCCGCAACATCACCGGTGCGGCGCAGAAGGCGGCCGGTGTCTCCGGGAGCTGACGGGGCTTCGAACCGGTGCGGCGTAGTGGCCGACGGTGGCTGCCCCTGCATGTCTGGTTTGAGCGTTTCGCATAGGGGTCGTGAGTGGCAAGGGTCGTTCTAACCCTCTTTACCACTCACGACCCCCGCCGGGGCCGGACATTTCGACACCAATCGGCGCGCAATGGACGCGACGTGTCTCTTGTGGACACTCCGTACCGGGGGTGAGCTCACGCCTCGGTCGGCAACCCTGCTGTCCAGGGTGGCCGGCTCATCGCGAAGTCGGTGAAGACGGCCTGCGAGACAGGGTTCGATCTACCCCTCAATAGCGCCCTTGATCACTCACGCCCCTGACTCGGAGCCCGCGTATCGGCTCCCCTTCGGTGAGCCGGTGGGGCGGTACTGGAGCGGACGACGAGTTCGGTCGGGACGCTGATCGCCTTCGGAGCCCCCTCCTCGGACATCCCGGCCAGAAGTGCCGCGACGGCTCGCTTCCCGACCTCGTCGAACGACTGTCGGACCGTGGTGAGCGGCGGCCAGAAGTGGGCGGCCTCGTCCATGTCGTCGAAGCCGACGACGCTCACTTCGCCCGGAACGGACCGGCCCTTCTCGTGTAGCGCGCGCAGCAGCCCGAGCGCCATCTGATCGTTGGCGGCGAAGACGGCGGTGACCGCGGGATCGCCCGCCAGCCGGACGCCGTGTTCGTACCCGGAGCGCGAAGACCAGTCGCCGGTCAGCGGTGGCGGCACCTCCCGTCCCGCGTCTTCGAGCGTCTCCTGCCACGATTTACGGCGGCGTTCGGCAGCGTAGGACTCCGGCGGTCCGGCCACGTGCCAGACGGTCTCGTGGCCGAGGTCGAGGAGATGACTGGTCGCGGCGGTGGCACCGGAGGCCTGGTCGAAATCGACCACCGGATGATCGCGCCGCCCGCCCGCGTCGATGACGACGACCGGGAGCCCGTGGGGCAGCTCGATCTCGCTCTGGTCCAGTTCGTGTTGCTCGATCAGGATGATGACACCGTCGACGGCCTGTTCGTCCAGCCTGCTGAAGGCCCCCGACACCTCACCTTGGGACGGCCTGGACACCGGCATGAGGACGATCGCGAACCCTTCACGGGCGGCCGCGGACGCGACGGCGTCGAGGGTCCGGCTGTTGCCGAACGTCGAGAGCGCGGAGATGATCACGCCGATACTGCGGAAGCGGCCGTTGCGCAATGCGCGGGCGGCGCTGTTGGGCCGGTAGCCCACCCGGCGCATGGCGGCGAGCACTCGCTCGCGCGTCGCCTCGTCGACGTTCGACCTGCCGTTCGCGACGCGGGAGACGGTCTGGCCGGACACACCGGCTTCCCTGGCGACGTCGGCCATCGAGGGCCCACGGCCGCTTCTGGACATGTTCACGTCAACACGATAGCCTCCGCCGGTCTGATGTTGACGTAAACATCTCGCGAGACGCGCCATTCTCGGAGAATCCGGAGGGACGATGACGTCCACAGCGGTCGCGCCAACCCCGGCGCCACCCCGCCGTGCGGCCACCACGCGCCGCGCCCGCCGCGACTGGCGAGGCTGGCTCTTCGTCGCCCCGTTCATGCTGGTGTTCGCGCTGACGTTCCTGGCCCCGATCGGCTACGCGTTCGTCCTGAGCCTGTTCCGCGAACAGGCCTTCTTCGGGGGCACGACGTTCGTCGGGGTGGACAACTACGCGCAGGTGCTCGCCGACCCGAAGTTCTGGGACGCCTTCCAGCGGGTGCTGGTGTTCCTGGTCGTGCAGGTGCCGATCATGCTGGTGCTCGCGCTGATCGCGGCACTGGCGATCGACAGCGCCCGGTTGCACGCCGCCGGTTTCTTCCGGGTCGTGATCTTCCTGCCCTACGCTGTGCCCGCCGTGGTCGCCGCGCTGATGTGGGGGTTCCTCTACGGCGACCATTTCGGACTGGCCGCCGACCTGAACCACCTGCTCGGCCGCGACGTGGTGAAACCGTTGTCGGACAACTGGATGCTCGCGTCCATCGGCAACGTCGTCACCTGGGAGTTCGCCGGGTACAACATGCTCATCTTCTATTCCGCGCTGAAGGTGATCCCCAAGGAGCAGTTCGAGGCCGCGGCGATCGACGGTGCAGGCGCCTTCCGCACCATCCTGAGCGTGAAGCTGCCTGCGTTGCGCGGGGCGATCGTCATCGCCACGATCTTCTCGATCATCGGCAGTTTCCAGCTGTTCAACGAGCCGAACATCATGCGCACCCTGGCGCCCAACGTGATCGGCACCTTCTACACGCCGAACATGTACGCCTACAACCTTTCCTTCGGCGCGCAACAGTACAACTACTCCGCCACCGTGGCGATCGTGATGGGCGTCATCACCGCGATCATCGCCTATGTCGTGCAGCTGCGCGGATCCCGGAAGGGGATGTGATGGCGACATTCTCGGTGACCCGGCCACGGAAGTCGCGTGTCCTCACCGCCGTCATGGCGCTGTACCTGGTCTACACGCTCGTGCCGCTGGTGTGGCTGGTGATCAACGCGACCAAGACGCAGCCCGCCCTGTTCACCACGTCGGGGCTGGCGTTCGGCGGGCCGTTCGCGTTGTTCGACAACATCGGCGAGACCTTCACCTACGACAACGGGATCTTCCTGCGCTGGCTGGGGAACACGCTGCTCTACGTCGTCGCGGGCGCCGGGGGAGCGACGATCCTCGCCACCGCGGCGGGATACGGCCTGGCGAAGTACCGCTTTCCCGGCCGTCGTGCGGTGTTCGCGGTCGTGCTCGGCGCGGTCGCGGTCCCCGGCACGGCGCTCGCGGTGCCGACGTTCCTGATGTTCAGCGAACTCGGCCTCACCAACACGCCGCTGGCGATCATCATCCCGTCGCTCATCAGCCCGTTCGGCCTGTACCTGATCTGGGTGTACGCCTCGGACGCGATCCCCGACGAACTGCTGGAGGCGGCGCGGATCGACGGCGCGGGGGAGATCCGGATCTTCCTCACCGTGACGCTGCGCCAGCTGGCGCCGGGGATCGTCACGGTGGCCTTGTTCACCGTGGTGTCCACATGGAACAACTACTTCCTGCCGCTGATCATGCTGAGCGAGCCGAAGTGGTATCCGCTCACCGTCGGGCTCAACCAGTGGAGCGCGCAGGCCTCCGGGGCCGGTGCCCAGCCGGTCTACCACCTGGTGCTGACCGGCTCGCTGCTCACCATCGTCCCGCTCGTCATCGCCTTCCTGCTGATGCAGCGTTACTGGCAGTCCGGCCTGAGCGCGGGCAGCGTCAAGCAATGAACACCGTCCCGAAAGGACATTCGATGTCGCGAATCCACAGACGCGTCAAGGCCGCGGTCGCCGTCACACTGGCCGCGGCACTGGCCGTCGGCTGTTCGTCCGGCTCGGACGGCCCGGCCGCCGGGTCGCAGGACTCGGTCGACGCCGCGCTCAAGGCGGGCGGCACGATCACCTACTGGAGCTGGACGCCGTCCGCGAAGGACCAGGTCGCCGCGTTCGAGAAGGAGTTCCCGAACGTCAAGGTCAACTACGTCAACGCCGGTACCAACAAGGAGCAGTACACCAAGCTGCAGAACGCCATCAAGGCGGGCTCCGGGGCGCCGGACGTCGCGCAGATCGAGTACTACGCGTTGCCGCAGTTCGCGCTGACCGACTCGCTGGCCAATCTCGACCAGTACGGTTTCGGGGCTTTCGAGAAGGACTACGCGCCTTCGACCTGGTCCAGCGTCCGGGTGAATAACGGCCTATACGGCCTCCCGCAGGACTCCGGTCCGATGGCGCTGTTCTACAACAAAGAAGTCTTCGACGCCCACGGTATCGCCGTGCCGAAGACCTGGGACGAGTACGTCGCCGCGGCCAAGAAGCTGCATACGGCCGACCCCGGCAAGTACCTCACGTCCGACACCGGAGACCCCGGCTTCGCCACCAGCATGATCTGGCAGGCGGGCGGGAAACCGTTCACCTCCGACGGGCGGAACGTCAAGGTCGACCTGGCCGACGCGGGCACCAAGAAGTGGACAGCCACCTGGAACCAGCTGGTCGAGGGCAAACTTCTCGCGCCGATCAAGGAGTGGTCCGACGACTGGTTCCGCGCGCTCGGCGACGGCACCATCGCCTCGCTGGTCACCGGCGCCTGGATGCCGGGCAACTTCAAATCCTCGGTCCCCGGTGGCGCGGGCAAATGGGCGGTGGCGCCGATGCCCACCTACGACGGGCAGCCGGTCACCGCGGAGAACGGCGGCAGCACGCAGTCGGTGCTGAAGCAGAGCGGCAACCCGGCGCTGGCGGCGGCGTTCGTCCGCTGGCTCAACCACGGCAACGGGGTCAAGCCGTTCATCGCCAGCGGTGGTTTCCCGGCGACGACGGCCGATCTGAATTCGCCCGCCTTCCTCGACCAGGCCGATCCCTACTTCGGCGGCCAGAAGATCAACCAGGTGCTCAACGAGGCGTCGAAGAACGTCGCGAAGGGCTGGAGCTACTTGCCATATCAGACCTATGCCAACAGCGTTTTCAGCGACACCGTCGGCAAGGCCTACCTCGGTGGCACCTCGCTCGACGCCGGTCTGAACGCCTGGCAACAGGCGATCGTCGACTACGGCAACCAGCAGGGCTTCACCGTCAGCGCGGGGTGAGGCGTGGGCATCGAGATCGAAACCGACGTTTCCGATGTGATCGGACCGGTGCCGCGGCGGCTGTTCGGCTCGTTCGTCGAGCATATGGGCCGGTCCGTGCACACCGGGATCCTCGAACCCGGACACTCCACTTCGGACGGTCAGGGTTTCCGCGGCGACGTCCTCGGGCTGGTCCGCGAGCTGGGTCCCTCCGTCGTCCGCTATCCCGGTGGGAACTTCGTTTCCTCGTACCGCTGGGAGGACGGCGTCGGGCCGGTGGAGAGCCGGCCCGTCCGGCTGGATCCCGCTTGGCACAGCATCGAGTCGAATCGCTTCGGGCTGCACGAGTTCGCGGCGTGGGCGGAGGCCGCGGAAGTCGAGGTGATGTACGCGGTCAATCTCGGCACCCGCGGCGTCCAGGAGGCCGCCGACGTCCTGGAGTACTGCAATCACCCCGGCGGAACGGAACTGAGCGAGCGGCGGCGCGCGAACGGCGCCGACCGTCCGTTCGGCTTCCGCCTGTGGTGCCTCGGCAACGAGATGGACGGGCCGTGGCAGGTCGGCCACAAGACCGCGGACGAGTACGGCCGTCTGGCCGCCGAGACCGCGCGTCTCATGCGGATGATCGATCCCGGCGTCGAGCTCGTGGTCGCGGGGAGCTCGAACAGTGAGATGCCGACGTTCGGCGAGTGGGAACGCACCGTCCTGGAGCACACCGCGGCGCTCGTCGACCATCTCTCGCTGCACGCGTACTACCAGGAACACGACGGCGACGTCGACAGTTACCTCGCCAGCGCCGCCACCCTGGACGACTACATCCGGACCACCGGCCGGATCGTCGACGACGTCCTGGCGAAGGCCGGGCTGGACAAGAAGATCGGGATCAGCGTCGACGAGTGGAACGTCTGGGACCAGCGCCGCTGGAACGCCGTCGAACAGCGAGAACTGATCGACGGCGGCTGGCGTGAACATCCCCGGATCATCGAGGAGGACTACACCGTCACCGACGCGGTCGTCGTCGGATCGCTGCTCGGCTCCCTGTTGCGCAACGTCGACCGCGTGACGATGGCGAACCAGGCGCAGCTGGTGAACGTCATCGCGCCGATCCGGACCGAACCCGGTGGCCGCGCGTGGCGGCAGTCGACGTTCCACCCGTTCAGCCTCACCTCGGCGCTCGCCGAGGGGAACAGCCTCCGGCTCACCGTCACGGGGGACACCGTCCACACAGGACTCCACGGCCGCGTGGACGTCGTCGACGGGGCGGCGACCTTCGGCGAAGACGGCCGCTGTGCCGTGTTCCTCACCAATCGCGCGACCGTGTCCGCGACCGGCGTGCGGCTGCGGATCCGCGGCGCGCGGCTGGCGCTCGCCGAGACCTGGACCGTCGCGGTCCCCGACGGACACGACCGTCATCTCACGAATTCCGTCGACGCGGAGCCGGTCCGGCCCGTCCCGTTGCCCGGCGCGACCGCCGGGCACGACCCGGAAGGAACCATCATCACCGTCACCCTCCCACCCCTTTCCTGGACCGCGTTCCGGCTGACCGCGGAGGTGGTCCGGGATGCCTGAGTTCGCCATCGGGGAGACCGATTTCCTGCTCGACGGGAAACCGTTCCAGATCATTTCCGGGGCGCTGCACTACTTCCGTGTGCATCCCGACCTCTGGGCCGATCGCATCGACAAGGCCCGGCGCATGGGGCTCAACACCATCGAGACCTATGTCGCCTGGAACGCGCACTCGCCGGAGCAGGGCGAGTTCGACGTCTCCGGCGGCCTCGACCTCGACCGGTTCCTCCGGCTGATCGCCGAGGCCGGGATGTACGCGATCGTCCGGCCCGGGCCGTACATCTGCGCGGAATGGGACAACGGCGGCCTGCCGACCTGGCTGCTGCGGGACCCCGAACTCCGCGTCCGCGAGTTCGAACCGCGCTACCTCGCCGCCGTTCGCGGCTATCTGGACGACGTGTACCGCGTGGTGGCGCCGCACCAGATCGACCGGGGCGGGCCGGTGCTGCTCGTCCAGATCGAGAACGAGTACGGCGCCTTCGGTTCCGACAAGCGGTATCTGGCCGCGCTGACCCACTACACCCGCGCCGCCGGGATCACCGTGCCGCTGACCACGGTGGACCAGCCGACCCACGAGATGCTGGCGAACGGCGGTCTCGACGGGGTGCTTCACCGGACGGCGTCGTTCGGCTCGCAGAGCGCGGCGCGGCTGAAGACCCTGCGTGAGCATCAGCCGACGGGGCCCTTGATGTGCAGCGAGTTCTGGAACGGCTGGTTCGACCATTGGGGCGCGCACCACCACACCACGTCGGTCGAAGGCTCGGCGGCGGATCTCGACGCGCTGCTCGCGGCCGGTGCCTCGGTGAACCTCTACATGTTCCACGGCGGCACCAACTTCGGGCTCACCAACGGGGCCAACGACAAGGGCGTCTACCAGCCGCTGGTCACCTCCTACGACTACGACGCGCCGCTCGACGAAGCGGGCGACCCGACACCGAAGTACCACGCCTTCCGCGAGGTAATCGCGCGCTACCACAAGGTTCCCGACAGCGTTCCGCCCGAGGCCCGGCCTGCCCCGACACCGGTCGCGGCCCTGGGCGACCCCGCGTGGCTGCTCGACTCGCCCCGCCGCTGGGGGACCGCGCGGGAACACGAGAACCTGCCCACCTTCGACGAACTGACCCCGGCACCGCGCCTGGCGTTCCTGCGGACCACCATCGACGCAGGGGAGCCGGGTGTGCTCACCTTCTGCGAGGTGCGCGACCGGGCGACGGTGTTCTTCGACGGGGACCGCCTCGGCACCCTCCTCCGCGAGCACCACGATCGCGCGATCCGGCTGCCCAGGGCCCGCGGCGAACTCCTGGTCCTGGTGGAAGACCAGGGAAGGGTGAACTACGGGGACAGGATCGGCGAGGCCAAGGGGATCATCGGCGGCGCGCGCCTGCACGGTGAACCCCTGACGGGCTGGGAGGTCATCCCCATCGACGTCCCCACGCTGCCGGATCTCCTGCCCGAGGCCGCCGCGGACGAGCGCCCGGTGGGGCCGTTGTCCGGGCCGGTCGCGGTGCGGGGCGGATTCGCTCTCGACGAGCCCGCCGACCTCTTCCTGGACACCGGGCACTGGGGCAAGGGGATGGTCTGGATCAACGGGTTCCTGCTCGGCCGTTATTGGCGGCGCGGTCCACAAAGGACGCTGTACGTGCCGCGGCCGGTGGTCCGGGCCGGGCGCAACGATCTCGTCGTGCTGGAACTGGACACGATGCTCGAACCCGAGGCGAGGTTCGTGCCGCGGCCGCTGTTAGGGCATACGGAGGCTTGAGCCTCGCGGGCGGCGGTGTGCGTGCACGTCGCGAAAGCCACTTTCGCGACGTGCGATGTCCCGAAAGTGGCTTTCGCGACACAGGCACGGAGGCACCGCCCACCACGCCACCGCCTTGCCGGGGCTGCGGGTGGCGATCCTGAAGGTCCGTGAGGGCCTCCTTGCCTACCTTCAGGGTAGGCAAGGAGGCCCTCACGGACTTGCGACGACTGCGGCCACCTACAGGGCCGGGTACGCGTTCTCCAGCAGCTCCTGGAACTGAGCGGAGAACCAGTGCCCGGAAAGCGGCGCGTCGGGCAGGGCGCCGGACATGTTGTACTGGTTCCGCGGGTTGCCGGTGTACGTCGGATCGCACATCCGGTCGAAACCCTTGCCCTCGGTGTTCGGGATCTCCTTGCTGGCACCGTCGGATTCACCCGGCGGCTTGATCCAGACGTACGCGTCGATCCCGGGTTCCGGCGCGGCCTTGGGACGTTCGCCGAGCCCGGCGCCCGCCTGGTTGCACCAGTTGCCGAGGTGGATCCGCCGGTCGGTCTTGCCGCCGTTCACGTAGGCGTCGACCGTGGTGGACGGTCCGGGGCCGGTGGGCCGAGCGGTACCGCCCCAGCCGTTGCGCGAGGTGTCGATGAGCATCCCGACGTCCGCCGGGAAGCCCGCCCGGATCGCCTCCTGCCGGAACGCCTGGGCGTAGGACAGTTCGTCGACGTAGCGGTTCCAGTCGATCCACTTCGACGTCCGCACCGAAGTCCCGCCGACGGTGTCGTTCACGGTGAAGTACGGCTCCTTCAGCGCGCCGTAGTTCGCGGTGTTCGCGATGAAACCGTGCACGTTGGCCAGTGTGCTGCCGGAGCTCTTCGCTGCCTGCGCGAAAAGCGCCGCGGACGGGCCGAGGTTGTCGTCCCAGCCGAGCCAGCCGTGGTGCCCGGCGTCGATGTAGTTGTACACGTTGGGGATCGCGCCGAACTTCGCCAGCGCGTAGCCGACACCGGCGACGTAGTTCCCGTTGGCCTTCATGACGTCGCATTGGGGCGTGGCCGTCGGCCGGGGTGTCACGTTGGTGACGAGGTTCGGCAGTGAGTCGATCTCGATCACGGTCACCACCCGGAGCGACGCGTACTTCGGATCGGCGAGGATGCCGGCGATGGGGTCGATGTACTCGGCCTGGTAGCGCGGGAGTTCGTCCGCCTTCAGTTCTCCGTTCGACGCGAGCGCCGAGCAGTCCCGCCCGGGCAGGTTGTAGATCACCAGCTGGACGACCAGAGGTTTCCCGGCCGCTTGCTGGAGCGCTCCGTCGAGATGCGCACGCAGCCCGCGGCTCGTGCTCGTGCCCTCGATGGCGGCGATCCGGTCGAGCCAGACGCCGGTCGGCTGGTTCGCGATCCGGGAGCCGCCGGGTTCGGCGGCGGCCTTCGCCGACCAGTCCGGGTTCACGTACACGCCGGCGCCGGCGTAGGGGTTGTCCGCCTTCGGCCCGCCCGGACCAGGCGTGGTGGTCGTCGTGGGTGAGGTGGTGGGTGACGTCGTGGTGGTGGGACCGGTGGAACCGGTGCAGGTGGTGCCGTTCAAGGTGAAGACGGCGGGTTTCCCGTTGGTGCCGGAATGGCTTCCGTTGAAGCCGGGGGAGACGGTGGCACCGGTGCCGATCGAACCGTTCCATCCGGCGTCGCGGACCGTCACGCGGTTGCCCTGCTGGGCGAAAGTGCCGTTCCAGCCCTGTTGGACGCGCTGATCTCCCGGGAAGTCCCAGCTCAGCGTCCAGCCGCCGCTGATCGGGTCGCCGAGGTTGGTGACGGTCACGGTGGCCCCGAACCCGGTGTCCCATTGGTTGGTGATCGTGTAGTCGACCTTGCAGCCCGGCGCCGCTTCGGCGCTCGAGCCCAGCACCACCGGCACTGTCACCATCGCGAGTGTCGCGCTGATGGCCAATGGTGCCGTGGCACCCTTTCTGCGGAATCTCATACGTCGCCTCCTTGCGACCGGAATCCGATTTATGGGAGCGCTCCCACCGAGGACCGTAAAGGGGCGGGCCGGTCGTGACAAGGCCGGTCGGACCGCATTGTGGAATCGCTCCCAGAAAGCGGCCGAAGGAGTGAATTTTCCGCCGGGAGGTTCGTCCTGACGGCGGCGCGGCCTTCACCCGGACAGCGGGCGGTGACCGGATGTGGCCGGACCGTATGGGATCGTGAGCGGATGAGGATCTTGCTCGTGGAGGACGAGCGACGCCTGGCCGAATCGCTCCGGGCGGGATTGAGCGCCGAGGGCTACGCCGTGGACGTCGCGCACAACGGCCGCGACGCGCTCTGGTACGCCGCCGAACATCCGTACGCCGCGATGATCCTCGACATCATGCTGCCCGGGCTGAACGGGTACCGCGTGTGCCGGAGGCTGCGCGAACGAGGCGACACGACCCCGATCCTCATGCTGACCGCGAAGGACGGCGAGGACGACGAGATCGAGGCGCTCGACACCGGCGCCGACGATTTCCTCCCGAAGCCGTTCTCCTACGGCGTCCTGCTTTCCCGGCTGCGGGCGCTGATCCGGCGCGGGGGAGCGATCCGGCCGGGCACGCTGCGGCTCGGTGATCTCGAACTGGACCAGGCGAGTCACGTCTGCCGTCGCGGCATCGCCGAGATCCCGTTGACCACCAAGGAGTTCGCCCTGCTGGCGTATCTGATGAAGCGGCAGGGCGAGGTGGTCACCAAGGCGGAGCTGCTGGAGAACCTCTGGGATTTCGCGGCGTCGGCGACCGCGAACCTGGTGGAGGTCCACGTGAGCGCGTTGCGGCGGAAGATCGACCTGCCGTTCGGGGCGGAGACGATCCGGACGGTGCGCGGCGCCGGCTACCACGTGGTGGGATCGGGTGCCTAAGGCGTGGAAATCGACCCGGTTCCGGGTCGCGCTGACGTCGTTCGTGACGTCGCTCGTCGCTCTCGGTTTCGTGTCGGCCTGGCTGGTGATCGACGCCCAGAACCGGCTGGGGGCGGGCGCGGTGCAGGTGGCGAGGGCGCGCGCGGCCGCGATCGTGCAGTTGCTGAACAACGGCGCCGCGCCTGCCGATCTGCTTCTGCTCGTCCGTGACTCGGCCTACGAGGTGGTCGACCAGTCGGGCAAGCGCGTCATCGGTTGCCCGGGGCTGCGGCACGGTCTGCTCGTTCAGACGGACAGCTACCAGCAGGGGGACTCCGTGTCGGTTCTCGAGGCGGGCGCCGTCGACGAGTCGATGGCGGGCTCGGTCGGCTGCCGGGGAGTGCTCGGCCGCGATGTCGAGACCACCGAAACACGGGTGCACGTCGCGGCCGACACGAGCGGGGACAGCAAGTACCGGATCTACGGCGCCGCGGTTGTCGACGAGTCCGGCCAGGCCGCGCTGGATTCGGTGCGCGTGACGCTGCTGGCGGGTGTCCCGGTGATCGCGCTGCTGATCGGGGCGATCGCGTGGTTCGCGGTCCGCCGGTCACTGCGCCCCGTCGAGGCGATCCGCTCGGAGGTCGCGGAGATCGGCGCGCACGACCTCTCCCGCCGGGTCCCGGCGCCGGACAGCGCCGACGAGATCGCGAAACTGGCCGAAACGATGAACACGATGCTCGCGCGCCTCGATACCGCGGTCACCCGGCAGAGCCGGTTCACCTCGGACGCGTCGCACGAACTGCGCACTCCGCTGGCGTCCCTGCGGACCCAGCTGGAGGTGCTGCTCGCCCATCCGGACCGGCTCGACTGGCGCGACGCCTGCCGCAACGCGCTCCTCGACATCACGCGGCTGCAGGACCTCGTCGGCGACCTCGTCCTGCTCGGCAAGCTGGACAACGCGGAACCGGAACGGTCCACGCCGGTGCGACTGTCCGAAGTGGTCGAATCCTGTCTGTCCGGGCGGCGGGGCGTCCGCGCCGAGATCGAGGACGATCCGACGGTCCTCGGTGATCGCGGCAGGCTGGAACGGCTGCTGCGGAACCTGGTGGACAACGCGCAACGCCATGCCAGGACCGGCGTCGAGGTGCGAGTGTCCATTGTGGACGACTTCGCCGTGTTGACGGTGACCGACGACGGGCCCGGTATTCCCGTCGCGGACCGGGAGCGGGTGTTCGACCGCTTCGTGCGGCTGGACGACGGGCGTGCGCGTGACGAAGGTGGCGCCGGCCTCGGGCTGGCGATCGTCGCCGAGATCGCCCAGACACACGGCGGCACCGTCGAGGTCGCGGAGCACGACGACGGCGCCCGCCTCGTCGTCCGCCTGCCGTTGGCGGAAGCGCGAAGCTGAAGACGTCTTCAGCTTCCTTAAGCCTCGGTTCAGCGTCCGAGCCCGAATCTTCGGGCCATGTTCGCTTCTTCGCTCCGCACGTGGTGGCGTCCCCTCTGCCACGCCGACTACCTGGCCTCGTCGTGGTTCCCCGGTCTCACCGGCGTGCGTGCGCTCGCCGCCGTGGCCGTGGTGTTCTTCCACTACGGGGGTCCCGTCGTGGACCGCCTCCAGGGCTGGATCGCCGTGCAGTTGTTCTTCGTGCTGTCCGGATTCCTCATCACGACACTGGCCCTGCGCGAGGAGGACCGTGACGGCCGGATCTCGCTGCGCGGGTTCTACCTGCGGCGGGTCTTCCGGATCATGCCGGTGTACTTCCTCCTCCTGGCGCTGACCACGGTCGCGGTGACGCTCGGCGGGACGTATCGGAGCAGCAGGCTCGCCGACGCCATGCCGTACTACCTCGTCTTCGGCAACGAACTCGTCGACTTCAACACCCCTTATCCGACCTCGTGGTCGTTGGGGGTGGAGGAGAAGTTCTACCTGGTGTGGCCCGCTTTGCTGGTGCTGACGGCGTTCGCGCGAAGCGGGAAGACCGCGCTGCGCCTGCTGCTGGGCGCCTCGGCCGTTCTCGGTGTCGTGCTGTTCGCGCTACCGATGGCACCGTCGCACACCTGGGCGAGCCTTTCGGTGCACTACTGCTCGCTGGTCGTCGGCTGCCTCCTGGCGATGACGCTCCACCATCCGCGCGGTTTCGCCCTGCTCCGGCCCCTGACCAGCCCGGCCGCCGCCACGGTGCTCGGTTGTGGCTTCGTCGTGCTGCAGTTCTCCGTCGGCCCGCTGGCGGAGGCACTCGGCGGGCATTGGCAGTTCGTGGTCCCGGTCTACGCGGCGGGCTCGGCACTCCTGCTCGTGGCCGTCGTCTCGCCGGGCCCGGTGCGGGCACTGCTCTCGACCAGGCCGATGACCTTCGTCGGAGATCGTTCGTACGCGCTTTATCTCGCCCAGACCGGCGCCGCCGGGGTCACGGGATGGCTGCTGCCCAGCGGGCTCGCGAAGGCCGCCGCGACCACCGGTGTCGCGTTGGTGTTCGCCTGCGCGCTACGCCGCTGGGTCGAGCGGCCCGCCATCGCTTACGGCAGGAAGGTGCTCGAACGACGCGCGCCCGCCGTGCCTCCGGTGGAGGCCGCGGCGGGCGCGCGGTGAAACGGTGGGATCAGTGGTGCGCGGCCACCGGGGTGCCTCCGGCGCTCTTCTTGACGAACAGCGAACCGAGGAAGGCGGCCAGCCCGACGCAACCGGCGACCATGAACGTGGTGCGGATACCCGCCGAGTCGGGGCTGGTCGCCCCGGCCGTGGTCGTGCTCGCCGTGGCCACCGCGATGAACACCGCGGTGCCGAGCGCGCCGGCGAGCTGCTGCAGGGTGGCGAGGATCGCGCTGCCGTGTGAATAGAGGTGCTCGGGAAGCGACCCGAGCGACTCGGTCATCAGCGGCGTCATCATCAGGCCGAGCCCGCCCATCAGGAGGACGTGGATGGCGATGGCCGCGATCAGCGGTGATTCCGGGCCCAGCAGCGCGAACAGCCACAGTGAGACCGCCATCGCGGCCGCGCCCGGGATGACCAGCGGCCGGGGGCCGAAGCGGTCGTACAACGCGCCGACCGGACGGCCGAGCAGCCCGAGGACCAGGCCGCCGGGGAGCACCGCGAGCCCGCTGACGAACGTGCTGGTGCGCAGGACCGTCTGCAGGTACAGCGGAAGCAGGATCGCCGCGGCGCCGAGCAGGCACATGAACAGCAGTGCAGTCAGCACCAGCGAGACTACGAAGCTGCGGTGGGTGAACGGGCGCAGGTCCAGCAGCGCGCGATCTTCCTTCTGCAGGCGCAGCTGGCGCCAGGTGAACACCGCGAGCGCCGCGGCCCCGACGGCGATCGGCACCCACGGCGGCACCGGCTGATGCCCACCGGCGGACTCGCCGGACACGGACAGGCCGTACAGCACGCCACCGAAACCGACGGCGGACAGGACCACCGACAACACGTCCAGCGGAACCTTGCGGGTGTCGCTCTCCAGCCGCAGCTGCAGCATGCCGACCACCAGGGCGGCGATCGCGAGCGGCAGCACGATCCAGAACATCCATCGCCAGCCGAGCGAAGAGAGCACCGCGCCGCCGATGGTCGGGCCGATCGCCGGGGCGACCGCGATCACGATGGTGATCGTGCCCATCGTGGCGCCGCGTTTCTCGACCGGGACCAGGCGCATCACCGTGGTCATCAGCAGCGGCAGCATCACGGCTGTACCGCAGGCCTGGATGACCCGGCCGGTCAGCAGGAGCGCGAAGCCCGGGGCGAGCGCGCTGACCAGGGTGCCGGTGCTGAACAGGGTCAGCGAGGCGAGGAAGACCTGGCGCGGGGTGAACCGTTCGAGCAGGAACCCGGTGGTCGGGATGACGACCGCCATGGTCAGCAGGAATCCGCTGGTCAGCCACTGGACGGTGGTGGTCGGGACCTGGAGGTCGACGGTCAGGTCACGCAGCGCGACGCTCAGGATGGTCTCGTTGAGGATCATCACGAACGCGGAAAGGACCAGGACCCCGATCAGGAGCCCGGCTTTCGCCGGTGCCCGTTCCTGGTCTTGGGTGGTTTCGGGCAGGGTCTCGGTCATCAGTGAAGGGCTCCTGGAAGGGCGCGGGTCCGCGTGGGCCGCCTTCGACGACGGCAACGGTGACAGCGAAGGCGAGGGTGAATTCGCCCTTCAGTCTGCCTGTGCCGGTCGGTGCGTGTCACGTGAATTTCCGTAGTGAGTACGGTCACTGCCCCTTCGGGCGGCATGGACCGCACGCCGGCGGAACGGATTTTCCGTGGTAACACGATAAAATCGGCACGTGACCAGAGCGATCACGGCGGATCGATGGCATTCGGTGCGGCGAGCCTATCGGGTGACCGGTGCGCGATTCGCGGAAATGGTGGGCCGCGCCCCGGATCCGTCCGCGATGGTCACCGCGGAGTGGACGGTGGCCGAAACGGTCGCCCACGTCGCGATGATCGCGAAGATGTACACGTCGCTGGTGCGCCCGGGCAGCGCCCCGGTGCTGGACGCCCGCGGGCAGAGCCAGGTCGGGAAGACCACTGTGGACACGGTTTCCGTGTTGAACGGCTTGGTGCTGCGAGACTTTCCCGAACGCGACCTCGGCGTGCTGGTGACGGGATTGCTCGCGGACATCGAAGAAGTACTGCGCGTGACCGAGGACGCGGACCCGGCGACCTCACTGGACTGGCTCGGGGAGTCGAAAGTGCCGCTCGCCGGTGTGCTCGCGCACCTGGTCAACGAACTGCAGATCCACGGCTGGGACATCGCCAAGGCGCTGAAGCTGCCGTGGACGATCCCGCCCGCTGACGCGGCGTTGTTCTTCGATCTCTTCCTGGTCGGTGTGCTGAGCCATGACGTCGGGCACCTCCTCGACACCGACGAGCCGCCGCGAGAAAGACGGATCGCCGTGGCGTTCCGGTCGGCGTACACGTCCCCGGTCGTGCTGGTGCTGCGTCGTGGACGGGTGACCGTCGAGGAACCCGGAGGCCCGGTCGACGCACGGATCTCGTTCGATCCGCCATCGCTGAACCTGATGCTGTTCCGCCGGGTCGGCAAGGTGCGTTCCGCGCTGACGGGCAAGGTCGTCGTCAGCGGTCCGCGGCCTTGGTTGTTGCCCGCTTTCCTGCGTGTCGTGCGTTTGCCCTGATGCGGACTCGTGAGTGGTAAGGACGGGTTTTTAACGACGAAACACCAAACCAGCCCCAGAACGTGAAGCAACCCGGTTTGGGTTAACCCGGGGGGGC
>NZ_JBHXIB010000004.1:84309-218508 GCF_042723975.1 Amycolatopsis sp. NPDC058340 | reverse complement strand
GTGGTAAGGACGGTTAGAACCGTCCTTACCACTCACGAGGCCCTAGAGCGTCAGCGACCAGGTGTCGAGTACGCCGGTGTCGCCGGGCCCGTAGTCGGTGACCCGTAGTCGCCACGTGCCGCCTGCCGGTGACGACGAGCCGGGCGCCGTGAAGGTCCGCACGCCGTTCCAGGCCGTACAGGTCGAACCACCGCTGTACTTGAGCGGGTAGGCCTTGCCCTGGGGATCCAGAAGCGTCACGCCGAGATCCTCGGCGCAAGTGTGCCGGACGGTCACCGAGATCCCGAGCGACGTGGCGGCCTGTCCGGTGAGTGTCGAGGTCACCGGGCTGAACACCTGCTGGTAGTCGCGGATCGCGAAGTCGGTGCCGTTGCTCAGCGTCCGGCCGCCCCCGTCGCCAGGCTGGGTCTTGACCGACACGACACCGCTGGCGGGCGACACGTTCCCCGCCGCGTCACGAGCTTTCACCGTGAAGGCGTACGAGGTGTCGGGGCTGAGACCGGTCACGGTCGCGCTGGTTCCCGACACGGACGTCGCGAGCACCGAGCCGTTGTAGACGTCGTAACCGGCGACACCGACGTTGTCCGTGGCCGCGTCCCAGGTCAGCGAGACGCTGTTGGACGTCGTACCGGTGGGCCGCGCGTCACCCGGCGCGCTTGGCGCCGTCGTGTCGCCGCTGCCGCCGCCGGTCACCAGGGTGAGGTTCCATTTGTTCAGTGCCTCGATCACGGGCTGGAAGATGGACATGTCCCCGTCGCCGGGATTCGGAACGCATTGCGACGGTCCGCCGTCGTGCAGGCCGACCGCCTTGCTGCCGAGGAGCCAGCCGCCGCCCGAGTCGCCGCCGAGCGAACAGGCCGTCGTCCAGGTCAGGTCTTCGATGATCAGCCCGCCGCCGTAATCGACGGCCTTGTGCGTGTACTTCACTTCGCCGCACTTCCATTTCGAAGTGTTGCCGGAATGGCAGACCCGGTCGCCGACCATCGCCTCGGCCGAGCCGGTGACGGTGACGGCGGGCTCGCCCCAGGTGTTGACCGCCGCCGAGAGCTCCCAGCCGGGCTGCGTCACCGCGACCACGCCCATGTCGCCTTCGCGGGCGTTGACGCTGCGTGTCCCGCCGACGTTCGAAGTGCCGATCCGGTTCTGCCGGCCGGAGGCACCATAAGCGGCCTGGTCGCGGTCGTTGGTGCAATGCCCGGCGGTGAGGAAATGCTTGGCCCCCGCCGAATCGGTCGCGGCGAAGCCGACCGAACAGTAGGTCTCACTGCCCGGCCACCACGGGTCGCCGGTGTGGATCGTGCCGTCCTGCTGCCGCGGCGACGAGCCGGTTTCGGTGATCCGCACACCGAGATCCCTTGCCCGGGAAAGGAAGCTCTCGGTCTCGGCGGTTTTGCGCGTGCGGTCGACCGAAACCCCGACCTCGTTGTTCCGGACATCGACACCCCAGCCGAACACCCCCGGTACGCCGTCGCCGACGAGCGCGCGGACCGCCGCGTCGGTCCGGTCCAGGTCGGTCTTGGTCCGCGACACCAGCCGGGGTTCGGCCCCCGCGGACCGGGCGGCCTCGGCGTCGGCCGCACTCGTGACGGCCAAGACCAGCCTGCCTGTCGCCGCGTCGAACCACTGCCCGGCGGAGCGGGCGCGCAGCCCGTCCGGGAGCGACGCGGCCAGCCGGTGGGCCACGTCCTGTGCGGCCAGCTGGGATTCCGCTTCGGACCTGCTCAGGCCGAACGCGGCGGCGACGCCGTTCACCTCGGCGTCGGGGTGGGCCGGAACAGGCGGGGAAGCCGCCTGAGCCACCGGGCTCAACCCCAACGCGGCCAGGGCCATGACACTCAAACAGGAGAGCACTCCGTTGTGCCGTCGCATACGCACTCCTCGATTCCAAAGGCGATGCGCAGACGGTAAATCGTTCGTCTCACGGAATCGTAGGCCCGCGAGTCGTTAACAATTAAGAGTCCCAGTCCCATTCGAACCCGAATCGGCCGGGGCCGAAATTCAGGGCGACGCCATGTACGGAATCACCTACCGGCAGGACCTCCGACGAGTCCGCGGGCTGTCCGTCCTGTGCGGAACGGCGGCGGCATCGCACCGGGAGCACACCGGGGGAGAATCGGATCTCGAGCACGTATTCCCGGGTGGGCAGCCGGAATTTGCGTTCGTAGTTCGTCGCGTGCGGGAACGGGGCGCTGTTCACCAGAGTGTGTTCGGTGATGACCGTTTCGCCTTTCGCGAGCGGCCGCTCGAACAGCAGTTCCGTCACGAGAAGGCCGTCTTCGGGGTGAAGCACGCTGCGGCCGGGGCGGCAGCCTCGCAGTGCGGTCACTTCCGGCAAGGGGTGATCGTGTTCGTCGATGTGGACGATCACCACCCACCGGTCCGGGCCGTCGGCCTCGGCGCGCAGCACCTGCCGGGACTGGAACGAGAGTTCCTCCTGACCGGGCCCGACGAAGACGACATCGTGCTGGCTGATCCTCGTCAGCCGTTCGTCCCAGCGGGTGTCGACTTCGCTGACGGCCGAGTCGATCCGCGTCCGATCCGGCCAGTATCGGCCGATCTCCGGCAGGCCGTCGGCGCGGGCGGGCCACCGGCCTCGGGCGCGCGGCGGGCCGAGCAACGCGGTCAGGCTGCCGGGCGGTATTTCCAGCACCTGTTCGAGGTGGCGGAGGCCGAGCACCGAATCCCGGCGCTCCGGGCGGCTGCGCCCCGACTGCCAATAGCTGAGCGTCGCCGCGGTGATCGAGACGCCGCGAGCGCGCAGATGATCGCGAAGGCGTTCCAGGCTGAGGCCGCGCACCCGGATCGCCTCGCGCAGCGCGTCCGCGAAGGGCCCATCGCGGAGCAGGCGCTCGAACTCGGGCCGGGGTTTCGCTCCGCCGGAGATCACCAGGCGAGCATAGAACGCGGATCCTCGGAAGCTGAACCGCGCGGGACGCCGGCCAGGCCGTTAACCGTTAACAGGCACGTCGAACCGGCGGCGCGAGTCTTCGATGTGGCGGAGGAACCGGTGGGTCCAAGCGCACATCCCGTCGACCGTCGCGCGCAGGCCACGGCCTGCCTCGGTGAGGGTGTAGTCGACCCGCGGCGGCACCGTCGGATGCACCGTCCGCTCGATCAGGCCGTTGCGCTCCAGCATGCGCAGGTTCTGGGTGAGCATCTTGTGGCTGATGCCTTCGATGTCGTTCCGCAGCTCGGTGAACCTCCGGGTGTCGTCGCCGACCGTCTCGATGATCAGGAGCGCCCACTTGTTGGCGACGTCGGAGAAGATCTCCCGCGCCAGCGAGTCCGCCCGCAGGAGATCGGCGTCGTCCGAACCGTTGAGCTGCTTGGTCACCATCAGGTTCCCCAGTCACGAAAAAGTGCGTTCTTCCAGGTCGTCGCTCACTCTCCTACAGTTCCTGGGTAACCACAAGTGACCATGACGAGGAGTTCGGATGAGCATCACCCTGGTGAATCCCGCGGGACTGCCGGAGATCCCCGCCTATCGGCAGGTGTCGATCGCGACCGGGTCGAAGCTGGTCTTCATCGCGGGGCAGGTCTCGTGGGACGCGGACGGTGCCGTTGTCGGTGAAGGTGACCTCGCCGCCCAGGTCGAGCAGTGCTACCTGAACGTCGGCACCGCGCTCGCGGCGGCCGGCGCCACCTTCGACGACGTCGCGAAGATGACCGTCTACGTCGTCGACTGGACGCCGGGCAAACTCGCGCTGTTCCTCGAAGGCGTGGACCGGGCCGCCGCGAAGCTGGGCGGCACGCCTGTCCCGCCGGGAACACTGATCGGCGTCGCGGCACTCGACGTGCCCGAGCATCTCGTCGAGGTCGAGGCGACCGCGGTCATCGACTGACGCTCACTGACCGCGAGCGGCACGCCAGACCGGGCTGTCGACGTAGTGGTTGTCGTACTGCTTCGAGGACGCTGCGATCTCCGAGGGGTCCGCTTCGCCGCGGGCGACGCGGTCGAGGAGCCGGTAGTAGTCGAAGCGTGCCATGCCCGGCGTGAAGGTGACCAGGACGTCCGCGTCCGAGCCGGCGGCGGGCCCGAACGCGTGCGGCACCTTGGGCGGAACGGCGAGGAAATCGCCCTTCTCCAGGGTGTGCAGGGTTTCCTCGACGAGGACCTGGAGTTTTCCTTCGAGTACGAAGAAGAACTCGGTCGCGCGGGTGTGGAAATGGGCCGGGGTGCCGAAGACGCCGTCCTTCAGGGTCGCGCGGTTCGCGGTGAAGCCCCCGTCTGTGGTGTCCGAGTCGGCCAGCAGCGTGATTTCGCTGCCCGGCGCGTCGCTGACGATCTCGGCGTCGGCGGACCGGAGGAGGATGGGGTCGAACATGGTGGCTTCTCCTTGGTTCTTCCTGTCAGCGGGCTCGCTGACAGGACCAGGTTCTCCCGGGACCGGATGTTGATCAATGCGGAAAACCGCACAGATCGATAATGTGGGGGTTATCGATCCGTGCCGCTGTTGGCGCCCTCCTGGCTCTTGCCGAAGTCCGTGAAGGCCCCCTTCCCTCGGCTGAGCCGAGGGAAGGGGGCCTTCACGCGCAGCCGCTGTGACTGCTGGGACTACGGGGCCGACCTCAGGCGGCGAAGACCTGCGAGTCGTCGGCGAAAGCCTTGAACTCCAGCGCGTTGCCCGCCGGGTCCAGCAGGAACATCGTCCACTGCTCACCGGTCTGCCCTTCGAAACGGACGTAGGGCTCGATGACGAAGGAGGTGTCCGCGGCACGCAGCCGGTCCGCGAGCTTCTGGAACTCGGGCACGGTGAGGATCAGCCCGAAGTGGGGGACGGGCACGTCGTGACCGTCGACGGGGTTGTGGATCCGCCGCGGCCGCTCCGGTGCGAGGTGCGTGACGAACTGGTGGCCGTGGAGGTTCCAGTCGATCCACGTGTCGGAGCTGCGGCCCTGTTCGAGGCCGAGGACTTCACCGTAGAAGGTGCGCGCGGCGGCGAGGTCGTCGACGGGCATGGCGAGGTGGAAGCGCGGGATCGGGGAGTCGAGGACGGTCATGCCAGGGGTTCCTTTCCGGCGGGACGAGCACTTGTCGCAATGTTAACATTAGGACAAAGTGAAGGGTCGCTACGATCGGGCGTTCCGGCGGAAGGATGAGGATGAGCGAACCCGGCAGGGTGGTGCCGGCGCGTCGTCGCGGGCTGGCGGACGAGGTCGCCGACAGGGTCAGGGACGCCATCTTCGGCGGCGCCTATCCGCCCGGCGCGCAGCTGCGCGAGGTCGAGCTTTCGGCGGCGCTCGGCGTCAGCCGCGGCCCGGTGCGCGAAGCACTGCTGAAGCTGGAGCGCGAAGGCCTGGTCCGCAGCGAATGGCATCGCGGCGCGATCGTCACGACACTGTCCGATGTGGACGTCGCGGAACTCGACAGCCTCCGCTCGGCACTGGAACAGCTGGCCGTCCGGCTGGTGGTCGCGAACGCGTCCGACGCGGACCTGGCTGCGATCGACGAGATCGTCGACCGGATGGACCGCGCGCGCGACGAGCACGAGATGGTCCGCTGCGACATCGACTTCCACGACGCGGTCTACGCCGCGTCCGGGCATCGGCGGCTCGTCGAGGCGTGGCAGGCGATCCGGTCCCAGGTGTACCTGTTCCTGCTGACCCGGATCGGCGTGAGCTCCGACGGCTACCTCGCGAGCATCCCGGCCGAGCATCGACGGCTGGCGTCCGCGCTTCGTGCTCGTGACGGTGAGAAGGCGCTCGAACTGTTCGCCGTCCACCGCGGCGAGGCCTTCGACGTCCTGACCGGGAAGTGACCGTGCTCAACATCCGGTTCAACGACCTTGCCGCCGCCGCGCTCGGCGCCTTGTCGGAAGTGATACCGCTCGACCGGTTGGCGCCGGGGCTGCGGGAGATGATCGCGGACGGTGTCGAGCTTGCCGGTGAAGTGGTCACGCTCGGAGGCATTCCCGCCTGGGCGGGACGGCCGCCCGGAAGGCAGGCCGACCTGACCGGCTGGGAGTGCTACGTCAGCAGCTTCCATCTCGAAGACCATCTGCCGATCAAGGTGGGGACGCTGCCTGACGGCGAACCGGTGATCTCCGAAGCGGATCAGATCCTGATGCTGCGGCATGGCCTCGGGTTCGCGGTCGAGATCGCCAAGGCGGCGCCGGTCCCCGTTCGGTGCGTCGTCGGTGCCAACAGCACGAACGGGACGTTCCGGTTCCACCGTGCCCGGCCGGGAGAGACCTGGCTCCACGCCGATCTCGACGGCTATCGTCCGGAGAAGATGATCGTCGTCGATCGCGGCCCCGCGACCCTGGGCGGAACCCCCTGGTGATCGATATGGTGCCGAGGTGGACGAAATAGCGCGCGGGTCTTGACGGCAAGGTGGGCCACGGCTTAACTCAAGCCCTGAAATAAGGCGTGTCCCGGGTCACAGGCTCCGGACGCGGCTTGGCCACTCACCCCGAGGACCATCGATGCGAATCGGAAAGATCGCTCCCGCGCTCGTCCTGGCGCTGGCGGCCGCCGCCACGACGGCGTGCGGCGGCGGCGACACGTCGTCCAGTGCTCCCAAGGAGCTCGTGTACTGGGCGTCCAACCAGGGCACCAGTCTCGACAACGACAAGGCCGTCCTGCAGCCCGAACTGGACAAGTTCGAGAAGGCCTCCGGGATCAAGGTCAAGCTCGAAGTCGTCCCGTGGACGGATCTGCTCAACCGGATCCTCGCGGCCACCACCTCCGGCAAGGGCCCGGACGTGCTCAACATCGGCAACACCTGGTCGGCCTCGTTGCAGGCGACCGGGGCGTTCCTGCCGTTCGACGACGCCGCGCTGGAGAAGGTCGGCGGGAAATCTCGGTTCCTCGGCCCGTCGCTGGCGGCCACCGGGGCGAGCGGGCAGCCGCCGGTCGGCGTACCGCTCTACGGTCAGGCGTACGGCCTGTACTACAACAAGAAACTCTTCGCCGAGGCCGGCATCACGAAGCCGCCCGCCACCTGGGAGGAGCTCGTCGAGGACGGCAAGAAGCTCACCAAACCCGACAAGGGCCAGTGGGGGCTCTCGCTCCAAGCGGGCCAGGTCACGGAGAACAGCCACCACGCGGCGATCCTCGGTGCCCAGCACGGTGCGCAGTTCTTCACCGCCGAGGGGAAACCGCAGCTCGCGTCGGATCCGTCGGTCGCGGCCGTGCAGCAGTTCGTCGACCTGATGCAGAAGGACAAGATCGTCAACCCGGCCAACGCCGAATACGCCGACACCGCCAAATCCCTCAAGGACCTGTCCGACGGCAAGGCCGCGATGTTCATGAACCAGGCCTCGGCGGGGTCGTTCAAGAACATCGGGATGGACTTGGCGAACCTCGGTGTCGCGCCGATCCCGCTGCCCGCCACCGCGCCGCCGAACGGCCGGAAGGTGACCAGTTTCGTCGCGGGTATCAACATGTCGGTCTTCAAGAACACCAAGAACCCCGACGCCGCACTGGATTTCGTCAAGTTCATGGTCTCGGCGCCGGAACAGGCGCTGCTCAACAAGACCTACGGTTCGCTGCCGACCGTCCAGGACGCCTACAGCGACGCGGCTTTCCAGACCGAAGACGTCAAGGTGTTCCAGAGCGTGCTCGCCAATTCGGCCGAGCCGATGCCACAGGTGCCTCAGGAATCGCAGTTCGAGACCCTGATCGGCACCGCGATGAAGGGGATGTTCGCCGACGTCGCGGCGGGCAAACCGGTCGACGGGGCCAAGATCCGTGACCAGCTGACGCAGGCGGACCAGCAGATCGCGGCCGGTGGTTGATGCCGACCGCGCTCGACGACGCCCCGGTCGTGCAGGCGGCCGGGGCGCCCAAGCCGCAGCGTGCCCGGCATAACCGGCGCCGGGTCGCGCTGCCGTACCTTCTCCTGCTGCCCGCGATCCTGCTCGAACTGCTCGTCCACCTGATCCCGATGATCGCCGGGCTCGTGATGAGCTTCTTCAAGCTGACGCAGTTCTACATCCGCGACTTCTCGTCCGCCCCGGCGGCCGGGCTGGACAACTACAAGTTCGTCCTGGATTTCGACGCCGCGGCGGGGAAGTCGCTGCTCGGCTCGTTCTGGATCACCGTCCTGTACACCGTCCTTTCGGTCGGGTTCTGCTGGCTCTTCGGGACTTCGGCCGCCGTCCTGATGCAGAAGAACTTCCGGGGACGCGGCCTGCTCCGGACGCTGTTCCTGGTGCCGTACGCGCTGCCGATGTACGCCGCGGTGATCACCTGGTCGTTCATGTTCCAGAAGGACACCGGCCTGGTGAACGACCTGCTGGGCACCGATTCCTTCTGGCTCATCGGGGACAACAGCTTCTGGTCGCTGGTGGTCGTCTCGGTGTGGCGCAACTGGCCGTTCGCGTTCCTGATCGTGATGGCCGGGCTGCAGAACATCCCCGGCGAACTGTACGAAGCGGCCGCCATCGACGGCGCGGGCTGGTGGCGTCAGTTCCAGGCGATCACCCAGCCGATGCTGCGCCCGGTCAACCAGGTCCTGCTGCTGGTGCTGTTCCTGTGGACGTTCAACGACTTCAACACGCCGTATGTCCTTTTCGGAGCGTCCGCGCCGAAGGAGGCGTCGCTGATCTCGATCCACATCTACCAAAGCTCCTTCGTCACCTGGAACTTCGGCCTCGGCTCGGCGATGTCGGTGCTGTTGCTGCTGTTCCTGCTGATCGTCAGCACCGTCTACTTGGGACTGACCGCGCGGAGGAGGAACGCCGTTGTCTGAGCCTCGCTGGGTCCCGTGGGCCCGCCGATTCGTCCTCGGCTTCCTCGCCCTGTTCACCCTGATTCCGCTGTACGTGATGGTTTCGTCGTCGCTGAAGCCGCTCGGGGACGTGCAGGGCACCTGGGAATGGGTCCCGACGACGCTGACCATCCAGCCGTTCTTCGACATCTGGGAGACCATCCCGCTCGCCGAGTACTTCGTGAACAGCCTGGTCATCTCCGGATCGGCGGCGATCCTCTCGGTGGTGATCGCGATCTTCGCGGCGTACGCGCTGAGCCGGTTCCGCTTCCGTGGCAAGAACTTCTTCAAGATGACCGTGCTGTCCACGCAGATGTTCCCCGGCATCCTGTTCCTGCTGCCGCTGTTCCTCATCTTCGTCAACATCGGCAACGCCACCGGCATCGTCCTGTACGGCTCGCGGCTCGGGCTGATCATCACCTACCTGACCTTCTCGCTGCCGTTCGCCATCTGGATGCTCGCCGGCTACATCGACTCGATCCCCAAGGAACTCGACGAGGCCGCGATGGTCGACGGCACCGGGCCGTTCGGCGCGCTGATCCGCGTGGTGGTCCCGGCGGCCATGCCGGGCATCGTCGCGGTGGGGATCTACTCGTTCATGACCGCCTGGGGCGAGGTCCTGTTCGCGTCGGTGATGACCGACTCGGGCACGCGGACCCTCGCCGTCGGTCTCCAGGAGTACTCCACCCAGGTCCAGGTGTACTGGAACCAGGTCATGGCCGCGTCCCTGATCGTCTCGGTGCCGGTCGTCGCCGGATTCCTGTTGCTCCAGCGTTATCTCGTCGCCGGGCTCACCGCCGGTGCCGTGAAATGACCAGCCCGTCGCTCCGTACAGAGAGGTCCGCCTTGAATCTGCACCTGCCCGCCGATTTCCTGTGGGGTGCGGCCACCGCCGCGTACCAGGTGGAAGGCGCCGTCGACGCCGACGGCCGCCTGCCGTCCATCTGGGACGACTTCGTCCGGGTCCCGGGTGCCGTCCTGAACGGTGACACCGCCGACGTCGCGTGCGACCACTACCGGCGCTGGCCGGAGGATCTCGCCATCATGAAGCAACTCGGCCTGGACGCTTACCGCTTCTCCGTCGCTTGGCCGCGGGTGATCCCGACCGGCCGAGGCACGGTCAATGCGGCGGGCCTCGACTTCTACGACCGGCTGGTCGACGCGTTGCTCGAAGCCGGGATCCGGCCGTTCGCCACGTTGTTCCACTGGGACCTGCCTTCGGCGTTGGAGGGCGGCTGGCCCGAGCGAGACACGGCGTACGCCTACGCCGACTACGCCGCCGTCGTGGCGGCACGGCTGGGCGACCGGGTGACGGACTGGAACACGGTGAACGAACCGCTGTGCTCGGCCTGGCTCGGCTACCTCGAAGGCCGGTTCGCGCCTGGCGTCAAAGACCTCAAGCAGGCCATCGACGCGTCGCACCATCTGCTGTTGGCGCACGGCCTCGGCGTGCAGGCGATCACCGCGAACGCCGCGCTGCCCGCGAACGTCGGCCTGGTGGTCAACCTCAGCGGGATCGAGCCCGCGTCGGACTCCGCCGCGGACGTCGAGGCGGCGAAGCGGATGGACGGACACGTCAACCGCTGGTGGCTCGACCCGTCGAACGGACGCGGCTACCCGGCGGACATGATCGAGGTCTACGGTGTCGAACCGCCCGTGGTCGGGGACGATCTCGAGGTGATCTCGAGCCCGGTCGGCTTCCATGGGCTGAACTACTACTTCCGGCAGATCGTCGAGGACGACCCGGCCGGTCCCGCGCCCCGTGCCCGGCAGGTGCCGGTGGAGGGCGCGGCGACCACGGCGATGGGCTGGGAGATCCACGGGCAGGGGCTCGCGGACCTCATCCACCGGCTCGCCAACGAGTACGGCGCCCGCGCCATCTACGTCACCGAGAGCGGGGCGGCCTTCGACGACAAGGTCGGCGAGGACGGTTCGATCCACGACGCCGACCGCATCGCCTACCTGGAGGAACATCTGGGCGCGGTGGCGGGAGCCGCTGAAGCGGGGGCGCCGGTGAAGGGCTACTTCGCGTGGTCGCTGCTCGACAATTTCGAATGGGACAGCGGGCTGAGCAAACGGTTCGGGCTCGTGCGGGTCGATTACGACACGCAGGTCCGCACGGTCAAGGCGAGCGGGCACCGGTACGCGGAGATCATCGCGGAACACCGGAAACGCTGACGGCCTCGTGAGTGGCAAGGACGGTTAGAACCGTCCTTGCCACTCACGAGGGTTTTCGTGCGGGCGGATGGACCGAGGGGCCCGGATTCGTCGCGCGGTACGAACGGACGGCCGCCGAAACCTCCTAGGGTCGCCATGAACGAGGCGATCCTAGGAGGCGAAGTATGCGGACACTCTTGCGCGGCGGTCGTGTCGTCGATCCGGCGACGGGGTTCGACGGTACGGCCGACGTGCTGGTGACCGATGGCGTGGTCACCGCCGTCGGGGAGGGTTTGACCGCCGAGCCGGGCGACGTGGAGATCGACGTCCGCGGGCTCGTCGTCGGACCGGGCTTCATCGACCTGCACAGCCACGTGCACACCATCGCGGGCCAGCGGCTGCAGGCGATGGACGGGGTGACGACCGCGCTCGACCTCGAAGCCGGGTTGATGCCGATCGAGCGGGCCTACGCCGAGGCCGCCGCGGCGGGACGGCCGCTGCACTACGGCTTCTCCGCGTCCTGGGGTGCCGCGCGGGCGCAGGTGCTCGCCGGGATCGAGCCGGACGCGAATATCGACAGCGGGCTGGCGGTACTCGGAAACCCCGCCTGGCAAAGGACTTCGTCGGCGAAGGAGCTCGCGGCCTGGCTGTCCCTTGTGGACGGTGAGCTCGCCGCCGGGGCGCTCGGTGTCGGTGTGCTCCTGGGCTACGCGCCCGACACCGATCCAGGTGAATTCCTCGCGTTGGCCAGGCTGGCGAAGGAGGCCGGGGCACCGACCTACACCCACGTCCGTGAACTGGTCGAGGTCAATCCGGAGACGCCCATCGACGGCTCGGCGGAGATCGCGATCGTCGCGGCCGAGACCGGCGCCGCGATGCACCACTGCCACGTGAACAGCACCTCCGGCCACCAGATCGAGCGAGTGCTCGCGGCACTCGAAGCGGGCCGCGCGGCCGGTTCGCGGGTGACGGTCGAGGCCTATCCGTACGGGGCGGGCAGCACGGGGATCGGCGCGGCGTTCCTGTCGCCCGAACGCCTGAAGATGAAGGGCCTGTCCCCGTCCAGCGTGATCATGCTGGAGTCGGGGGAGCGGATCGCCGACGAAGGCCGCCTGCTCCAGGTGCGTGCCGAGGATCCCGGCGCGCCGTGCATCCTGGAATTCCTCGACGAAAGCAGCCCGCACGACCTCGGCCTGCTGCACCAGGCGCTCGCGTTCCCGGACGCCATCGTCGCCAGCGACGCGCTGCCCGTGTACTGGAAGAACGGCACCAGCGAAAGCACCCAATGGCCGTTGCCGCCCGGCGGGGCGACGCATCCGCGCACGTCGGGGACGTACAGCAAGACGTTGCGGCTCATGGTGCGGGAGAGCAAGGCCTGGACGTGGCTGGAGGCGTTCCGGCGCTGCTCCTACCTGCCGGCGCGGGTGCTCGACGAGGTCGCGCCCGGTGCGGTGGCCAAGGGACGGCTGAACGTCGGAGCCGACGCCGACATCGTCGTCCTCGACCCGGAAACCATCACCGACGCGGCGACCTACTTCGACTCGACCAGGCCCTCCGTCGGCGTCCGGCACCTGTTCGTTTCGGGGGTTCCGGTCGTCACGGACGGGAATCTGCGCACGGACGCGTTCCCCGGCAAGCCGCTGCGGGGTGAGCCGCGATGAGCGACCTGCTCGCCGACATCGAGACGCTCGTGCGCTGCGAGTCGCCGTCGTCGGATCACGACGCGGTGGCCCGCAGCGCCGAAGTGGTGGCCGAAGTCGGTCTGAGGCTGCTCGGCGTGGAGCCCGAGCGGATCGTCGTGGACGGCGTCACCCATCTCCGCTGGCGATTCGGCGACGGTCCGCCCCGGGTGCTGCTGCTCGGTCACCACGACACGGTGTGGCCCCACGGTTCGCTGGAGACGCATCCGTTTTCGGTGCGGGACGGGGTGTTGCGCGGGCCCGGCTGCTTCGACATGAAGGCGGGCGTCGTGATGGCGCTGCACGCCGCGGCGGCCGTACCCGACCGCGACGGACTGTCCATTTTGGTCACCGGCGACGAGGAGATCGGCTCGCCCTCGTCCCGCGCGCTGATCGAGGAGACCGCGGCGGGCTGTGACGCGGCGTTCGTGCTGGAGGCTTCGGCCGACGGCGGTGCGCTGAAATGCCGCCGCAAAGGCGTTTCCCACTACCGGGTCGAGGTCGTCGGGCGTGCCGCGCACGCGGGTCTCGAACCGGAGAAGGGGGTCAACGCGGGAATCGAGATCTCCCACCAGATCCTCGCCGTGGCCGCGCTCGCCGACCCCGTGGCCGGGACTAGCGTGACACCGACCGTCGTCTCGGCGGGAACGACGGTCAACACCGTGCCCGCCGCCGCGAGGGTGGCCGTCGACGTCCGCGTGTGGGACGAGGCCGAGCAACTCCGCGTCGACCGGGCCATGCGCGAGCTCCCTCCGGTCCTGGACGGAGCCGAGGTCCGGGTGACCGGCGGGATCAACCGGCCGCCGCTCGAAGCGGGCTCGTCGGCGGGATTGTTCGCGCTGGCCCAGGACCTGGCGGGCGACCTCGGCCTCGGGGAGCTGACCTCCGCGTCGGTCGGTGGCGCCTCGGACGGCAATTACACCGCGGGCCTCGGGGTTCCCACCCTGGACGGTCTGGGCGCCGTCGGGGGCGGGGCGCACGCGGATCACGAACACGTCGTCGTCGCGGAATTGCCGCGCCGCACCGCTTTGCTGGCCGCGCTCGTGGAGAACGTGCTCGCGAAACGGGATCCGTCCGGTGCGACGAATCGCGCGGGCGAATCTGGTACGGCACGACGGTGACTCGGCCGTCGTGCGGGGAAAGGATTGTCGCGTGACGAATCTTGCGACGAACGCGGAAAGCCTCGCGTCGGTGGAGGTGCGCGACGAAGCCGTCGCCGCCGCGCGGGCCGCGGCCGCGGCTTCGGGCGTCGAAATCCGCGAACTCACCGAAATCGCCGATCTGGCCGCGGTGGTCGGCCTGTTCGAGTCGATCTGGCGATCGGCACCCGGCGCGCGGCCGGTGAGCACGGAACTGCTCCGCGCGATGTCCAGCGCCGGGAACTACGTCGCGGGCGCCTTCGAGAACGATGAACTGCTGGGGGCTTGTTTCGGGTTCTTCGGGAACCCCGGGAAGGCGAGCCTCCACAGCCACATCGCCGGAGTCGCCAAGGCGGGCGTGGGCCGCGGGATCGGGCAGGCGCTCAAACTGCACCAGCGCGGGTGGGCACTGCTCCAGGACGTCTCGGTGATCACCTGGACCTTCGATCCGCTGGTGCGGCGCAACGCCTATTTCAACCTGGGGAAACTCGGCGCGCGCCCGATCGGCTACCTGCCCGACTTCTACGGTCCGATGGAGGACAGCATCAACGGCTCGGGTGATACCGACCGGCTGATGGTCGGATGGGACCTCAAGAGCCCGGAGGTCCGTGCCGCCGCGTTCGGTGAGCCCGTCTTGATCGACGCGGAGGCGCTGGGTGCGGAGAAGGCGCTCTCGGTCGGCTCCGACGGCGGCCCGGTCATCGGATCGGCCGACGCACCGACCGTGCTCGTCGGCGTCCCGTCCGACATCGAACGGCTGCGCCGCACCGACCCCGGCCGGGGCACCGCGTGGCGCACCGCATTGCGTGAAGTCCTCGGTGGACTGATGGCGGACAACGCCGAGGTCACCGGTTTCGATCGTGCCGGCTGGTACGTGATCTCGAAGGAGCAGTCGTGAAACTCAGCGGTGTGGAACTGCGCCGGGTCCGGATGCCGCTCGTGGCCCCGTTCCGGACGTCGTTCGGAACGCAGGCAGAACGGGAACTGCTGCTCGTCCGCGCGGTGACCCCGGCGGGCGAGGGCTGGGGCGAATGCGTCGCGATGGAGGCGCCGCTCTACTCGTCGGAGTACAACGACGCCGCGGAACACGTGCTGCGCACCCATCTGATCCCGGCCCTGCTGGCAGCGGAGGACGTCACCGCGTACAAGGTGACGCCGTTGCTGGCGAAGTTCAAGGGACACCGGATGGCGAAGGGGGCGCTGGAGATGGCGGTCCTCGACGCCGAACTCCGCGCGCACGAACGCTCCTTCGCGGCCGAGCTCGGGTCCACGCGCGACTCCGTGGCCTGCGGGGTCTCGGTGGGGATCATGGACTCGATCCCGCAGCTGCTCGACGTCGTCGGCGGCTACCTCGACGAAGGCTATGTCCGGATCAAACTGAAGATCGAACCCGGCTGGGACGTCGAGCCGGTCCGCCAGGTGCGTGAGCGCTTCGGTGACGACGTGCTGCTCCAGGTCGACGCGAACACCGCGTACACCCTGGGCGACGCGCCCCTGCTGTCCCGGCTCGACCCGTTCGGCCTGCTGCTGATCGAGCAGCCGCTCGAAGAGGAGGACGTGCTCGGCCACGCCGAGCTGGCCAAGCGGATCCGGACGCCGATCTGCCTCGACGAGTCGATCGTCTCCGCCAAGGCCGCCGCGGACGCGATCAAGCTGGGCGCGTGCCAGATCGTCAACATCAAACCGGGCCGTGTCGGTGGCTACCTCGAAGCACGCCGGGTCCACGACGTCTGCGCGGCACACGGGGTGGCGGTGTGGTGCGGCGGGATGATCGAAACCGGCCTCGGCCGGGCGGCCAACGTCGCGCTGGCCTCGCTGCCCGGGTTCACGCTGCCGGGTGATACGTCGGCGTCAGGCCGGTTCTACCGCACGGACATCACCGAGCCGTTCGTGCTGGACGCCGGGCATCTTCCGGTGCCGACGGGGCCGGGGCTCGGCGTGACTCCGATTCCCGACCTGCTGGACGAGGTCACCACCGAGAAAACGTGGATCGGTTCGTAGCGCGTCACGAAATCCGGGGTTAGATTTGGTCGGATCGAACCAGTCGGTTCGGTGAGACCGGGTTTAACTTCGGGGGGTGCTGACACCGGTGCCCAGCAAACCGCATACGAGCTTGGGACGCGTCCTCGAAGACCTCGGAGACGTGCTCCTGGAGCCGGTCGCGGTCGGCAGGACCACCCGCAAGCAGCTCGGCGGAGTGGTCATCCACGATCCGCACGACGAATCCGAAATCCCTGGCGGGGCCGTCGTGCTCGGCGTCGGGGTGCGGGATCAGGACGAGGTCGTCCGCCTTTTGCACGACGTGGGTGCGCGAGGGGCGGCGGCGCTCGTCGTCCGGTCTCCCGTCACCCCGGCGCCGGAACTCCGGCGTGCCGCGGACTCGTCCGGGGTCGCCCTGCTCGGGCTCGCGCGCGGCGCTTCATGGGCACAGCTCGCCGCCATGCTGAGGACCCTGCTCGCCGAGGAGGACGTCGGCGAGGTCTCGCCCCAGACGCTCGGCGGAATGCCGTCGGGTGATCTGTTCGCGCTGGCCAACGCGATCGCCGCGCTCATCGACGCGCCGGTGACCATCGAAGACCGCAGCAACCGGATCCTCGCGTTCTCCGGGCGCCAGGACGAAGCGGATCCCTCCCGGGTCGAGACCATCCTCGGCCGTCAGGTACCGGAGCGGTTCGCCCGCGGCCTGGAACGGGACGGCGTCTTCGAACGGCTGTACCGCGACCACGCGCCCGTGTACGTCGATCCGCAGCGGTACGACGACAACGAGATCGCGATCCCGCGCGTGGCGTTCGCCGTCCGCGCCGGCGACGAGGTGCTCGGCTCGATCTGGGCCGCGGTGCGGGAACCGCTCAGCGAAGAGCGGACGCAGGCGCTGATCGACGCCGCCAAACTGGTCGCGCTGCACATGCTCCGGCTGCGTGCGGGCGCCGACGTCGAACGACGGCTGCGCGCCGATCTGGTGAGCACGGCACTCGAAGGCGGCGCCGGCGCGCCGGAGGCGATCGCGCGGCTCGGGTTGCTCGGCCAGCCGTCGATCGTGCTCGCCATGGGCCTGCTCGGCGCGCCCGACCCCGAGGACGATCTCAGGCTGGTCGCGGATCGTCAGCGGGTCGCCGACGCGCTCGCCATGCACCTGAGCGCCGTCCAGCCTCGCTCGGCCGTCGCACTGGTCGGCGACGTCGCCTACGGCATCCTCCCGATGCCCGGCGGGCACGCCGACTGCCAGGAGCGTTCGGTGCGGGTCGCGTCGACGTTCCTGGAGCGCACGGGCCGCCGGGCGGCCGCCGCGATCGGCATCGGACCGCTCGCGCTCGACGCGTCCGGCCTGCACGCCTCCCGCGACGGCGCGGACCGGGCGTTGCGCGTGCTGCTCACCAACGGCGGCGCCAAACGCGTCGCGACCGCGGACGACGTCCACGTCGACGCGCTCATGCTGGATCTGGCCGACCTCGCCGCGGCGCGGGGAGACGTCGCGACAGGACCTGTCGCGCGGTTGCTCGCCTACGACGCGCAGCACCAGTCACAACTGGTGCACACCCTTCGATGCTGGCTCGACGCCTTCGGTGACATCGGAGCCGCGTCCGCGTCGGCGTACGTCCATCCGAACACCTTCCGCTATCGGCTGCGGCGTCTCGCGGAGGTCGGCGAGATCGACCTCGACGACGCGGGGGAGCGCTTCGCCGCGATGCTGCAGTTGCGGCTGCTGCCCCGCGACGCGCGGACCGGGCCGCCGGGTCCCGAAGACTGACGTTGGTCTTCCGGCCCGAAACGACGGGCGATGTTCGTGTGATCGCACGAACTCCGTTCGCCTGCCGCGTTTCAGAATGAGTGATCGGCGCCACGCTCGCGCCGTTCTCCTTCTCTCCCAAAGTTTCCGCGGAGGCGCCATGACGGCAGTGGTCAATGAGGACACCTGGACAGCACGGCGGATCAACCGGACGGCGCTCATCACGATGGTGGTGATGGTGTTCGCCTGGGCGGTCGACTACATCGACCGGTTCTCGATCGGGATGGCGCTGCCGATGATCGGCGCCGAGTTCGAGCTCAGCAAGACGCAGCAAGGCTGGCTCGTCACCGTGTTCGCGCTGGTGTACATGGTCTGCCAGATCCCGGCGGGCTTCCTCGCCGACCGGTACGGCTCGCGGGGGCCGATGCTGGTCACGCTGCTGCTCTGGTCGGCGTTCACCGCGATGACCGGGATGGCGGGCACGTTCGGCATGCTGCTCGTCGTCCGCGGCCTTTTCGGTGTGTGCCAAGGACTTTTCCCGGCGGCCTCGTTCAAGGCGATCGCCGAACGGACCACCCCCGGCAACCGCGCGACGGTGACCGGCGTGATGCTGTCCGCCGGGGGCATCGGCGCCGGCCTGGCGCCGTTGATCGTCGGACCGCTGCTGATGGCGGTCGGCTGGCGGCATACGTTCTTCTGGATGGCGGGCGTCGGCGCGATCATCGGAGTGGTCGTCTGGACGCTGCTTCCCAAGGCGTTGCCCGAAAGGCTGAGCAGCCTTCCGCGCGAAGAAGTGAAAACCCCCGAGGTCTCCCGTAAACAGGTGCTGAAGTCGCCGGTGATCTGGAAGTTCACCCTGCTGTTCTGCGTCACCAACATGCTCAATTACGGGATGATCACCTGGGTGCCCAGCTACCTGCTGGAGTCGAGGGGCCTGTCGTTGAGCCAGACCGGGATACTGGCCGCGATACCGATGCTGGTCAGCATCGGCACGACCATCCTCGGCGGCTGGCTGTTCGACCGCTACTTCCACGACCACGGCCGCTGGTACCTCGGCTCGATCGCCTTGGTGACCGTGGTGCTGCTGATCCTGATGGTGAACGCGGACAGCACGGCGGAGTTCACCCTCTACGAGACGCTCGCGCTCGCGGTGTTCGGCATGGCGACGATGGCGGTCTTCGGCCTGCCGCTGCGCGTGCTGCCCACGGCGGTCACCGGGATCGGCATGGGAGTGATGAACTTCGGCGGCCAGGTGGCGGGCGCGGTCGCTCCGGTGGCGATGGGCTGGCTCGCGGACGCTTTCTCCTACACCGCCGCGTTCGGTTTCCTCATCGGCACGACCTTCCTCACCGCCGTGATGGCGTTCTGGGTACCGCAGAATCCGGCGCAGTTCACGTTCTCCCCGGCCAGTCCCAGCTCGGCCTCGTGAGTGTTGAGGACGGTTCTAACCGTCCTCAACACTCACGAGCCCAACGCAGACAGGAGTTCCATGACCACCGCGTCCGAAGTCACCGAAAAGATCAACGAGCGCGCCAAGGAGGTCGGGGTCCGGGTCCGGCTGCACGCGGCCGAAATCGACGGCACCCGGCGGATCGGCGTCGACGAAAACGCCCCGGTCGTCACGGCGTCGGTCTTCAAGGTCCCGATCGCCCTGGAGCTGGCGAAGCAGGCGGCCGAGGGCAGGCTCGACCTCGGCGAGCGGATCACCGTCCCGCCGGGCCATCCCACGCCCAGCCCGTACGGCCTGGCCACCTTCCGGCACGAGATCACGATGTCCTGGTACGACCTCGCGATCCTGATGATCGGGATCAGCGACAACGTCGCGACCGACCTGATCCTCGATCGCGTCGGGAAGGAAGCGACGCAGAAGACGTTGCGCGATCTCGGTTTCGAGCACACCACCGTGACGCACGACTGCGGTGAGGTGCTCGGCAGTATCGGCGGGGACCTCGGAATCTCCTACGAGGACGACGAAAGGCTACTGACGGAGCTTCCGATCGAGCGGATCGCCGCGTTGCGCGCGCTGCAACCGGAACACAGTTGCGCCACGACCGCCGAGGAGATCACCCGGCTGCTCGGGCTCGTCTGGCGCGACGAGGCGGCCGCGCCGGCGGCGTGCGCGGACGTCCGGCGCTGGATGGAACTCCAGGTCTGGCCGCACCGGCTGCGGTCCGGGTTCCCGGACGACGGGATCCGCGTCAGCGGCAAAACCGGGACGCTGCCGTCGGTGCGCAACGAGGTCGGTGTGGTCGAGTACCCGGATGGCGGCCGTTACGCGGTAGGGATTTTCACCGACGCGGTCGACGGGCGGTCGCGGGTACCGGAGCGGGACGCGTTCATCGGTTTCGCCGCGGCACAGGCCGTCGAATGGCTCAGGCTTCCCGAGGCCGACGGCGAATGATTCGTCCGCCCGGATGAATTTTCCGGCCGCTCTCGTCGTTCCGCACGAACCGGTGACGCCCGTCACCGGCCTAGCATTCCGGGAACCGCCGGACCACCCTTTCCACGGACAAGAGGTGCGCATGTCGAAACTTTCCGAAATCGATACCTGGCTCGCGGAGAACTTCGCCGCCCTGCTGGAGAAGCATCAGGTGCCCGGCGCCGCCATCGCCGTCTTCGCGAACGGCGAGGTGATCGACCACGCGGTCGGCGTGCTGAACAAGAACACCGGCGTCGAGTCCACAGTGGACTCCGTATTCCAGATCGGGTCGATCACCAAGGTGTGGACGACCACCCTGGCGATGCAACTCGTCGACGAAGGCAGGCTCGACCTCGACAAGCCGGTCCGCGATTACCTTCCCGAGTTCACCCTCTCGGACGACGACGCGGCGTCGCGGATCACCGTGCGGCAGCTGACCTGTCACACCTCCGGTTTCGAGGGCGACATCTTCACCGACACCGGGCAGGGCGACGACTGCGTCGCGAAGCTCGTGGCGACGCTTTCCGACGTGCCCCAGCTGTTCCAGCCGGGGGAGATGTTCTCCTACAACAACGCCGGGTACTGCGTGCTCGGCAGGATCGTCGAGGTCCTGCGGGGAAAGTGCTACGACGACTGCCTGCGTGACCATCTCTTCGCGCCGCTCGGCCTGACCCACGCCGCGGCCGGGCCCTACGACGCGATCCGGTACCGCGCGGCGATCGGTCACGTCCAGCCGACGCCGGACGACGAGCCGGTGGCCGCGCCCGTCTGGGCGTTGACGCGGTCCAACGTGCCGGCGGGTTCGCATCTGGCGATGCGCCCGCGCGACCTGCTCACCTTCGTCCGCATGCACCTCAACGAAGGCCGCGCGGACGACGGCACCCAGGTCCTCAAGCCCGAAACCGCCCGCGCCATGTGGGAACGCCAGGTCGAGCTGCCCTACCTCGGCCTGATGGGCGGGGCGTGGGGCCTCGGCTGGATGATCTTCGATTGGGACGGCGGCCCGGTGATCGGCCACGACGGCGGCACCATCGGCCAGTCCGCGTTCCTGCGTGTGGTGCCGGGCAGCAACGTCGCGGTGGCCCTGCTGACCAATGGCGGCAAACCGTTGCACCTGTACCTGGACATCTTCCGGAAGGTGCTCGGCGACCTCGCCGGGGTCGAGGTCCCGCCGCTGCCGGAGCCGAACGCCGCGGAGGCCCCGGCCGACCCGTCCCGTTTCGTGGGCGAGTACTCGTCGCAGGTGGCGGACATCGTCGTCAGCCAGGACGAGCACGGCGACCTGTGGCTGGAACGTACGCCGAAGGGAATCTTCGCGGATCTCGGCACGGGCCCGGAGAAGAGCAAGCTGCTCGGGTACCGGGGCGACACCCTGGTCGTCGAGCACGACGGGCTCGGCCTGCACATGCCGCACGCGTTCGTCGGCGACGACGGCACCGGCCGCGCGTTGTTCGTCCACACCGGACGTGCCGACCGCAGGGTGAGCCGGTGACGGTGATCGCCGACGAGATCGAGGCCGTCTTCGCCACGGCGGGGGCGCGCGGATTCGTGCACGCGCGCGAGATCGGCGTCACCGACGGTCCCGAGGTCGCCGTCGGTGCGGACGATCCGGTCGTGCTCGCGTCCGTCTTCAAGATCCCGGTGGCGGTCGCCTTCGCCCGTGAGGTGGCCGCCGGGCGGATCGACGAGACCGAGCGGACCCTCGTCACCGCGCGGTACCGGATCGGCGGGATCGGGACCGCCGGTTGCGCGGACGACGTCGAGATGAGCTGGCGCGACCTGGCGCATTTCATGCTGACGATGAGCGACAACGCCGCGACCGACGTCGTCTACCACCGGGTGGGGCAGGAGGCCGTCGACCGGGTGCTCACCGACCTCGGCCTCACCAGGACGCGGCTGATCGGCTGTTGCGAAGACCTCTTCGCTTCGGTGATCGTCGATCTCGGCGCGAGACCGGACGAAGACCTGGAAGCCGTGTTCGCCGCGGCGACCGAAGAACAGATGTGGAAGCTCTCGGTGCTCGACCCGGAACGCACGACGTCGTCGACGCCGAGGGAGATCACCGCCTTGCTCGACGCTATCTGGACCGACCGCGCGGGCGACCCGGCCGCCTGCGAACGCGTGCGGACGATCATGGCGCAGCAGATCTGGCCGCACCGGATCTCGTCCGGCTTCCCCGCCGGGGTGGAGATCGCGGCCAAGACCGGGACGCTCCCCGCCGTCCGCAACGAAGCGGGGGTGGTGACCCATGTGGACGGTCGCCGCTACGCGGTCGCGGTGTTCACCCGCGCCGAATCCCTCGCCGACCGCCTGCCCGCGGTCGACTCCGCCATCGGTGAGGCCGCCCGCCTCGCCGTCGAACACCTCCGTGCGCAGACCGTGACCCAGTAGGAGAAACCGCATGAAGAAAGCTCGGCTCACCGCCGCGATCACGAGCGTGGTGGCCTTGACCGTGAGCGCGTGCGGGGGGACGTCGCAATCCGGGCAGGACCGGACCGCGAACCAGAAACTGACCGAGGGCAAGACCTTCACGATGGCGATCGGCACCGATCCGGGAGCGCTGGACCCGGCGATGACCGTGCTCTCGGTCGCGCTCGACATCGGGCGTTACCTCTACGACAGCCTGATCAACCTCGACGAGTCCGGCAAGCCGATCGCCGGGCTGGCCGAGAAGTGGGAGGCCTCCACGACCACCGCCTCCTTCACCCTGCGGAACGGGATCACCTGTGACGACGGCACCCCGCTGACCGCGAGCGACGTGGCGGCGAACATCGACTTCGTCGGCGATCCGGCCAACAAGTCGCCGATGTCCGGGCTCACCGTCGCGCCGGGGACCAAGGCGACCGCCGACGACGCCACGCGGAAGATCACGCTCACCAGCGGCGCGCCGGACGCGTTCCTGCTGCGCAACGTCGGCGGCCTGCCGATCGTCTGCGGCAAGGGCGTGACCGACCGGCAGGCGCTCGCCAAGGGCAAATACGGCACCGGCATGTTCACCATGACCGAGATCGTGCCGAACGACCACTACACCCTCACCCGGCGCAAGGACTACGCGTGGGGCCCGGGGGACTGGCAGCGTGAACAGCCCGGCCTGCCGGAGAAGGTGACCTTCCGGGTCATCCAGAACATGACGACCGCCGCGAACCTGCTGCTGTCCGGCGAGCTCAACGGCGCCCGGATCACCGGCCAGGACCAGCAGCGCCTGCGTGCCCAGAAACTGTTCCACGGCGAGCAGGTCGTGCCGATGGGCGAGATGTTCTTCAACCAGGCACCCGGACGCGCCGGCGGCGATCAGGCCGTGCGCCGCGGGCTGGTGCAGGCGCTCGACCTCGCCCAGATCGGCAAGGTGCTCACCAGCGGCTCCGGGGCGCCCAGCCAGGGAATGGTCACCACCGAACCGAAGGCGTGCGCCGGAGACGCGGTGGCGGGCAAACTGCCCGCGTTCGACGTCGCCGCCGCGAAGTCGACCCTCGACGCGGCCGGCTGGAAGCCGGGAGCGGACGGGGTGCGGGTCAAGGACGGCAAACGGCTCGCGTTGACCGCGATCTACGGCACGCAACTCGGCCCGACGATGGCACCCGCCGCCGAACTGATGCAGCAGTCCTGGAAGGCCGTCGGCGCCGACGTGACGCTCAAAGGTCTGGACAGCCCGGGGACCAGCCAGGTGCTCTTCAACACCGGTGAGTGGGACATCTCGCTGGCGCCGGTGACCTTGCTGCTGCCGAGCCAGATCAGCCCGTTCGTTTCAGGGCCGAAGCCTCCGGCGGGCACCAACTTCGCGCATATCGAGAACGAGAAGTACACGTCGCAGGCCGCGCGGGCGGCGCAGATGTCCGGTGACTCTGGCTGCGCGACCTGGCTCGCGGCGGAGCAGGCGCTCATCGAGCGGCTGGACGTCGTGCCGTACGTCAACTCGGTCATCCCGACCTTCGGCAGCAACGCGCGGTTCAAGGTCATCTTCGGTTCGGTCGAGCCGTCGTCGATCCGGATGTACGCCTGATGGCCGTCGCGGTCGCCCCGGCCGGGTTGCGCGGCAGCCCGTGGCTGTCGTTCGCCGTGCGCCGCCTCGGCCGGTTCGCGATCTCGTTGTGGGTCTTGATCACCACGGCGTTCCTGATGATCCAGCTGATCCCCGGCGACCCGGTCCGCGCGGCGCTCGGGCTGACCGCGCCGGTCGAGCTGGTGAACGCGCGCCGGGCGGCGCTCGGCCTCGACGATCCGCTGTGGCTGCAGTACGTCCACTACCTCAGCGGACTGGTCACCGGGGACTTCGGGACGTCGATGACAAGCGGGCAGCCGGTCTCCGAGGTGATCGGCGACCGGCTGCCCGCCACCCTTCAGCTGGCGTTGCCCGCCTTCGCGGTGGTCATCGCGATCGCGATCCCGCTGGGCCTGCTGTTCGCCGTGCTGACCCGCGGCGGACGGCGGCGGGGCGGCGAGCTGGCGTTCACCTCGACGACCGTGCTGCTCGCGGCCATCCCGGAGTTCCTGCTCGCCGTGGCGCTGGTGGCGTTCTTCTCGGTCCAGCTGGGCTGGTTCCCGGTCGCGGGGAACGCGGACGCGAGCTCGTTCGTGCTCCCGGTGATCGCGTTGGCGCTCGGCCCGGCGTCGGTGCTCGCCCGTATCGTCCGGGTGGAGACGCTTTCCGTGCTGGGCAACGACTTCATCCGCACCGCGCGGGCGAAGCGGCTGCCCGCGCGGCTGGTCTACCTGCGGCACGCCCTGCCGAACGCGCTGACCGCCACGCTCACCATGGGCGGGCTGATGCTGACCGGGATGGTCGCCGGGACGGTGCTCGTGGAGAACGTCTTCGCCTGGCCGGGCCTCGGTTCCACCATCGCCCAGTCGATTCTCCAGAAGGACTATCCGCTGGTGCAGGGGATCGTGCTCGTCTACGGCATCGGGGTGCTGCTGGTGAACCTGACGGTGGACGTGCTGCTGGCCGTTCTCGATCCGCGTTCGACGATCCGGGAGAACTGAGATGGCGAAATGGTTCGCGGCCCTGCGCACGCCGGTGGGCGGGTTCGCGGCGGCCCTGCTGGCGCTGGTGCTCGCGCTCGCGGTGTTCGCTCCGATCCTGTGGCACGACAACGCTTTCGCGATCGACACGGACGCCATCGCGCAGGGACCGTCGGCGGCGCATTGGCTCGGCACCGACGATCTCGGCCGCGACATCCTCTTCCGTGTCCTGGTCGCGACCCGGCTTTCGGTCCTGCTGGCCGTGCTCGCGACGGTGATCGGGGTGGTGACCGGGCTCGTCCTCGGCACCTTGCCCTCGCTGCTGCCGAGGCCCGCCGCGCGGCTGGTCACCTCCGCGGTGAACATCGCGGTCGCGTTCCCCGGCCTGTTGCTGGTGCTGTTCTTCTCGGTCATCTTCGGGGTCGGAACGCACGGCGCGGTGTTCGCGGTCGGTTTCGCGCTGGCGCCGGCGTTCGCACGGCTCGCCCAGACGCTGTCGGCTTCCGTGGCGGGGCAGGACTTCGTGTCCGCCGCGCGGATCTCCGGCGTCGGCCGGACGCGGTTGCTGATCCGGCACATCCTCCCCAACATCGGCGAACCCTTGGTGGTGAACGCGACCATCGGCGCGGGTGCCTGCCTGCTGGCCTTCTCCGGGCTGTCGTTCCTCGGCATCGGTGTGCAGGCACCGGATTACGACTGGGGACGGCTACTCGGCGAAGGGCTCAACGGGATCTACGTCAACCCGGCGGCCGCGCTCGCGCCGGGGGTGGCCGTGGTGCTGGCCGGGCTCGCCTTCAACCTGGTCGGCGAGACCGTCGCCGGGGTGATCGGCGTCCGCACCGGGCTGCGCAAACTCACCCCGCGGCCGGTCACGCCCGCCAGGGAGGACACCGCCGAGACCCGCGACGACGCGGTGCTGGTGGTGGAGAACCTCCAGGTCGCGTTCCCGCGCCCGTCGGGCTGGACGGTTCCGGTGCGCGGGGTGAGCTTCACCGTCCGCGCGGGCGAGGCGATCGGTGTCGTCGGCGAATCGGGCTCGGGGAAGAGCCTGACCGGGCTGGCGGTGTCGCGGCTGGTCGAAGCGCCGGCCGTGGTCACCGCGGACAAACTCGAATTCGCCGGGAAACCGGTGCTGACGACGCCGGAACGCGAGCTGCGCCCCTTGCTCGGCACGTCGCTGGCGATGGTGTTCCAGGATCCGATGACCTCGTTCAACCCGACCAGGCGGATCGGCCGTCAACTGGCCGAAGTCGCCGAACAGCACCAGGGGCTTCCGCGTGCCAAGGCCTTCGAGCGGGCCGTGGACCGGTTGCGCGCGGTGCGGATCCCCGCCGCCGAACGCCGTGCGCGGCAGTATCCGCACGAGTTCTCCGGCGGGATGCGGCAGCGCGCGATGATCGGCATGGGCCTGATGGGCGACCCGAAGCTCATCATCGCCGACGAGCCGACCACCGCGCTCGACGTCACCGTGCAGCGGCAGTTGCTGCGCCTGCTGGCGCGGACCAGGGCCGAACGGGACACGGCGATCATCCTGATCAGCCACGACATCGCGGTCGTTTCGCAGACGTGCGAACGGATCCTGGTCATGTACGCGGGCCGGGTGGTGGAGGACCTGCCGTCCGCCGCGACCCCGCGGCATCCCTACACACGCGCCCTGATGGCCGCGACGCTCGACCTCGAGACCGATCGTGAGGCTCCGCTCGCGGTGATCCCCGGCCGCCCGCCGGAACCGGACCGCGTGCCCGACGGCTGCGCCTTCGCCGACCGGTGCCCGGCGGCGACCGACCGATGCCGTCTCGAAGACCCGGTGCTGGAGCGCGTGGAAGCCGGGCACCGCGTCGCCTGCTGGTACCCCGCGCCGCTTTCCCGCCCCGCCAAGGAAACCGTGACCGCAGGAGGTGCGGAGTGAGCGATCTCGTCTTCGACGCGGTGAGCGTGCGGTACGGCGGCAGGCGCGGACTCACCGCGGTCGACCGGGTCGGCCTGACCGTCCCTTCCGGACAGGTCGTCGGGCTCGTCGGCGAATCGGGCTCCGGGAAGTCGACGCTGGCCCGTGCCGCCGTCGGGCTTTCGCCGATCAGCGCCGGACGGGTCCTGCTGGGCGGCGTGGACGTGCGCAAGCTGCCCCGCCGCCCGCCCTTGCAGATGGTGTTCCAGGATCCGTATTCCTCTTTGGACCCCCGGATGAGCATCGGGGAGTCGATCACCGAAGCGATCCCGCGTGGCGTCCTGCCCGGCCGCGCGGCGCGCCGGGACGAGGTCGCCCGGCTCCTGGAACTGGTCAATCTCGACCCGGACAGGGCGGGCCATCTCCCGGGGCAGCTTTCCGGCGGCCAGCGGCAGCGGGTGGCGCTCGCCCGCGCGCTGGCCGGGCGGCCCGACGTGCTGATCGCGGACGAGATCACCTCGGCGCTCGACGTCTCGGTGCAGGGCGCGGTGCTCAACCTCGTCCGGTCCGTGCAACGACGGCTGGGTCTGTCGATGCTGTTCATCTCGCACAACCTCGCGGTGATCCGCTACCTCAGCGACATCGTCGCCGTGATGTACCTCGGCCGGATCGTCGAGGTCGGCCCGGCCGAACAGGTGCTCAGCGACCCGCAGCATCCGTACACCAGGGATCTGCTCGCCGCGGCGCCGTCGGCGACCGGTTCACTGCTCGACCTCGGTGACGCGGGCGAGACCGCCGACGTCGAACCCGCCGACCCGCACCATCCACCCGCCGGGTGCCGCTACCACACCCGCTGCCCGGTCGGCCCGCTCGTGCGTACCGGCCGCGAACACTGCCTCCAGGCGGATCCCTCCGAAGACGCGGCACACCGACGTCATTCGGCGGCCTGCCACTTCAGCGAAAACGAGAGCCACCAGCTCACGATCTCCAGAGGAGCAAGCGCATCATGACCCGACGTCTCGGTCTCGACGACCTGTACGACATCGCCGTCCCCAGCCAGCCTTCGCTTTCCCCGGACGGCGGCCGGATCGTCTACGTCCTGCGCACCGCCGACCGTGACGAGGACCGGAACGTGTACACGCTCTGGGAGGTCGGCGCGACCGGCGGCGAAGCGCGGCAGCTGACGCGCGGAACGGCCGACATGGCACCGAAATGGGCGCCGGACGGTACGCGGATCGCGTTCCTCCGCGCGCAGGACGGACCGCCGCAGGTGTGGTTCCTGCCGTCGTCGGGCGGGGAGGCCGAACGGATCACCGAACTCCCGCTGGGTGCGGGCGCCCCGGTCTGGAGCCCGGACGGCGGCAAGATCGCGTTCTCGGCGGCGGTCGACCTGGCGGGCGGGGAACTCGCGCCGAACGCCCCCGTGGTGGCCGACCGCCTGGACTTCAAGGCCGACGGCGCCGGGCTGCTCAAGACCGTCCGCAAACATCTGCACGTCCTCGACGTCGCCACTCGGGAAGTCCGGCAGGTCACCTTCGGGGATTGGCACGCCGGCGAACCGGCCTGGTCTCCCGACGGCACCAGGCTGGCGTTCTCCGCCGGGCGGGACGGCGACGCGGATCTGACCTTCCGGTCCGGTGCCTACGTGCTCGACGTGACCACCAAGACCGCCGAGCCGCGGCTGATCGGCTCCGGCGAAGGCATGGCGGGCACGGTCGGCTGGACCGCCGACGGCACCGCGCTGCTGGTGGTCGGCCGGGCCGACACCCAGGTCGGGCATCTCGGGTTGTGGCGGATCCCGCTGGACGGCGGGGACCCGGTCGAGTTGACCGCTGCGCTGGACCGCAACGTGATGTCCGGCGGCCCCGGCTATCCGGGAGCCCTGCCGCAGGTGACCGAGGACGGAGCCGTGCTGTTCGGCGTCCGCGACCGCGGCTGCACTCATCTGTACAAAGTGGACGCCGAGGGCGGAGAGCCGCGCGCGATGCTGGCGGGCGCGGACCGCGTCGTGTCCGGAATGGACATCGCGGGGGGACGGGTCGTGGTCGTGCTGGCCACGGGCACGTCGTTCGGCGAGGTCACCGTCGTCGACCCGGCCACCGGTGCCCTCGACGTGCGGACGAAGCACGGCGAGTCCGACGTCGAGCTCTTCCGCCACGAGGAACGGGAATTCGCCATCGGCGACGGCACCGTCGTCCACGGCTGGCTCCTGCGGGACCCGGCGCGATCCGGACCGGCGCCCCTGCTGCTCGACATCCACGGCGGTCCGCACAACGCCTGGAACGGCGCGGCCGACTCGATCCACCTGTATCACCAGGAGCTCGTCGCCCGAGGCTGGGCGGTGCTGCTGCTCAACCCGCGCGGCAGCGACGGCTACGGCGAGGACTTCTACACCGGTGCCGTGGGCGCGTGGGGCGTCGCCGACGCGGCCGACTTCCTCGAACCGTTGGACACCCTGGTCGCGGAAGGGATCGCCGACGCGGACCGGCTCGCCGTGGCGGGGTACAGCTACGGCGGGTTCATGACCTGCTACCTGACCAGCCGCGACGACCGCTTCGCCGCCGCTGTCGCGGGCGGTGTGGTCAGCGACCTCACCAGTATGGGCGGCACGTCCGACGCCGGGCACTACCTGGCCGTCGGCGAGCTCGGCGGTCCGGCTTGGGACAAGGAGAACGAGCGGTTCTCGCCGTTCGCCCGCGTCGCCGACGTGCGGACGCCGACGCTCGTCGTCCAGGGTGCGAACGACGACCGGTGCCCGGTCGGGCAGGCCGAGCAGTGGTTCGGCGCCCTGCGCGCACGAGGTGTCCCGTCGCGGCTGGTGCTGTACCCGGACGCCTCGCACCTGTTCATCCTCGACGGGCCGCCCTCGCAGCGTGTCGACTTCAACCGGCGCGTCCTCGAATGGGTCGAGCAGTACGCGGCACCCGCGGACGGGGTGTCGCGAGTGCCGATCGAAGCGGCGCACTGGCGGCGAAGGCTGGCCGAGCTGGCGCGCAAACACCGTGTTCCCGGCGCGGCGCTGGGAATCGCCCGGGTGGGCGACGAGAGCGAGGTTCTCGCGTCCTACGGCGTGCTGAACACGAACACGGGGGTCGAGGTCACCGAAGATTCGGTGTTCCAGATCGGCTCGATCTCCAAGGTGTGGACCGCGACCGTGGTCATGCGGCTGGTCGACGAAGGCCTGCTCGATCTCGACGCGCCGATCGCCGACGTCGTCCCCGAACTGCGGCTCGCCGATCCGGACGTCGCCAAGCAGGTGACCATGCGGCATCTGCTGACGCACACCAGCGGGATCGACGGGGACGTCTTCACCGACACGGGCCGAGGCGACGACTGCCTCGAACGCTATGTCGAAATCCTCGACCAGGCCGCGCAGAACCATCCTCTCGGCGAGACGTTCTCCTACTGCAACTCGGGTTTCGTGCTGATGGGCCGGGTGATCGAGAAGCTCACCGGGCAGACCTGGGACGCCGCGATGCGGGAGAAGCTGTTCGCCCCGCTCGGTCTCACCCACACCGTGACGCTGCCCGAGGAAGCACTGTTGCACCGCGCCGCCGTCGGGCACGTCGGTGGCGCGGACGAGGAGCCGAAGCCCGCCCCGGTCTGGGGACTGCCGCGGAACATGGGGCCGGCGGGCCTGATCACCGCCACCACCAAGGATGTGCTCGGCTTCGCCCGGTTGCATCTGACCGGCGGGCTCACCCCGTCCGGTGAGCGGATCCTGACGACGGCGTCCGCCGCCGCGATGGCCGAGAAGCACGCCGACCTCCCCGACAAGCACTCCCTCGGCGACTCGTGGGGCCTCGGCTGGATCCGCGACGAGTGGAGCGGACGGCGGGTCATCGGCCACGACGGCAACACGATCGGGCAGTCCGCGTTCCTGCGGCTGCTGCCCGACCAGGGGCTCGCCGTCACGCTGCTCACCAACGGCGGCAACACCCGCGACCTGTTCGAGGAGCTGTACCGGGAGATCTTCGCGGAACTGGCGGATGTGGCGATGCCGCGGCCGCTGACGCCGCCCTCTCCGCCGGTCACCGTCGACGGTTCGAGGCACGTCGGCGTCTACGAGCGGGCCGGTGTGCTGATGGAGGTACTGTCCGAAAAGGACGGACTCCGGCTGCGGCAGACCGCGACGGGCCCACTGGCGGAGCTGATGCCGGAGAAGACGATGGAGTTCGACCTGGTCCCGGTGACCGATTCGCTGTACGTCTGCCGTGAGCCGGGCGCGCAGACCTGGATGCCGGTCACGTTCTACACGCTGCCGACAGGGGAGCCGTACATGCACCATGGCGTGCGCGCGACGCCGAAGGTGTCCTGAAAGCACTCGGCCCGCCCGGACTTGCGGGCGGGCCGAGGCGTTCAGGCCCTGCGCCGTGCGATGTAGCGGACGATCAGAAGCACGATGCACACGACCGAGACGGCGCCCGCGGCCATGCGGGAGGTCCAGTCCAGTCCCGCGAACTGGCCGATCGAATTGGTGGCGGCGCTGACGAGCAGGACCAGCCAGAGAGCGGCGGTGACGATCGTGCCGCCGGCGTTTTTGGTGTCGTTCATGGGAAAGACGCTAGGGTTCGGCGGATCGGGGGACCAGGGGAGTGACCCCCGTCGTGAGGTGGTGCCAGCGCTACCTCATCCGGACCGAGCGAAGGAGTTCCAGCGTGGCGATCCATCGGATGGACAACGTCCTCATCGTCGTCGAAGACCTTGACGCGGTCATCGCGTTCTTCGTCGAACTTGGGATGGAGCTGGAAGGCAAGGGGCCGCTCGACTGGCCGGGCGCGGAACGGGTCATCGGGCTCGAAGACGTCAGCCAGGACGTCGCCATGCTGCGGATCCCGGGCGGTCCGGGGCGGATCGAGCTGGCGAAGTTCCACCGGCCGAAGGCCATCGTGCCCGAGCCCGCGCGTCCTCCGGCGAACACGCTGGGCATCCGGCGCGTCATGTTCGCCGTCGACGACATCGACGACGTGGTGGCCCGCCTGCGCGCTCACGGCGCCGAACTCGTGGGTGCGGTGGAGGAGTACGAGAACGTCTACCGGCTCTGCTACGTCCGGGGTCCGGAAGGCATCGTCGTCGGGCTCGCGGAAGAACTCGGGGCCTCGTGAGTGGTAAGGACGGTTCTAACCGTCCTTACCACTCACGAGGGTTTCAGCCTTTTCCGCCCAGGTAGGCCAGCACCGCCAAGACCCGACGATGCCCGCTGTCCTCCGGCAACCCGAGCTTCGCGAAGATGTTCCGGATGTGCTTGTGCACCGCGCCGTCGCTCACCACCAGCAGTTCGGCGATGGTCGTGTTGTTGTAGCCCTCCGCCATCAGCCCGAGCACCTCGCGCTCCCGCGCGGTCAGCCCTTCGAGCGGATCGGTCGCGCGGCGGTGCGCCATCAGCTGGGTGATCACCTCGGGGTCCATCGCCGTCCCGCCCTTGACGACCCGGTCCAGCGCGTCGAGGAACTTCTCGACCTTCCCGACCCGCTCTTTGAGCAGATACCCGACGGCGCCTTTGCCGTCGGCCAGGAGTTCCGCCGCGTAGCCGGTCTCGACGTGGGCGGACAGCACGAGCACGGGCAGCCCGGGGTACATCTTCCGCGCCTTGACGGCGGCGCGGAGGCCTTCGTCGGTGTGGGTCGGCGGCAGCCGGACGTCGGTGATCACCGCGTCGGGCCGGTCCTTGGTGACCAGTTCGAGGAACTCGTCCACGTCGTCCACCGCGGCGGCGACGTCGATGCCCGAGGTGTTCAGCAGCATCACCAGGCCTTCGCGCAGCAGCGCGTCGTCCTCGACGATCACGACCCGCATGGCAACTCCACTTTCAGTACGGTCGGCCCACCGGCGGGGCTCGACAGTTTCAAGGTCCCGTCGAAGGCCTCGGCCCGCTTGCGGATCCCGGACAGACCGCTGCCGCCGGATTCGTCGGCGCCGCCGTGGCCGTCGTCGCGGATTTCGATGAGCAGGGTGTCGGCGGTGCCGTCGAGGGTGATCCAGGCGTGTTCGGCGCCGGAATGTTTGGTGATGTTGGCCAGCATCTCGGCGACGACGAAGTACGCGGCCGCCTCGACGGCGGCGGGACGGCGACTCCGGCTGCGAACGTCCACAGTGCACGGAACGGGGCAGCGGTCGGCCAGGGCGGTGACGGCGCCGTCGAGGCCGCGGTCGGTCAGCAGCGGCGGGTGGATACTGCGCACGACGGTCCGAAGCTCGGCGAGCGCGCCGGTCGCTGTGTCCTGCGCCTTGCCCAGCAGCTCCCGCGCCCGCTGCGGATCCTTCTCGAAGAGCGAGTCGGCGATCCCCAGCTGCAGGACCACCGCGGCGATCCTCGCCTGGGTCCCGTCGTGCAGGTCGCGTTCGAGGCGACGGAGTTCGGCGCCGTGGGCCTCCAATGCGGCGGCACGCGACGCGGCGAGTTCGACGACGCGGTCGGTCAGCACCACTCCTGGCGCCGGCGCGAGCAGCCTGCGCACGATGGAGGCCTGCCAGCGGGCGACGCGGGGGTACAGGAAGATCAGCGCGATCATGCCGGCGCCGGTGATCGCGCTGAGCGCGGCCAGCGGCCACGACGTGACCATGAAGCCGAGGGAGCTTTCCACCCCGCCGGGGAACGCCGGCCAGATGAACGCCGTGACGATCTGCCGGAGCCCGCCGAGCGGCAGGGCGATGGCGAAGATGCCGATGACGAAACCGGTGGCGCCGTGGAAGACGAGCCAGCCCAGATCGCGCCGCGAGGCCGGGTCGGTCACCGGGTTCCCGGACCGGTACGGCTCGGGGATCGGCTCGTCCAGCAGCCGCGCTGCCCGCCGTCGTTCGAAGTTGACCGGACGCCGGATCAGCTGGAGCGCGATGGGCAACGCCGGGATCCCGACGCCGAACGGGCACATCAGCAGCACGAACAGCATGCCGACGAGGACGAACCAGGCGAGCATGGAGGAGGCCGCGCCGACCGCGAGGTACCGGACCGCGGACCAACAGGACCGGAGCCGGGTGATCACCCGGACAGTCTTTCATCCGGCCTTCGGCGGCCTCGGAGCGGAGCGCGTGAAGGCCCGCTTTGCGATACTCGGACCATGATCCTCATCGTCCTCAAAGCACAGATCCGCCCCGACAAGCGCACCGAATGGCTCGCGGGTATCGAGCGCTACACGCAGCAGGTGCGCAGCGAACCCGGCAACATCTCGTTCGACTACTACCAGAACGCCGGTGACGAGAACGAGTTCGTCCTGGTCGAGGTCTTCGCCGACAGCGCGGCGGGCGACGCGCACGTCGCCACGCAGCACGCCCAGGACTTCTTCCCGTTCATGTCGACCGTCGTCGCCGAGAAGCCCCGGATCAACTACCAGAACCTCGACGGCGACGCGTGGTCGGAGATGGCCGAGGTCACGCCGGTCGACTAGCGGCGTCCGCGGCGGTGCGGTCGATGATGCCGGCCAGCGTCGTCGCGGCTTCTTCGGGGACCCAGTGGCTGACGCCGGTCAGGATTTCGAGCCGGTAGGCGGCGTCGACGTACTCGCCGGCGAGTTCGGCGCTTCGCCGGGACAGCGCGGTGTCGCCGTCGCTCCAGACGTGTGTCGTCGGCACGGTGACCCGGGCGCGGAGGGCGGCCGGGTGCTGGAAGAGCATCGCGCGGTACCAGTTCAGCCCGCCGGTGAGGGCTCCGCCGTGGAAAATGTCCTGGCGGACCTGGTCGATCTGGGCGGATGTCATCCCGGTGCCTGCCAGCGTGCGGTCCAGTACGCGTGGCAGGCACCGGAGGACGAATTCCGGCAGCCAGGGGAGCTGGAACAGGAACATGTAGTAGGACCGGACGAGCTGGTCGCTGCCGAGCATCGCGCGGAGGAACGCCCCGGGATGCGGGACCGACACGGTGGTCAGCGACCTGACCAGGTCCGGTCGTCGTGCCGCCGTCGACCAGGCGGCGACGGCACCCCAGTCGTGTCCGACGAGGTGGACCGGCCCGGAGCCGAGGGTCTCGATGAGGGCGACGGTGTCGGCCACGAGACGGCCGGACCGGTAGGCGAAGCGGCCTCGCGGTCGTGCGCGAGGTGAATAGCCGCGCTGGTCGGGCACGATCGTGCGGTATCCCCGCTGGTGGAGCCGGGCCGCGGTGTCGGTCCAGGAAGCGCCGGTCTGCGGGAAGCCGTGCAGCAGGACGGCGACGGCGCCGTCGAGCGGGCCGGTGTCCCGGACGTCGAAGATGAGTCCGTCGTGGTCGAAGGTGGCGATGCGGCGGGGCGTGGTCATGGGTGGATTTCCCCTTGCTTTCGTGGACTGCTCGTATATGTTACCTTGAGTAACAGTGAATCGCGGTAACAGGTAGCCGCGCACTCTGTCGACGTCGTCAGGGAGGTCCGTATGACCAGCACCGATGTGCCACGAACGGCCGGGGCAGGCCGCCACGAGACCGCGCAGCGGCTCCTCGATTCGTCCGCGATGCTGTCCTACGACCCGGCCACCGAGGTGGACTGGGAGACGCCGCTGGACAAGGACTTCCACGGCGCCAGCCCGGAGTGGAGCACCCTCTACGGCACGAGCTACTGGGCCGAGATGAGCCCGGAGCAGCAGAAGGAGCTCACCCGCCAGGAAGCCGCTTCGGTGGCGAGCACCGGTATCTGGTTCGAGATGATCCTGCAGCAGATGGTGCTGCGTGATTTCTACGCCAAGGACCCGACCGATCCGGCGTTCCAGTGGGCGCTGACCGAGATCGCCGACGAATGCCGTCACTCGATCATGTTCGCCCGCGGCGCGGCGAAGCTCGGCGCGCCCCCGTACCGCCCGCGCAAGCTCGCCGTCGAACTCGGCCGGATCTTCAAGGCGACGGCCGGTGGCGAAGCGGCGTACGCGGCCATCCTCGTCGCCGAAGAGGTCCTCGACGTCATGCAGCGCGACTGGATGCGCGACGAGCGCGTGGTCCCGTTCGTGCGCACCATCAACAACATCCACGTGGTCGAAGAATCCCGGCACATGAAGTTCGCCCGTGAAGAGACGCGTGAGCAGCTGGAGGGCGCGGGCTTCCTGCGCCGCCGGATCAACGCGCTGGTCGTCGCGATCGCGTCGTACTTCATCGTCAGCAGCATGATCAACCGCGACGTCTACCGGCACGCGGGGCTCGACACCAAGCGCGCCTTGCGGGAGGCGAAGGCCAACGAGCACCACAAGGCGATGATGCGCTCCAGCTGCGCCGGGCTGATGGAGTTCCTCGGCTCGTGCGGTCTGCTCACCCGCCCCGCGCTGGTGTTCTACAAGCGGGCGAACCTGATCTGACATGGCCTTCGCGATCACCCAGACCTGCTGCAACGACGCCACCTGCGTGTCGGTCTGCCCGGTCAACTGCATCCACCCGACACCGGACGAGCCCGATTTCGGCACCACCGAGATGCTCTACGTCGATCCGGCCACGTGCATCGACTGCGGGGCCTGCGCGGACGCCTGCCCGGTGGACGCCATCTTCCCGGCGGATCTGCTGACCGGGCCGCTGCAGGTCTACGCGGGAATCAACGCGGCCTTCTACGCCGGCCGTGAGCCCGTCGCCTCGGCGGATCCGGCGCCGAACTTCCACCGATGGGGCCCGCCGACGTTCGACCGGGCCATCCCGAGCGATTTCGCGCCGCCGGACATCGCCGTCGTCGGTACCGGCCCGGCCGGGATGTACGCGGTGGAGGACCTGCTCCTGCACACGAACGCGCGGGTCACGCTGATCGACCGGCTGCCGGTCGCGGGCGGGCTCGTCCGCTACGGCGTCGCCCCGGACCACCCCGCCACGAAGCGGATCGGGGAGACGTTCTCGCGCCTTCACGAGCATCCGCGGCTGCGGATGCGCCTGGGCACCGAGATCGGCCGCGACGTGTCGGTGGACGAGCTGGCCGAACGTCACGACGCCGTCGTCTATGCGGTGGGTGCCTCATCCGCGCGCCGTCTCGGCCTGGAGGGCGAGGATCTGCCCGGCAGTATCGCCGCGACCACCGTCGTCGCCTGGTACAACGGGCATCCGGACGTGCCCGCGAACGCGGTCGACCTGTCCGCGGAACGGGTCGTGCTGGTCGGCACCGGGAATGTCGCGCTGGACGTGGCCCGGATCCTCACCGCCGACCCCGGCGACCTCGCCGGGACGACGATCGCCCCGCACGCGCTGGAACGCTTGCGTACCAGCAAGATCCGGGAGGTCGTGCTGCTCGCCCGGCGCGGGCCGGAGGACGCCGCGTACACGTCGCCGGAGCTGCTCGCCTTGGCCGCTCGCGACGGCGTGCCACTGATCGTCGACGAGGCGGACCCGCGCACCACGGCCGCGATCGACGCGGGCGGCGGCAAAGCGGCGCTGCTGCGCGAACTCGGCCGTGAGACGGTCGATTGGACCGCGCCTCCGGCCGGGGACTCGCGCCGGATCGTCCTGCGCTTCCACTCCGCGCCCACCGAGATCATCGGCGATACGCAGGTTCGCGGTCTGCGCGTCACGGGTGGGGACGGGCCGGTGGAAATCGCCGCCGGTCAGGTCGTCCGCGCTGTCGGCTATCGAGGTGTCCCGGTGCCAGGGCTGCCGTTCGACGACGACCGCGGCACGATCCCGAACACCGCCGGTCGCGTCGACGGGCGCAGCGGCGCCTACGTGGTCGGCTGGATCAAACGCGGTCCCTCGGGCGGGATCGGCGCGAACCGCACTTGTGCGCGGGAGACCGTGGCGACTCTGCTGGAGGACATCACTTCCGGCGCGCTTCCGGTGCGGGGCAGGCGGTCGCCGGTCGCGGCGCTGGCGGCGCGGTTCCGCGGCCGCTGACCGCCGCGACCGTCGTGTCGCGAAAGCCACTTTCGCGACGTCTGATGTCCTGAAAGTGGCTTTCGCGACACGGGCGCCGGAGGTGCTACCCGGCTGACTCCGGCCCCTTCAGCAGCACAGGCAGCGAGCGGTGTCCGTTGGAGATGAACGAGTCGAGATGCCGCAGCGCCTCCGGTGCGGTCGCGAGGGTCATGTCCGGGAAGCGCTCGAACAGTGCCGGAAGGGCGATCGCCGCCTCGAGCCGGGCCAGCGGCGCGCCGATGCAGAAGTGGGCTCCGAACCCGAAAGCGATGTGTGCCTTGTCCGTGCGCGTGACGTCGAACGCGCCGGCGTCGTGCCCGTGCACTGCCGGGTCTCGTCCGGCGGCGGCGTAGCCCGCCAGAATCGCGTCGCCCTTCCGGATGACCACGCCGGCGACGGCGATGTCCTCGACGGCGTAGCGCAACGGCAGGTTCGCCACGGGTGCCTGCCACCGCAAGGTTTCCTCGATCGCGTCGGCCCAGGAGACCCGTCCGGCGCGGAGCAGGGCGAGCTGATCGGGATGGGTCAGCAGCGCGGTGATGGCCTGGTCGAGGAGATTCACGGTGGTTTCATGGCCTGCGGAGATGAACAGGATGAGGGTGTCGATCAGTTCGGTTTCGTCGAGCCGGGCGCCGTCGGCCTGTGCGGCGATGAGCGCGGTGGTGAGATCCTCGCCGGGGTTCTCCCGTCTGGCGGCGACGAGTTCGGTGAAGATCGAGTGGATGTCCTGGTAGGCGGCCAGCATCGCCTCCTGGCTCGCCGAAGTCCGGAAGAAGACGTCGACCGAGTGCCGAAGCCAGCCGCGGGCCGAGTCCGGGACGCCGAACAGGTGGCAGATCACTTCGATGGGTACCGGATAGGCGAAGTTCTCACGCAGGTCGATGGGTTCGTTCGCGGGCAGGGCGGCGAGCCCATCCAGCAGATCGGTGACGATCCGGGTGATCCATGGCTCCAGCGTGGCGATCCTGCGTGCCGTGAAGGCCTGCGTGACGAGCGAGCGGAGCCGTTTGTGGTCGGCCCCGTAAGCGGTGAACATGTTCCGCACGGAGACCCACACCAGCAACGGCCAGTCCGCGCTGACGTCGGCCAGCGCAGGCCAGTGCTGCCGGGCGTCCTTGGACACACGGGGGTCGCTGAGCAGATCGCGCAGGAGTTCGTATCCCGTCACCGACCAGGCCACCACACCGCCCGGCAATTCGACCTGGGTGATCGGGCCATGTTCGCGCAGTCGTTCGTTCTCGGCGTGGATGTCTTGGCCGTTCGGGTCCAGAACCAGGGGACGCGTCACCGGGGATCACCCTTTCTCGGCGGAGCGGACCGGGTCCAGCGTGCCAGCGCCGCCCGCCGTCCGGCTATTCGCCAAACGGTGGTCGCTCAGTACAGCTCGATGACGAGCCGGTCGGTGAGCGCGCGTGAGACGCAAAGTGCCATTTGGCCTTCGCGGTCGGCCGCGGTCAGGCAGTTGTCCCGATGGTCCGGCGTGCCTTCGAGCACGCCGGACACGCACGAGCCGCAAATGCCTTCCTCGCACGACTTGAACACCTCGATGCCGTTGGCTTCGAGTACCGCCAGGATCGATTTCCCGGCCGGCACCTCGAATTCCTCGCCGGTGTCGAGTTCGACGGTGAGCGGCCGGTCGGCCGACGTGTCCACCTCGGCGGCTTCGAAATGCTCGACATGCACGTGATCCGCGCCGACGACTCGGCCGAGCACGTCGCCGACCTGCCGCATGAAACCGTCGGGGCCACAGGTGTAGACGTGGGCCGACGGTGTCAGGCCCTCGGCGATCGTCCGCAGAACGGCGGGATGTTCGCCGTGCGGGACGCCGAAATGCGGCCGGACGCGGTCGGCGAACTCGACCCGTTCTTCCAGAAGCTCCACGAACGCCGCGGTTTCCCGCGAGCGGGCGAAGTAGTGCAGCTCGAATTCACTGCCCCAGGTGTAGAGCTCGTAGGCCATCGAGAGCAGCGGCGTGATGCCGATGCCACCGGCGACGAGGACGTGCCGGTCCGCGTCTTCGGCGACGGCGAGCAGATTGCGCGGCTCGCTGATCTTGAGGTGATCGCCGACCGAGACCTGGTGCATCGCCACGGATCCACCGCGCGAGTCCGGCTCCCGTTTGACCGCGATCAGGATCGACCGCGGATCGTCGGGGGCGCCGCAGAGCGAATACTGCCGCAGCACCCCCGTCGGGCCGACCACGTCGACGTGCGCCCCCGCCCGGTAACGGACGCGCAGCGGCTCGTCGTCCTGCCGCACCAGCCGCAGGGTACGGATTTCCGGTGTCTCCTCGGTGATTTCGACGACGCGGAAGAGGACGTTCGTCATCTCGGTGCCTCCAGGTCAGCGCATGAACAGGCCGCCGTTCGCGTCCCAGCAGGCGCCGGTGACGGAGGCGGCTTCGGGGGAGGCGAGCAGCGCCACCATCTCGGCGATGAACGTCATGCTGCCCAGCCGTCCGACCGGGATACCGGCCGTCAGCTTCGCGAGGTTCTCCTCACCGACGATCCGGTGGACCATGGGGCTGTCCTGCGGTCCGGGGGAGACCGCGTTCACCGTGACCCCGCGTGCGGCGAGCTCGCGGGCGAACACCTTGGTCGCCGTCAGGATCGCGCCCTTGGAGGAGGCGTAATGCCCGCCGGTCGAGGTGCCGCCGTTCTGCCCGGCCAGCGACGCCAGGTTGACGATCCGGCCGTACCCGGCTTCGGCCATATGCGCGCCGAACAGCTGACAGGCGTGGAAGGTGCCGTTGAAGTTCACCGCCATCACCTCGTCGAGCTCCTGCGGCGTGATCTCCAGCAACGGCCGTGCCTGGGTGCGGGCGGCGTTGTTGACCAGCACCTGGACCCCGCCGAAATCGCCGAGCACCGACGCGAGCAACTGATCGATCTCGGGACGGCTCGCGACGTCGACACGGTAGCTCTGTGCGTGCGCCCCGGTCCGGTCCAATTCGGTCGCGAGCCGTTTCGCGGCGGCCTCGTCGAGGTCGGCGATCGCCACCCGGTGGCCACCGCCGTGCAGTCGCCGCGCGATCTGCTCGCCGAGCCCGGTCGCCCCGCCGGTGACCACGGCGACCGGCGCGTTGCCGCTCACAGCAGGAATCCCGCGGCGGGAACGGCTTCGTCGGCGTCGACCAGCCGGACGACCTTGCGGGCGAAGCGGTCTTCGTCGCCACTGGCGCCGAGGCGGACGACGTAATCGACGTCCGCGGCCCAGAGGTCGTGACGGCCGCGTTTGTACGCCACGATGATCTGTGCGGCCTTGAGCGTGACCGACCGGTCGCCGACGTCGGTGGGGACGAAACGCGAGACGGTCCGCACGGTGATCGCCGAGTCCACCGCGGCGATCGCGTAGCCCTCGGTCATCCGCCGCACGCGCAGCGCGCGCATCCGGGCGTCGTCGTGGACCATGTTGAGGACGTCGCCGAAGTCTTCGGCGTCGCGTTCGATCGGGATGATGTACATCGCGTCGTCGGCGTAAAGCCCTTGCCAGGCCTCGTAGTGCTTGGCGTCCAGCAGCGCGGCCTCGCGCCAGGCCAGCTCGATCGCGCGGACCACGCGCGGATCGGTGAGGGTCTCAGTCATCGCTCATCATCCGCTTCCATTGGGCGTACGCCGCCCGCATCCCGGTCTCGTCGGTGACATGGCTGGTCGGCCAGCCCTCGGCGGACGGCTTCTCGCGCCCAAGACCGCGGTTGACCATGATCGGCATTTCGGGTGCGCCCTGGGCACCGCGCTGCACCCGGTCCCAGCCTTCGGAGTCGTCCGGCGTGCCGAAACCGAACGGACCCTGGAAATGCTCGTGGGCGCGCAGTCGTTCCCGGTTGACCGGCCCGACGATTTCGGCCGGGCCGTCGCTGCCTAGGGCGACGTGCTCGATGACGGTCTCGTCGACACTGATCGGCCGCAGTACCCGGAAGAACGAGATCGACATCGACACGTTGGGGAACAGGTTGAGGTTGAACCCGGTGCCGTGCACGGCACGGACGAGCCTCCGGACCTCGGCTTCGTCCGCTCCGGCGGCTTCCAGCTGGGCGACCAGTCCGTCGAACCGCGGCTGGAGGGGCTCGCTGCCGTCGTCCGCGGCCAGATCGGAATGTTCGGGGACCATCTGCATCACCGAGTGGCCGTTCCCCAGATCGTGCGTGACCGCCGTCGGATCGGTCATGAACGACATCATCTCGGCGGTCTCGGCGTCGACCGAGGCCATCCAGGAGCGGTGCACGATGGGGAAGTGGTACCCGTCGGTGGTGTTCTCCAGCTGGATCTTCCAGTTGCCGCGGTAAGTGAACCGATGGGTGCCGAGCACCTTCACCGGGTAGCCGCCACCCTGCCCCATGAAGCGATCGATCCACAGTTTGACGTCGCCGAGGAAATCGGCCAGCGGCTCGGCCTCGGCGTTCAGGGTCGCGAAGATCATCCCGCCGTAGGACTCGGTGCGCAGGGTCTTCAGCCCGAGATCGGCCTTGTCCATGACACCCTCGTACCCGTCGGGGTACGGGATACCGCGGAGTTTGCCGTCCAGCCCGTAGGACCAGGCGTGGTACGGGCAGGTGAACCCGTTGGCGTGGCCGGTCTTCTTCTCACAGAGCGACGCGCCCCGGTGGCGGCAGCGGTTCACGAGCGTGCGGATCTCGCCCTTGCGGTCCTTGGTGACGATGACCGGATGCCGTCCGACGTGGGTCGATTTGAAGCTGCCGGCCTTGGGCAGTTCCGATTCGTGGGCGACCCAGATCCAGGACCGCTCGAAGATCTTCGTCATCTCCTGGTCGAAGATCGCGGGGTCGGTGTACATCCGGCCGGCGACCCGGTCGCCCAAGACGAGGTCCGCGGGCGGCAGATCGTGCACGGTGGCGGCGGTGAATTCGGTCATCGCGATCAGCCCCGGTATTCGCGCGGAGTGAGGGCGCGGCCGATACGCGCTTCGATCTTGGCGTACTTCCACAGCTTCCACGGGCTGTCACCGACCGGCGTTGAGCGCAGGAAGTCGCACGCCTGCCTGACGGTTTCCTGCGTGTCGACGTCGCAGAGCAGGTAACACGTCCACGGCCACCCGTCGGACGGGCCGACCATATGCGAGTCGTCGTCGATGTCGCCGATGAAATCCACGCCGGGCAGGCCCTTGATGCCGTCCATCAGCGCGACGAACGCGGTCCAGACGTCGCCGGCGGCGACGCCGCCTTCCGGCAGGTCGAAGAAGTTCTGGTTGATACCGATGCAGAACAGCACACGCAGCGGGGTGTCGCTCATGGTGGTGGTCCAACTCCTCGTCGGTCGGTGGTGGGTCACTGGAAGCCGGGAACGGTGGGCGGATGGCCCATCAGCACGGCACCCGCGGCGTCGTACATGGCCGGGCCCAGGAACGCGTGCTGCTGCGGGACGAGGGCGTCGCCGAGCAGCCACTGCAGCGGATGGTCGTTGGCGATGGCGCCCGTCCCGGACAGGCCGATGACCCGGTTGACGGTCTCGGCGGCCGTCTTCGCGAGATGGGTCGAGGCCAGCCGGAGATGGGCGTTCTGGTGCGGCGCCACTGGATCGCCGTCCAGCACGGTCCGCCACGCCTCGTCGGTGACCTCGTAGAAGTACGCCCGCGCCGAACGCATCGTCGCTTCGGCTTCGGCGAGACCCGTCCGGTAGTAGGCGCGGTCGGCGAGTTTCGGCGCGCCCGTGACCCCCGAGCGGCCGCTGCCGACCTCGGTCGCGAAGTCGAGCGCCGCGCGGGCGACCCCCGCGCCGACGATCGCCAGCACCTGGGAGGCGTAAGCGAGGGTGGGGTAGCGGTACAACGGCTCGTCGATGGTGGGTTCACCACCGCGGATGAACGTCCACTCGCGGGGCACCTCGACCTTGTCGACGACCAGGTCGAAGGAACCGGTGCCCTTCATCCCGACGACGTCCCACTCCTGGATGATCTCGACCTGCTCGGGCCGCAGCAGCGCGGTGCGAGGCTTGCCGGCGGTCGTGTCGTCGCCGGGGATGCCGACGCCCAGGACGTCCGCGCCCATGCACCCGCTCGCGAATTTCCAGCGCCCGTCGACCAGGAAACCGGACGCGGTGGGCTCGGCCCGCTGCACGGGGAAGAGACCACCGGCGAAGCACACGTCCGGGCCGGCGGCGTAGAGCTCGGCCTGCGTCTCGACGGGCAGCGCAGCGAGATACACCAGTGCGGAGCCGAAACTCGCGACCCACCCGGTGGATCCGTCGACGACGGAGATCCGCTCCACCATCCGCAGGAATTCGGCCGGGGGCAGTGGCCTGCCGCCGAACCGTTCGGGGGTCGCGGACCGGTAGACGCCCGCCGCCTTGAGCCTGCCGACGAAGTCGCGCGAGACATACCGCTGGTCGCGGAACTCCTGACGGCGTTCGAGGAGTTCGGCCAGGACATCGTCGAGTGTCACGGCCGGGCTCTCCTGGATCTGGGCCATCGGGCGCTCCTCGCGTCGTAGGGAAGATGTCTCCGACGCTAGGGATCACCGCCGCGGGTGGCCATTGGTCATTGCCTGCCGTCGGCCGGGGATTCCCACGCAGAGGGGTAGGGGAAATCCTTACCGGAGGGCCCGGCGGCGAACTCCTATGCTGAGGCCGTGGAGGTCGACCCGATCGCGCCTGAGCTGGCCACCGGCGACTTCGTGGCGATGATGAACGCCTCGAAGGTCTGCGTGCTCGTCCACGACGCGGCGACCAAGAACATCCTGTGGGCCAACCCCGCCGCGTGCGAGATGCTCGAATTCAGCGTTTCCGAGCTGCGCCCGCTCAAGGCCAACCACATGAGCAGCTCCGCCCAGCAGTACGACCGGGTGATCGGCCGGGCGTGGCTCCAGGCGGCGGTGGAACACGGTTCGAGCCGGATCGTGTGGCACTACCGGAGCAAATCCGGCCGGGTCATCCCCACCGACGCGGTCGCCATCCGGGTCGAGCTGGAACGCGGGCCCGCGGTGATGGTCCAGTTCCGCGACATCCAGCGCGCGGAGGAGATCGAACGCGAGCTGAAGCTGACGACGTCGTACGTCGACGCGCTGGCGCGGCACACCGCGACCGTGGCGTTCATGCTCGACGCAGCCGGGGCGGTGCGGTTCGCCACGGACAGCGCGCTGGCCTTCCTCGGCCTGACCGGCGACGACGATCGGCTGGCAGGCGAGCCGCTGACCGCGTACGCGCGGCTGTACCTGGGCGGCCGTCCGGTGCGCTGGGCCGAGGTGGTCGCCGGCGCCGATCCGGTCGGGCCGGTGCAGCTGGAGCTGCCCGGGGAGAGCCCGACGTGGCTGGAAGGGAGCCTGGAACGGCTTTCCGAGTCCGAGGTCGACGCGTATCTGATGATCCTGCACGACGTGTCCGAGCGCGTCCGCGGCGAAGCGCGGCGAGAGCTGGAACTGCGGCACGAGAACTATCTGGCGCGCTACAACGCCATGGGGGACATGGCGATGGCGATCGCGCACGAACTCGGCCAGCCGCTGGCCGCCGCCGCGAACTTCATCGCGGGCATCCGGGCGCGCGCCGCCACGATCGCGGGCGGCGGTGACGTCCGTGAGCAGATGGGTTACGGCCTCGACAGCGTCGCCCGCCAGATCGACCGGGCCAAGGACATCGTCGGCTCACTGCGCTCCTTCGTCGGGCATCTGGAACAGGTGGAGCAGGTGGTCGACCTGAACGAGATCGTCCGGGAATGCCTGTACTTCATCGAGCTGAGCGCCGCGCCGAACTCCGTCGCCGTCGAGGTCCGGCTCGATCCGGCGCCGGTGCTGGTGCGGTGCGAACGGGTCCTCACCGGGCAGGTGGTGATGAACCTGTGCCTCAACGCGATCGACGAGACCACCGAATGCGAACCGGTGCGGCGGCGGATCACCGTGGGCACCCGGGCCAAGGAAGGGGTCGGCGTCCTGACCGTCGACGATCACGGGCGCGGCGTCGCCAGGGATCCGTTCGCCGAGTCTTTCACCAGCAAACCCGGTGGCAGCGGGATCGGGCTGGCGCTGAGCCATCGCATCATCACCCGGCAGCACGGAAGCATCTGGGCCGAGCGGCGGGACGGTGGCGGCTCGCGGTTCGGGTTCGCGCTGCCGCTGGCCACGTAAGGGAAATCCTCAGGCGGCGCGGTGGAACTCGGGATATCGCCCGTTTCGGCCCCGGCTCTAGCGTCGAGGTATGCCCGATGAGCTGACCACGACCCAGCGACGGTTTCGCGCGGCGATGGCGAACCTTTCGACGGCTGTCAACATCGTCACCACCGACGGCGTCAGCGGCCGCGCCGGCATCACGGTGAGCGCGGTCTGCTCGGTCACCGACTCACCGCCGACCCTGCTGGTCTGCGTCAACCAGTCGAGCTACACGCACGACATCTTCCGCACCAACGGCAGGATGGCCATCAACGTCCTCGCCTCCCAGCACGAGGACCTCGCCTTGCAGTTCGCCGGTGCGACGGACGTGCCGATGCTCGACCGGTTCCGGTTCGACGTCTGGGATCACGACCGGTTCCGCATCCCGGTGGTGCGCGACGCGGCCGCCGTCCTCATCGGGGGAGTCGGCGCGGAGTTCACGCAGGGCACGCACACGGTGCTCTTCGTCGAGGTCGAGGACATCTTCGTCGACGAGGACGCCGGGGGCCTCGCCTACTTCCGGCGCGAGTTCCACCGGATCGCGCCATGAGCGAGCGCACCACGTTGATGTGTTACAACGACAACCACGGGTACGGCTGGCGTCATGTGGATCTGTTCGTGCACGACGCCGAGGGCCGTGAGCTGAACTGGGTCCACTGGCAGGCCCCGGCCGACGGTCCGGACGCCGCCGACGAGGTGACTGCACGGGTCGAGCCCCGGCTGCGGCGTACGTCGGAATGGCGGCACGCGGTCAGCGCCGGCGGCGTGGACTATTGGGAAGCGGATGCCGCCTGGGAGGACGAGTGAAGCTCGCGCGCCCGTGGTCGCTGCGGGAACTCGTCCAGGACCTGCGGCAGGGGCGGACCACTCCGGAGGCCGCTTGGAAGCGCGCACTGGCCCGGATCGCCGAGACGGACGCGGACCTGCGCGCCTGGGTCGACCGGACGGGCTTCCCGCCGGGCGCGGGCGTGCCTCTCGGGGTCAAGGACATCATCGATCTGGCGGGTGTGCCCACCCGGTGCGGTTCGGCGCTGCGCGCGGAAGCCGCTCCGGCGGCCTCGGACGCAGCGATCGTGACCGCGTGGCGCGCGGCCGGCGTCGTCCCGCTCGGGAAGACGGTCACCACCGAGTTCGCGTTCTTCGCCCCCGGCCCGACCCGGAATCCGGCGGCCCCCGGTCATACCCCGGGCGGCTCGTCCAGCGGATCGGCCGCCGCTGTCGCGTCCGGGCAGGTACCGCTGGCGCTGGGCTCGCAGACCGCCGGATCGGTCACGAGACCGGCGTCGTACTGCGGGGTCGCGTCGCTGGTCATGAGCCACGGCCGGTATCCGGTCACCGGTGTGACGGGGCTGAGCCCGAGCCTGGACAGCCACGGCGTCTTCGCGGCCACTGTCGCCGACCTCGCGATCGCGTGGTCGGCACTGACCGGCGATCCCGGTCCGGACCGGCGTCCGCCGCGGATCCTGGTGTGGTCCGCCGATGCGCTCGACGTCGTCGAAGCACCGATGCGGCAGGCGCTGACGCACGCGGCGAAGCGCCTGCAGGAAGCCGGGGCCACCGTCGAGCCGTTCCGCGACGAACGGCTGATGGCCGGGCTCACGGCCGCGCATCCCGTCGTGATGGCTTACGAGGCGGCGCGGGAAAGGGCCGCCGAACTCGCCGTGGCCGAGCGACTGAGCGCTCCCTTGGCGCAGCTGCTCCAGGCCGGTGCCGCGACCTCGGCCGACAAGTACGAAACCGCCCGCGCCACCATCGCCGACGGCTCCGTCCGGGTGGCCGAGGTGTTCGACGCCTACGACGTCGTGCTCGGCCCGGCCGCGCCCGGCGCGGCGCCGCGCGGACTGGAGGCGACCGGGAACCCGGTGCTGAGCCGGGGCTGGCAGGCGCTCGGGCTGCCCGTGGTCGCCCTGCCCGGATTCACCGACGCGGCGGGCCTGCCATTGGGTCTGCAACTCGTCGGCCGTCACGGCGGGGAGGACGAACTGCTCGGGCACGCGTGCTGGGCGGAGCGGGTGCTCGCCGGGGATTCATGGTAAGGAGCTCTCCATGGTCACCACCGATTCCGCGTCCGGCGGCGAGACGTCGCCGGTGGTCTACATCGTCGACGACGACGAGGCCATCCGCCAATCCCTGGTGTTCCTGCTGGAGAGTGTCGGCATCCAGGCGCTCGTCTACCCGGACGGGCCGACGTTCCTGGAGGAGTTCGACCCCGACGAGCCGAGCGTGCTGATCATCGACGTCCGGATGCCGGGGCTCAGCGGCTTGCAACTGCAGGAGAAGCTGGTCGCCCGCGAATTCCCGGCGCCGGTGATCTTCTGTTCCGCACACGGCGACATCCCGATGTCGGTGCGGGCGCTCCGGCTGGGCGCCGTGGACTTCCTCGAGAAGCCATACGAGCCGCAGCGGATGCTGGAGGTCGTCCAGGCGCAGCTGGTGGTCGCGGCGGAACGGTTCGCCGAGGCCGCCTGCCGCAAAGCCGTCACCGAGCGGATCGCGACGCTGACCCCGCGCGAGCGGGAGGTGCTCCGGCTGGTGATCGACGGTCTGCCCAGCCAGCTGATCGCGCGACGGCTCGGCACGAGCGTGAAGACCGTCGACGTGCACCGGGCCCGGATCAAGGCCAAGACCGAGTCGGACAGCCTCGGCACGCTGGTGCGCGATGTCCTTCAGCACCAAGTCACCGTTTAGGTCCCGCCGGCCTCGTGAGTGGTAAGGACGGTTAGAACCGTCCTTACCACTCACGAGGGCTCAGCGCGCCATCAGCACCGAAGTCGCCGGGAAGTCCGAAGCGAAACCCGCGGGCAGCGGAGCGATGAAGACGTTCTCGGTCCGCGTGCGGGTGATGAGCCAACGGCCGTCCTGACACCGGAACGCGTTGTTGAGCCTGCTCGATCGCAGCAGCCCCGTCCCGTCGGCGTACAGCCACGGCTGGACGTGGATCCACTGCCCGTCGGCCCGGTCGCCGTCGACGTGGATCTGCTCCGAGGTCAGGTAGTGCGCGTTGAGGACCAGTGCCGGGTCCCGTTTCTCACCCCAGAACCTGGCGAAATGCGCCCGGATCCGGTCCTTGCCCACCGCACGGCCGAACTGTCCGTCGTAGTGCTCGCCGACGCCTTCCCAGACGGCGTCCTCGGCGTACAGCTCCAGGATCAGATCGATGCGCCGGTCGTCGTCGGTGACGCCGTACTCCGGGCACGGCGTGTCGCAGAGGAACATGTACCGGGCCTGGACGCGGCGGATCTCGGCCTCGGCCTCCAGCACCTCGACGCGGCGCCGGAGCTCGGTGAGTTCGTCGTTCATCGGGTCCTCACAGGGGCGGTTTCGGGAAGGGCCAGCAGGCAGACGACGGTCAGGGCCATCCCGCCCGCGAGGTAGTAGCCGACCGACATCGAGGTACCGGTCCACTCGATGAGCCGGTTCGCCATCGACGGCGCGAGGCCACCGCCGAGTACCGCGCCGATCTGGTACGCCAGCCCGGCGCCGGACTGCCGTTGCTCGGGGGTGAACAGCTCCGTCAGGTAGGTGATCAGCGGGCCGAACAGGAATCCGGTGAGGGCGAAACCACCGGCGATGGCGAGCGCCCAGGCGGTCAGCGTGCCGACACCGGCGATCGGGAACAGCACGAACATGTACGCCAGGACCGCGACGGAGGCCGCGAGCATCACGGGTTTGCGGCCGAGCCGGTCCGAAAGCCGGGCACCGAGCACCACCGTCACCGCGTGCAGCGCGAGGCCGGGCAACGTGCACCACAGCACGTCCTGGATGTCCAGGCCGAGGCCCTTCGGCGCGGGGCCGCCGGCGTAGGAGAGCATGAACCCGGCCAGGACGAACATGACCCCGTTGAGCCCGGTGTTCGCGCCCGCCGCGAGCAGCAGCCTGCCCCAGTTGTCGCGGATGACGTTCCAGATCGGCAGTTTGACGATCTTCTCGTCCAGTTTGCTGGCCGCGAGCTCGTGGAACACGGGTGATTCCTCGAGCGCCCGCCGCGCCCAGACACCGATGGCGAGGACGACCGCGCCCGCGATGAACGGGATCCGCCAGCCCAAGCTGGTGACGACCCCTTGCGGCAAGTAGAAGATCAGCACGAAGGCGAGGTTCGCCAGCAGCGCGCCGAGCGGTGAGCCCAAGGCGACGAAAGCCCCGAACGCCGCCCGTCGTGACGGTGGAGCATGCTCGACGGCGAGCACCGACGCCCCGCCCAGCTCGCCGCCACGGGAGAAGCCGTGCACCAGGCGCAGCAGGACGAGCAGGAACGGCGCCGCCACCCCGATGGTGGCGTAACCCGGCAAGAGTCCCATCAGGACGGTGGCCGCGCCCATGAGGTAGAAGGTGATGAGCATGGCGCGGCGGCGGCCGTAACGGTCGCCGACCCAGCCCATCACGATCGCACCGAGCGGTGCGACGACGTAGCCGATCGTGTAGGTCGCCAGGCTCATGAACGAGGCGAACCAGGGATCGGTGTCGCCGGAGAAGAACACCTTCGGGAAGACCAGTGCGGAGGCGACCGTGTAGATGGAGAAGTCGAAGAACTCCAGCGACGTCCCGGCGCCCGCGCCGATCGCGAGCCTGCGGGTCTGGGCCGAAGTGGTCTTGGCTGGAGCGGTGGATGCTGTCATGCGCGCTCTTCCTTGAACGGTGACGGGCGGTCGACGTTGCACCCCTCCCGGCAACGTTCGTCCCAAGGTAGGAAGGTCGAGGTACCGCGCCTAGTGGAGGAACCCGCTGTCCGCCTGAAGGTTTTCCCTACCCTGTCCCCGATGTCGAGGAGGTCCGCGCGTGAGCGCGATCAACGATCTGTCCGCCACCACCCAGGCCGAGCTGCTGGCTTCCGGCGAGTTGTCGGCGCGTGAGCTGCTCGACGCCACTCTCGACCGCGTGGCGAAGCTGAACCCGGCGCTGAACGCCGTCGTCAGCATCGACGAGGAGGGCGCGCGGGCCGCCGCCGCGGCGGCCGACGAAGCGCGGGCGGCGGGGCGGTCGCTGGGACCCCTGCACGGGCTTCCGCTCGCCGTGAAGGATCTCCACGCGACCGCCGGGATGCGCACCACCTTCGGCTCGCCCGCGTTCGAGGACAACGTGCCCGACGCCGACGAACTGATCGTCGCCCGGATGCGCGCCGCGGGAGCGATCGTCTTCGGCAAGACGAACGTTCCCGAGTTCGGCGCGGGTTCGCACACCTTCAACCCGGTGTTCGGCCTGACCCGCAATCCCTACGCGCCGGACCGCTCTGCCGGTGGTTCCAGCGGGGGAGCGGCCGCCGCGCTCGCGGCCGGGATGACGTCGCTGGCCGACGGCAGCGACATGGGCGGGTCGCTGCGGAATCCCGCCTCGTTCTGCAACGTCGTCGGCCACCGTCCGAGCCCGGGCCGAGTCCCGGCCTGGCCGGCGAAGGACGCCTGGTTCACCCTTGGGGTGCAAGGCCCGATGGGACGCACGGTCGCCGACACGGCCCTGTTGTTGTCCGTCCAAGCGGGCCCGGACGATCGCGCTCCGCTGTCGCTGGCCGAACCCGGCAGCGTGTTCACGGCCGGATTGCCGACCCGATTGGACGGACTGCGCATCGCGGTCTCGGCCGATCTCGGCGGCCGGGTGCCCGTCGACGCAGAGGTCGCGGCGATCGTGGAAGACCAGGTGGACGTGCTGCGCGGCCTCGGCGCGGAGGTCGTCTCGGGCTGCCCGGATCTGACCGGGGCCGAGGAGGTCTTCCGGACCTTCCGTGCCCTGTACTACGCGCAGTCCGTCGGTGATCTCGTCGACGGTGAACCGGACAAGGTCAAGCAGACCATCCACTGGAACGTCGCGAAAGGACGCACGCTCACCGGAGCGGATGTGGCCGACGCCACTCGGCTGCGCACCGAACTCTTCCACCGCGTCCGCGCCTTCTTCGCCGAAGTGGACGCCGTCGTCCTCCCCGCCAGCCAGGCGCTTCCCTTCGACGCGGAACTCGAGTACCCGAAGACCGTCGGCGGTACCGAAGTGGAGGACTACCTGCACTGGATGCGGGCGGCCTATCTGATCTCGGCCACGGAATGCCCGGCCACGGCCGTCCCCGCGGGTTTCACCGGCGAGGGACTGCCGGTCGGGGTCCAGGTGGTCACGCCGCATCGCGCCGACCTTCGCGCGCTCGGGATCGCGCACGCGTTGGAGAAGGCGACCGGCCACACCGCTCGGCGGCCGCCGATTTCCCTGACTTGACCGGCTCGTGGTGGTGCCAGCGCTACCACGAGTCTTCCCTCACGCGGGATCGATCCGGGCCCTCGCCGACCGTAGGTTGGCGAAAGAGATCACCATCGCTAAGGGGAAATGATGAATTCAGGGGGCACGTGCGCCTTGACGCTGGAATCCGTGAGCAAGGTCTACGGATCCGGCGACGGCGCGGTCACGGCGTTGAACGGGGTGACCGTCGAAGTGCGCAGAGGCACCTTCACCGCGGTGATGGGACCGTCGGGCTCGGGCAAGAGCACCTTCCTGCACTGCGCGGCCGGGCTGGACAAACCGAGCTCGGGCCGGGTGTTGCTGGGGGACACGGAACTGAGCAGGCTGCGGGAGAAAGCGCTCACCGAGCTGCGGAGGACGCGCATCGGATTCGTCTTCCAGGCCTACAACCTGCTGCCGTCGCTGAACGTGCTGCAGAACATCACGCTGCCGATGCGGCTGGCCGGGAAGAAGCCGGACCCGCAATGGCTGCGCGAGATCGTCGAGGGTGTCGGGATCGCGAAGCGGCTCGAACACCGCCCGTCGGAACTGTCCGGTGGCCAGCAGCAGCGGGTCGCGATCGCCCGCGCGCTGGTCACCCGGCCGGAGGTCGTCCTCGCCGACGAGCCGACCGGGGCACTGGACACCCGTACCGCGAAACAGGTCCTCGATCTCCTTCGCTCCATTGTGGACGGTATGGGGCAGACCGTGCTGATGGTCACCCACGACCCGGTCGCGGCGTCGGCCGCGCACAGCGTGCTGTTCCTCGCCGACGGCAAGCTGGCCGGTCACCTCCCGGCGCCGACGCCGGAACGGGTCGCCGAGCGCATGACCCACCTCGGGGAGTGGTGACGTCATGTGGGATTTGGCCTGGCAGACGACGAAGACCCGCCTGAGCGGTTTCGTCGGCGCGTTCGTCGCGATCCTGTGCGGGACGGCGCTGGTCGCCGGTTGCGGCATCCTGATGGAATCCGGTCTGCGCGCCGGTGTCCCCACCCAGCGGTACGCCGGCGCGGCGGTCGTCGTCGGCGGCGGGCAGACGGTCGATCCGCCCGGGACCGGCGCGCTCGACAGTCAGCAGGTCGCCGAGCAGGCGTCGGTGCCGGTGACGCTCACCGGCGCGATCACCGCGGTGCCCGGGGTCCGTGGCGTGGTGGCGGAGCAGAGCTTCCCGGCCACCGTCGTGACCGCCGACGGACGGCCACTGACCGGTCCGGAAGGCGGCCAGTCACTCGGGCACAACTGGGACGCCGCCGTGCTGGCGCCGTTCTCGCTGCGTGACGGCAGCGCGCCCGCCGGTGCCGACGAGGTGGTCCTCGACGCGGATCTGGCGTCACGGAGCGGTGTCTCGGTCGGGCAGCGGGTGAAGATCGCCGTCCGCTCGGCACCGGTCGAGTTCCGGGTCTCCGGGATCGCCGCCCCGAAGACGGGCGACGGCCTCTCGCGGCAGTCCGCGCTGTTCTTCTCCCAGGAGAAGGCGGTCGAACTCGCCGGGACCCCCGGACAGGCACACGCGATCGGCGTGCTGGCGGAGCCGGGTGTCACGCCGGGCGATCTCGCCGAGAAGATCGGCGCCGCGGTCGGCGACGAGGTGACGGTGGCGACCGGGGTCGAGCGCAGCACGGTCGAGTTCCTCGACGTCAGTCAGACCCGGATGCTCCTGATGGCGCTCGCGGGTTCGTTCGGCGGCTTCGCGCTCCTCATCGCGGTGTTCGTCGTGGCCAGCACCCTGGCCCTCGTCATCAACCAGCGCCGCCGGGAGTTCGCCCTGCTGCGGGCGATCGCGGCGACACCGCAGCAGATCCGCAAGCTCATCGGCGCCGAGACGATGATCGTCGCGGTGGTCGCCGGGGTACTGGGCAGCGGCCTCGGGGTGGCGGTGGGCTTCGGCCTGAGGAACGCCTTCGGTGCCATCGGGGTGATCCCGCCGGACTTCGAACTGGCGATCAGCCCGATCCCGCTCGTCGCCGCGCTGGCACTGGGGCTGGGCACGGCGCGGTTGGCCGCCTGGTCGGCTTCGCGGCGTCCGTCGTCGATCCGCCCGGTGGAGGCACTCGGCGAGGCCGCCGTGGAGCGGCGCGAACTCGGCCGGGTGCGGGTCGCCATCGGCTGCGCGCTGGTGGTGGCCGGTCTCGGCGGGTCGATGGTCCCGATCTTCGTGCGCGGTGAGGCGGGGCTGGCGGCTTCGGGCGGTGCGTCGCTCATGATCGTGATCGGGCTCGGCGTGCTCGGCCCGAAGGTGGTCGCCCTCATGACGAGCCTGATCGCCCCGGTGCTGAACCGGATTTCGCGGATCAGCGGCTACCTGGCCGCCGCGAACAGCCAGGCCAACTCGCGACGGCTGGCGGCCGCGGTGACGCCGGTGATGCTGGCGGTCTCGTTCGCGCTCACGATGTTCTACAGCCAGACCTCGGCGGCCGCCGCGCGCCAGGAGGAGACCGTCGAGTCGACCACGGCGGACTACGTGCTCGCCAGTGGCACCGGCGGGTTGTCCCCGGAGGTCGCCGGGGCGGCACGGCGGGTCCCCGGTGTCGCCGCCGCGACCCCGGTCGTGCGCACCGAGGTGCTGAACACGGTGCAGGAGCAGGACAAGCTGCGCGTCGAGCGGTACGCGGCGCAGGGACTGGACGGCGCGCAGATCCGCGGGAACGTCGACCTGGGTGTCGTGTCGGGCAAGATCACCGATCTGACCGGGAACACCGTGGCGATGAGCGAATCGGAAGCCGACTGGTACGAGAAGAAGATCGGCGACGACGTCGAGTTCTTCTTCGGTGACGGCGCTCCGGCGAAGCTGCGGCTGGTCGCCACCTACACCCGTGACCAGGCTTTCGGCCGCTACGTGCTGCCCGCCGATCTCGCGAGGGCGCACACCGGGGACCGGCTGGACGATGCGGTGCTGGTGCGGCAGCAGCCCGACGCGGATTCCGCCGTCGTGACCGCCGCGCTGAACGAGCTCGCGGTCCGCTATCCGGGTCTGGCCGTGACGCCGGGATCGGCGGTGGCCGCGCCCGCGAACGGGCAGCAGGACGCCCAGTTCTACGTGAACCTGGTCGCGGTCGGGGTGATCCTCGGCTACGTCGTGATCTCGGTGGCGAACACGCTGGTGATGAGCACGGCGCAGCGCTCGCGCGAGTTCGCGTTGCTCCGCCTGATCGGCACCACGAAACGCCAGGTGGTGCGGATGATGCGCTTCGAAGCACTGGCGACGGTCGGGGTCGCGGCGCTGCTGGGCACGGTGGTGGCGGGGATCCCCTTGATACTGCTGAACCTCGGTCTGCGCGGGACACCGCTGCCGTCGGGCACGGTCACCGTCTTCGGCGGCGTCATCGCCGGGGCGATCCTGCTCGGGCTGGTCTCGCTGGGGCTCGCCACCCGCGTGGCGCTGCGGTCGAAGCCGATCGAGGCCATCGGTCTCCGCGAGTAGCGCGTTCCCGTCGTCCGGTCAGCCCTCGGCGGCAGGCCGGACGGCGGGGATCTTCCCGCCGCGGAAGGCGTCCACGAACAGCCGGTGGTCGTCCCGCGACTGCTCGGCGTAGGCCATCCCGAACTCGGTCAGCGTGCGGACGAACTCGTCCTCCCGGTCGCCGATGACCCCGGCGATGGCCTCTTCGCTCTGGAAGTCGACCAGCGTCTGTTCGGAGTCCGAATCGGACACACAATGCATCTTCGCCGTGGCGCGGCCGAGATAATCGAGGACCGGTCCCATCTCCGACGGTTCGGTCAGCTCCGACCAGTCGAGGTCGTCCACGTAGGGCGACAACTCCGAGACGACGAACCCGGTCCCGTCGATCTCCGTGTACCCGAGCCAGGGGTCCGCGTGCGCCTGCAACGCGCGCTGGGAGACGGCGGTGCGGTGGCCCTCGTTGGTGAAGTAGCCGCGGATGCGCTCTTCGGACACGATCCGGCTCGGCGCCGCGACGTTCCCTTGTTTCATCGAGAGGACGACGTCGTTCTCGAGTGCCTGGGTCCGGCCTTCGACGAGGATGTTGTACGCGGGCAGCCCGGCGGAGCCGATGCCGAATCCGGTCCGGCCGACGATGTCCTTGACCCGGTAGGTGATACTGCCGAACCGTTTGTTCTCCGGGATGGTGTCCAAATAGGACTCGAAGGCCCTGGTCGCGACCTCGTGTTCGGCCTGGTCGAGGACGCGGACACCCGGCCCGTGCCGGAACCTGCGGTCGTAATCCTCCACGGTGGTCAGCTCGTCCAGCAGGTCGATCCGGGTCTTGAGCCGGGCCCTGAGCAGCACGTTGTGCAGGACGCCCTCGGTGCTGTCCAGCTGGAGCCGGACGAGTTCGTCGCCGGGGCGCTCGGCGTACTCGCGGACCTGTTTGACGTAGGCGCGCAGATAGGTGCCGATCAGCGTCTCGATGTCGTCGTCGGAGATCGCCTTGCTCCATGCCAGCAGCGCGACACTGGCGGCCAGCCGTTTGAGGTCCCAGGTGAAGCAGCCGAGGTAGGCCTCGTCGAAGTCGTTGACGTCGAACACCAGCGTCCCCGACGAATCCATGTAGCTGCCGAAGTTCTCGGCGTGCAGATCGCCCTGGATCCACACCCGGCCGGTCTCGGCGTTCGCCCAGGGGTCGTCCTCGTGCGCCATGTCCGCGTAGAACAGGCACGCCGAGCCCCGGTAGAAGGCGAACGGGGCGGCGGCCATCTTGCGGAACTTGCGGCGGAACGCGTCGGCGTCCGCGCGCATGAGGTCTTCGAAGGCGTCCACCAGTACCTCGACGATCCGCGCCTGACGCTCGTCTTCGCCTCGCTCGCGGATCAACCCGACCACACCTGTCATCACGACCTCCAGACGTCGCTCACGGTGCCACAGGTCGGTCCTTCACCGACATCCGGTGCCACGGTCGTGGCGCGTCGCGAAAGCCACTTTCGCGACGCGCGGGCCACCAGGCGGGCAGAGCAGATCTTGCGGAAACGAGCGTCCAGCGGCGCGAAGGCGCCGAACACGGCGATCCCCGCCGCGAGCGTGAGGAGCATCGGAGCGCCCGTTCACCGGGGCCGGTGGGTGCACTGCGCCCGATCGGTCAGGTCCGCCGGAGTTTCGCGAAGGTCTCGGGCAGCCGCGTCGCCAGCCTCCGGGTCGCGATGGCGCCCCCGAGCCAGGCTCCCGCGACGGCGTTGACCAGTGCCACCGCGAGCGTCGCCGCTCCGAACCAGTCCGGTGGCGAATCACCCGCGAAGGTCAGCATCGCGGCCATCCCGGACGTCGGAGCGGTCGCCCACAGCTGGATCTGGAACGCCGCGAAGATCCCGGCTGTGTTCTCGCCGGCGTCCGTGGCGTTGACGCGGCGATGCGGGTCGACGCCGGGTGTCGCACCGAGCACCGACATCACCACGGCGGTACCGCAGCCGACCCCGAGCAGCGCGATCAGCACCGCGAGGATCGGCACGGCGTAGGTGAAGATCCCCGTCACGGCCATCATCGCCGCGGACAAGACGAGGGCGGGCAGTCCGAAGAGGACGGTGATGCCGATCTGCCGTCCGCGGACGTCGGCACGCACCGTCGCCGGGCTCTCGGCCACCACGAGCTGCCAAAGCGCGGTCCCGTCCTGGCCGTAGAGGTTCGCGCCGCTGAGCGCCACCGTGAGCGCGACGGCGGCACCGGCGAGCCCGGCGAGCTCGGGTACCCCGGCGATCGCGCCGTAGATCGCGATGAACACCCCGAACCAGATGGCCGAGCGGACCTCCAGGCTCCGCCACGGATCCCGCCACCAGGTACGGAGTTCCTTGCCGACGACGGCGCCGAGCGGGTTCGCGGGGAGCATCCGGGCGCGGCTGCCGAGCGGACGGCGACGACGTCGTGCGGTGCGGGCGCCGAGATGCGGGGTCAGCAACGCGATCGCGGCCGTCGTCACGGCCGCCGCCGCACCGGCGAGCAGCGCGAGCGAGCCCAGCGCGGGCAAGGGCCGTCCCGCCGCCATCTCGCCGACGGCGCGCAGCGGAAGCCCGAACGGCGTCCACTCCAGCGCCGCACGGGCCGGGACGGTGCCGAAACCGTCGCGCAGGAACACCGGGATCGAGTCCAGCACCGGCCGCACCACGGCCCAGCCCGCCGTCATCGACGACAGCAGCAGGCCGTACTGGACCGCGGCGAGCTCCACGCCGAGGTGGGTGCGCATCGCGGCGCCCAGCAACGCGTAGACGGTCCGGGAGAGCGCCACCACGAACACGACCAGGAGCACCGCGCCCACGAGGGCCACGGCGACCGAGGCGATCGCGGTCCCGCCGGTCGCCGTGACGACGGCGTACGGGATCAGCGCCAGTGCCGCGATCGCGGTCACCGCACCGCCGACTCCGGCGAACGCGGACGCCAGCAGTCCGGCGCCGAGCCCGCGTCGCGCGAGCGGCAGCAGGGTGAAGTACTCCGGGCGCAGCATCGCGGCGCCGGAGGTGAGGACGGGGCCGACCAGCCAGCCCGCCGTCCAGCAGGCCAGGACGAGCAGCAGCACGTCGGGGCGGGAGGCCGGTTCCGCGAGGAACACGGCCGCCCAGGTCGCCGCGGCCGCCAGCACCCCGGCGAACAGGCCGAGCACTCGTTTCCAGCTGAGCGTATGCCGCTGGATCGCGAGTTTCAGCCGGATCAGGTCGCCAACCACAGCAGGTCCTCCTCGCCGACCGAGCGCTCGCCGACGAGCCGCACGAACACGTCTTCCAGCGTCGATTCCCCTCGGACCTCGGCCAGCGTGCCGCTCGCCACGACCCTCCCGTCCGCGATGATCGCCACCCGATCGCACAGGTCCTCGACCAGCGACATCACATGCGACGAGAGGACGATCGAGCCGCCTGCCGCGACGAACCGCAGCAGCATCGCCCGCAGCACCCGCGCCGAAACCGGGTCGACGGCCTCGAACGGTTCGTCGAGTACGAGCACCCTCGGCGCGTGCAGCAGTGCCGTCGCCAGCCCGATCTTCTTCCGCATCCCGGTCGAGTACTCGATGACGAGCACCCCGCGATCCTCGGCCTCTTCGAGTTCGAGGATCCGCAGCAGTTCGGCCGCCCGCGACCGGACGACGGCGGCGTCCATGCCCCGGAGCAGTCCCCAGTAGGTCAGCAGCTCGGCGCCGGTCAGGCGTTCGGGCAGGGCGAGACCGTCGGGCAGGACACCGAGCATGGTCTTGGCCCTCGCCGGTTCCGCCCAGACGTCGACCCCGTGGACCAGCGCGTTCCCCGAATCGGGGCGCAGCAGCCCGACGGCCATCGCCAGCGAGGTGGTCTTGCCCGCGCCGTTCGGGCCGACCAGCCCGGTCAGCGACCCGGGCGGCACTGTGAGCCCCACGTGGTCGGCGGCGGTCTTCCCGGAAAACACCTTGGTCAGCCCGTCGAGTCGCAGCGCGGGCGCCGGTTCGCTCAGCATGGGCTCCACCATGACCGCGGCGGTACGCGCGCCGCTTCGGACGGCAGGACCGACTCGATGGCCGGGTGACCAGGAAGATCGTGGCCACTTGTCCGGTCTGTCGGTATCTACACTGCGAGGATGGCCGTGACGGTGGACCGCTGGATGCTGCCCGGTGAGCTCGCCCGTGCCGACGAGCCGGGGGAATGGTCGAGGGCGCGCACCCCGCGCGACTGGGCGGTGGACGTGACGATGTTCGCGGTCGCGGCCCTCGTCTGGTTTCTCGAGTTCAGGTATTTCGTCCTTCCCGACGTGCTCGGGCTGCCGCGCTGGGCACAGGTGGCCGACCCGGTCCTCGGCGGGATGGTCTGCCTGGCGCTCTGGTGGCGACGGCGGTTCCCGGTGACGGGCGGTGTCCTGGCCGCGACGGCCGGGGCGCTCGCGAACACCGCGGCGGCGGCGATGATCCTGCTGCTGTTCTCCCTCGCCCTGCACCGGGGCTGGAAGGCGGCGGTGCCGATCACGTCGGTGGCGGTGCTGATCAGCGTCCCGTACATCCACGCGTACTTCCCCGGCGCGGCCACACAACCCCTGCCCTGGCTGATCAGCCTGGTGCTCGGGGCCGCGCTCGTGGTGACGGCCGGGATCGGCGTGCGCGCCCGCCGTCAGGTCGTGCTGGCGTTGCGGATGCGTGCCGACGCCGAGCGGCGGGCACACGGCCGTGAACTGGAGGAGAGCCGCCTGGCCGAACGCCAGCGGATCGCGCGCGAGATGCACGACGTCCTCGCGCACCGGATCTCGCTGCTCGCGGTGCACGCCGGGGCGCTGGAGTACCGCACGGCGCAGGCGGAACGCGGTGCCGCGCCGGAGCCTACGGCGGCCGAGGTCCGCGACGTCGTGGCGGTGGTGCGGTCCAACGCCAATCAGGCGCTGGACGAACTGCGCGAGGTGCTCGACCTGCTGCGTCAGCCACCCGACGGCGAGGACGGCCGCGAGGCACCGCAGCCCACCGTCGCGCGGCTGCCCGCACTGGTCGACGAGGCCCGCCTCAGCGGACAGCAGGTGCGGGCCGATTTCGCCGAAGGGCTCGGGGAGTTGCGACCGCAGGTGCAGCGCACGATCTACCGCATCGTCCAAGAAGGACTGACGAACGCCCGGAAACACGCTCCCGGCGCGGCCGTCGACGTGCTGGTGAGCGGGTCGGCGACGGGGGAGGTGCTGGTGCAGGTGGCCAACGCCGCGCCGATCGGCGTCACCACGAGCGAGATCCCCGGCGCGGGCGCGGGACTGATCGGGCTCGCCGAGCGGATCGCGCTGCACGGCGGGGAACTGAGCAGGGAGATCAGTGACGGGAAGTTCCGCGTCCGGGCCCGGATACCGTGTGCGTCGTGATCAAGGTTCTGGTGGTCGACGACGATCCCCTCGTCCGCGGCGGACTCGGGCTCATGCTGGGTGGGGCGGTCGACGTCGAGGTCGTCGGTGAGGCGGCCGACGGTGCCGACGTCGCCGGCGCCGTGACCCGGCTGCGGCCGGACGTCGTGCTGATGGACGTCCGGATGCCGGTACTCGACGGGATCGCCGCCACCGCCGCGCTCGCCGGGCGAACGGGCGAGCACGCCCCCGCCGTTGTCATCCTGACGACCTTCGACGCCGACGAGACCGTGCTCGCCGCCTTACGCGCGGGCGCGGCGGGGTTCCTGTTGAAGCACACTCCGCCGGAGCAGATCGTGGAGGCGGTCCGGCGCGCGGCGGCCGGGGAACCGGTGCTGTCGCCGGAGGTGACCCGGACCGTGATCGCGATGGCGGCGCGGCGGGGCCCGGATCGCGGAACCGCGAGGAACCGGATGGACCTGCTGACCGAGCGGGAACGTGAGGTCGCGCACGCCGTCGCGGAGGGACTGAGCAACGCGGAGATCGCCGAACGGCTGCATCTTTCCCGGTCGAGCATCAAGGCGACCGTTTCCAGCGCGCTGACCCGGCTCGATCTGACCAACCGGATCCAGCTCGCGATCGTCGCGCACGAGGCGGGCCGCCCTTGATCTCCAGTTGGGTGGAGGGTGAAGCCTGGTGTTCACCTAAGTGCTTGAAGGAGTGAACATGGGCGAGGACAAGGGTTTCTACTCGATCATCGAGTACGCGGTCGACGGACCGGAGACCCAGGCGGCTTTGGTGGATGCCTTCGCGGAGATCCAGGACCGCTGGGTCCGGTTCTACCCCGGCTACGTCTCGGCCCGCTTCCACGCGAGTGTGGACGGGACGAGGGTCGTCAACGTCGTCAGCTGGGCGAGTGAAGCGGACTACCGGCATTTCGAAGAGGTCTCCGATACCGCGGGGCGGCTCGCGGCCATCCAAGCGGCACTCGACGGGCTGCCCGGCAAGGCCGAGTCACTGGTCAGTGCGAATCCCCGCTACCGCGTCGTGCGGGAAACGGGCCCCGGCCCGCGAATCGCCGGCTGACGGCGCGGATCCCGAAGGCCGCGAGCAGGCCGAGGACGGCCAGCCCGAACGGCCGGAGCGTGACCGTCCACGGCCACGCTTCGCCGTCGAGCGAGAGGTGGGCGGGCCGGTACTCCAACGTCCTCGTCGTCCATCGCGTGGTCGCGGCGTCCGTCGTGCGGGCCAGGTCTTCGAGGACGGCGTCGAACGGGAACCCCGGTTCGGCGTGCAGGTACACCGGCGAGAGCGCGGAGTAGCGCTCGGCGGCGCGGCTCGCGGCCGCGTCGGTGCCGGGCACGATCAGCCGGTCGAGGTCGGCGGCCGGGATGCCGCGCGGCGCGAAGGTCAGGCCGTGCCGGGACCGGATCGGCGTGCCGTCGAGACCGACCGCCCGCGTTTCGACCGCGAGGGACTGGCCGTAGGTGTCGAACACCGCGGCCAGTTCCAGTTCCCGGATGCCGCCCGTCAGCAGGACTTCCAGCCTCGGCTTGTCCCACCGGAAGGCGGTGTTGAACCCGACGACGGTGTCCGCCGCTTCGAAGCCGTTCTGCTCCATCGGCGGGCTGGAGCCGGGGGAGTAGTGGGTCCAGCCGACGGCTTCGGCCGCCTTCCGCGCGGCCTCGGTGCCCGCGAAGCGCTCGGTGAGACGGAGCGCCCCGTCGATCCCGGAGAGGATCCCGGCCGTGGTCACGATGTTCCCGTCGTCGACGTAGCGCGTGCCGCGAATCCAGTCCACGGCGGGGAATTCGTCGTCGAAGCCGCCGATGCGGATCCAGTGCGCGGTGGCCTTCCGCCCGTCGAGGAGCCCGGCCGTCGCGAGCACGCCAGACCCGTTGCAGACGCTCATGAGCAGCGAGCCCCGCGAAGACTGGCGCTTCAGCCACTCGGTCACCGGCCGCGTGGTCGGCTCGCCGAGATCCGGCAACGCGGGGACCACCACGACGTCCGGCGCGGCGGACGGGAGCAGCCTGTCGAGATCGGCGAAATCCAGGTCCGGGATCAGATCGAGCCCGCCGGTCAAGGTGACCGGCCGGGCCCGCGGCGCGACGGTGTAGACGTTGAACGCGCCGGACGCCGACAGGACCTCGTACGGTGCGAGCGCGTCGGAGACGACGGCGCCCTCGTTCCCGACGACGACCACCGCGGTGGGTTTCGCGGGATCGTGCGGCCGGTGGGCGGGGCGCGCCGCGGCCCCGTCGGTTCTCTGTGCGTAGCGGTCTTCGAAACTGGCGCTGAGCGTCACCGCGCCGAGTGTGACCGGCAGGGCCAGCGCGGCGACGGTGAACGCCAGCACGGTCAGCGTGACCCGGACGAAGGATCGCATGGTCAGGCTCCGTACTCGGCGCGGCGGCGGAACATGGCGGCGAGCATCGCGGGCACCATCAGCACGTGCCCGGCCGTCATCAAGGCCGATCCCGAGATCAGGCCGGTCCAGAAGAACGGCAGGAACAGCAGATAGGGCACGTACATCGCGGCCGACATCTCGGCGATCGAAGCCCAGCCATGGCGCCGGATCCGCATCCACAGCGCCATGCCGAGCGACATGTTCGTCGCCATCACCAGCGCGTTCGCGGTCACGTTCCCGGCGAGGCCCGGCCACAGGAACGACCAGACCGGTTCCAGGACGACCATGCCGACCACCATCGAGATGAGCATCTCCACGGCGTGGCGGGTGAAGTGCAGGGCGGCCTGCTTGCGGGTCTTCTGTTCTGTCGTGTGGTTCACTTCCGGCTCCCTCGGTCGATGCGACGGGAGCAATGTTCGGCCGCGGCGGGGCACGAGGGCAGGTGCCGGAAGTCATGTGCGAGGTCATGTGACCGGTATGCGGGCGTCGTCCGGCCAATCACGCGTGTCGTCCGTCCGATCACGCGTGTCGTCCATTCAGTCACGCGAAACGGTCGCAAACATGTCGTGGCGCGAGCGAGCCCTGTCGCACAGACAGGACTCCGTGGCACAAGCCGATGACGATCGTCCGTAGAGGACGCTAGGCCCCTTCAGCGTGTCCGGTTGGGCGCTTGGGGCGGGAGTCGTGAGTGGTAATGGTCGTTCTAACCCTCTTTTTCACTCACGACCCGCGCTCAGAACAGGCCGAGTTCCTTCGCGCGCAGGGCGGCCTGGGTACGGTCCCGCACCTGGAGCTTGGACAGCACACTCGTCACGAGGTTCTTCACCGTGCCCTCGGCGAGGAACAGCGTCTTGGCGATCTCGCGGTTGCTGCGGCCGTCCGCCAGGAGCCGGACGACCTCCAGTTCCCGTTCCGAAAGCGGTGTCACCAACGGCTGGGGCGTCTCGGCGGGCAGCCGGGCCACTCTCGCGACGAGTTTCGCCGCGACGGAAGGCTGCAGCACCGATTCGCCCCGTTCGGCCGCCACCAGCGCTTCGACCAGCCGCGTCGACGAGACGTCCTTGAGCAGATAGCCGACGGCGCCCGCGCGCAACGCGGCGAACACGTCTTCGTCGTCGTCGAACGTCGTCAGCGCCAGGACCCGCACGCCGGGCTGCTCGGCGCGAAGCCTCGCGGTGGCGGCGATCCCGTCCAGTACCGGCATCCGCAGATCCATCAGCGCGACGTCGGGGCGGAGTTCGGCGCAGAGCCGCACGGCCTCCTCGCCGTTCGCCGCCTCACCGACGACGTCGATCTCCGGCTGGACTTCCAGCAGGGTCGCCAGCGCTTCGCGGAACAGCGCCTGGTCGTCGACGATCAGCACGCGGACGGTCATCCCGGCACCTCCACGGTGAGCGTCAAGCCCTGCCCCTCGGCGGAGTCGACCGAGACCCGGCCGCCGAGCCCGGCGATCCGTTCGCGGAGCCCGATGAGGCCGAAACCCTTGTCCGGCGGGGAATCCGCGGCGATCCCGAGACCGTCGTCGCGGACTTCGAGGCGTACCCGATCGGCGACGGCGTAGTCGAGCACCACGGTCGCGGCCTTGGCCCGCGCGTGCTTGCGCACGTTGGTCAATCCCTCCTGGGCCGCCCGGAACAGCGACTCCTCCACCTCGGCGCGCGTGTCCCGTGCGGCGCCCTTGACCTCGAACGCGGTCGGCACGCCCGCCGCGGAAGCTTCGTCCGCCAGCGTCCGCAACGCGTCCGTGAGCGGCTCGGAGCGCGGTTCCCGCAACGCCGACACCGACCGGCGGACCTCCGCCAGCGCCTCGCGCGACTGGTCCTGTGCCTTGGCGAGCATCCCGTCGGCCCGCTCGGCGTCGCCGGTGCCGATCACCGCGCGGGCGGCCTGCAACATCATCTGGACGACCGTGAGGTGGTGGCCGAGCCCGTCGTGGATGTCGCGCGCGAGCCTGTTGCGCTCCTGGATCGTGGCGAGTTGCTCGGCCTGGGCGGCGTGGTCGCGAAGACGTTCGTGGGCCTCGGCCAGCTCCTCACGCGCCCGCTTCTCCCGGACGACCAATTCGGTCACCACGGCGGCGAAGACCATGACCGCCAGCGTCCCGAGTCCCTCGCGGAGCCCGTCCAACGGTGCCATCGGCAAGTGGATGAGCGGGATCACCACCGCGACCCCGAACGCCACCGGCAGCGGCAGCAGCAACACGGTGTGGCAGACGAGGACCACGAGAAGCAGGACGGCTCCGACGGCGGCGCCCGAAAGCGAGAACAGGGTGAAGCCGAGCGGTAACTGAACGCAGACGTACGCGATCGCCCACGCGCGCCCGTGCTTCTGCACCCACGGAAAGCCCGCGATCGCGATCGCCGCGTAGACCAGCCCGGCGAGGAGCGTCGGCAGCACGAGCGTCTCGTACTTGGCCGAGCCGAGCGGCAACGTCACGTACGCGACGAGGGTCAGCACCGCCAGAGCCCGATTCACGGACACACAATGCCACGACTCCCGCATTTCGTCCTCTGAATGCGGTCCTTGCACGCGCAACTACCGCATTCAGAGGACGAAATGCGGGTGTCAGGCGATGGTGCTGTTCCGGATCTCCAGCGAGAACGGCGTCTGGACGTCTTCCGGTTCGAGGTCGCTCCCGCCGGCGATACGCCGCCGCAGCAGATCGACCGCGGCCCGCGCGATCGCCGCCTTGTCCGGCGCGATCGTCGTCAGCGAAGGCAGGCTGTACGCGCTCTCCTCGTTGTTGTCGAAACCGACGATCGCCATGTCCGACGGCACCTGGACGCCGCGTTCGGCCGCGGCGCGAAGGGCGCCGATGGCGAGAAGGTCGTTGAAACAGAAGACCGCGTCGGGTGGATCCGGCAGCGCGAGGAGCTGCGCCATCGCTTCGGCGCCGTTGGCGCGGTGGTAGCGCAGGGCGGGCAGGACCAGTTCCGGGACGGGCGCGAGCCCCGCCTCTTCGAGCGCGGAGTGGTAGCCCTCCAGTCGCTGCGCGGCGGTGTGCCGCTGCGGATGCGCACCGATCGCGGCGATCCGGCGGCGGCCGAGCGAGATCAGGTGCCGCACCGCGATCCGGGCGGCCTGGACGTTGTCGATGCCGACGTGGTCTATCGGAACGTCGACGACGTGCTCGCCGAGCATCACCAGTGGGACACCCGGCGCGAGGTCCTCGAAGTCGTTGGTGTGCAACGCTTCCGGGCTGATGATCGCGCCGTCGATCAGATGCGGGCCCAGCGCGGAGAGGGCGTTGCGCTCCCGCTCCCTGGTGCCGAGGGTCTGTTCGATGAGGACGTTCCACTCGTGTTCCTGCGCCGCCTGCAGCACCAGTCCCGCCAGCTCGCCGAAGTACGGGATGCTCAGTTCGGGCAGCATCAGCCCGAGGAACCCGGTGCGCCCGCGGCGGAGGTTGCGGGCGCCGAGATTGGGCCGGTATCCGGTCGAGGCGAGCGCCTTCTCGACACGTTTGCGGTTCTCCGGCTTGACGAAGTCGTAGCCGTTGACCACGTTCGACACGGTCTTGACCGAGACGCCCGCAAGCTTGGCGACGTCCTTGAGCGTGGCCACCCTCGCTCCCCTCCGCAGTGCTCCGGTACAGATCCGGCACAGCCTAGCCGCGCGAACGGCGGATTTACAACGTTGTACCAACGATGTAAATCTGGCATCGTCCCTATGAGTGACATGGGTCACCGCAGACCCGTGTGCTCGACTTCCCCGAGGAGCGATCGATGTCCCTGCCCATCCGCCGCACCCTGCTCCTGGTGACCGGCCTCGCGCTCGCGCTGACGGCCTGCACCAGCCGCGAGACCCAGCAATCCGCCCCGTCGGGGGCCGGTCCCGCCGCTTCGGCGGCGCCGAACCAGGCCGCGGGGCCGGGCTGCGCCCGCGAGAAGACCGGCTACCCGCAGGTGGACGTGAAGAACGCGGTCATCGGCTTCTCTCAGTCGGAAAAGGAGGCGAACCCGTTCCGGATCGCCGAGACACAGTCCATCAAGGACGAAGCCAAGAAACTCGGTGTCCCGGACGACAAGCTCCTCGTCACCAACGCGCAGAGCGATCTCAACAAGCAGGTCAGCGACATCAAGTCGCTGCTGGACCGGGGTGCGCAGCTGCTCATCGTGGCCCCGCTGAACTCCGACGGCCTCCAGCCCGCGCTCGACGCGGCGAAGGCCAAGAAGGTCCCGGTCATCACCATCGACCGCAAGGTGACCTCGCAGCCGTGCACGGACTACCTGACCTTCATCGGCTCGAACTTCGTCGAGCAGGGCAAGCGCGCGGCGCAGGAGATGGTGAAGGCCACCGGCGGCACCGGCAAGGTCGCGATCCTGCTCGGCGCGTCCGGCAACAACGTGACCACCGATCGCACCAAGGGTTTCAAGGACGAGATCGCCGCGACCACGGGTATCCAGATCGTCGCCGAGCAGACCGGCGAGTTCGACCGGTCCAAGGGCCAGGCGGTCATGGAACAGCTCATCCAGAGCAACCCCGAGATCACCGCCGTCTACGCCGAGAACGACGAGATGGGCATCGGCGCGGTCACCGCGCTGAAGGCAGCGGGCAAGACGCCGGGCAAGGACGTCAAGATCGTCTCGATCGACGGCACCCGCAACGCCGTGCAGCTCATCGCCGACGGCAGCTACAACGCGGTGATCGAGTCCAACCCGCGCTTCGGCCCGCTCGCCTTCTCGACGCTGCAGGACTTCGCCGCCGGCAAGGAGATCCCGCCGACCGTGGTGATCTCCGACGACCAGTACGACTCGGCGAACGCGGCGCAGAAGCTCGGGAACGCGTACTGACGATGGAACCGGTTCTCGAGGTCGAAGGCGTGACGAAGACGTTCGCCGGGGTGCGCGCGCTCGACGACGTGTCGTTCGCGCTGCGGCCGGGCGAGGTGCACGCGCTGGTGGGCGAGAACGGCGCCGGCAAGTCGACGCTGATCAAGGTGCTCACCGGCGTGCACAAGCCGGATTCCGGCACGATCCACGCGCGGGGCGCGATCTCCACGATTTACCAGGAGGTCAACCTCATCCCGCTGATGAGCGTGGCGAGCAACGTGTACCTCGGCCGCGAGCCGAGGAAGCGGTTCGGGCTGGTCGACTGGGCGCGGATGAACTCCGACGCGGCGGCCCTGCTGAAGGACTACGGCATCGACACCGACGTCCGCCGTCCACTCGGGACACTCAGCGTCGGCGCGCAGCAGATGGTCGCGCTCGCTCGCGCGGTATCGGTCGACGCCGACGTCGTGATCATGGACGAGCCGACGTCCTCGTTGGAGCCGCGCGAGGTCGAGACGTTGTTCGAGGTCATCGGCAGGCTGCACGAACGCGGGATCGCGATCGTGTACGTCAGCCACCGCATGGACGAGCTGTACCGGATCTGCGAGCGGGTCACGGTGCTGCGGGACGGCAAGCGGGTCCACACCGGACCGCTCGCCGACCTGCCGCGGCTGGAACTGGTGTCGATGATGCTGGGCCGCAGTGTCGGCGACATCCGTTCGCACGGCGCGACGGCCTTCGAGGGCGACCACGAGGCCGGCCGGGAACCGGTCCTGCGCGCGGAAAAGCTCACCAGCGGCAACCGGCTGGGCGGCGTCTCGGTGGAGATCAAACCCGGCGAGATCGTCGGCCTCGCGGGGCTGCTCGGCTCCGGCCGCACGGAGACCGCGCGGGCGATCGTCGGCGACCTGCCGCTGTCGGGTGGCACGGTGCTCGTCGGCGGAAAGCAAGTCCCCCAAGGGAATGTGGCGGCCGCGATGCGCGCGGGCGTCAGCATGCTCGCCGAGGACCGCAAGACCGAGGGCATCATCCCGCATCTGTCCGTGCGGGAGAACATCGTGCTCGCCGCGTTGCCGAAGCTGTCCCGTTTCGGCCTGGTCAGCCGGGCCCGCCAGGACAGGATCGTCGACACGTTCGTGAAACGCCTGCGGATCAAGGTGTCGAGCCCGGACCAGAAGGTCGCCGAACTCTCCGGCGGCAACCAGCAGAAGGTGCTGCTGGCCCGCTGGCTCTGCACCGAGCCGAAAGTACTGCTGCTCGACGAGCCGACCCGCGGTATCGACGTCGGCGCGAAGGCGGAGGTGCAGGCGCTCATCGACGAACTCGCGAAAGAAGGGCTGGCCGTCCTGCTGATCTCGTCGGAGATGGAGGAACTCCTCGACGGAGCCGACCGGCTGATCGTGCTCAAGGACGGCGCGGTGGTGGGGGAACTCGCGGGGGAGCGGCTGACCCAGGACCACGTGCTGGCCGCGATCGCTTCGGGTGGCGCGGAATGACCAGCACCCAGCGCAGAACGGAGGAACCGGGGCCCACCATGACGGATACGGCGAAAACGGTGGACCGGACCCGGGTGGCGCGATGGCTGCAGGAGTACGGCGTGTACGTCGCCGTCGTCGCGCTCGTGCTGTTCAACATCGCGTTCACGGCGAACTTCCTGACCGTCGGCAACTTCCGCACCCAGCTCATCCAGGCCGCGCCGGTACTGGTGGTCGCGCTCGGGATGGCGCTGGTGATCGGCACCGAAGGCGTCGACCTGTCGGTGGGCGCGGTGATGGCCCTCTCCGCCGCGCTCGTCCCGCTGTACCTCGGCGCCGGGACCCTGCCGGCGGTGGCTGTCGCCCTCGCGGCGGGGCTGGCCGCGGGGACGCTGAACGGGGTCCTCGTCGCCAAAGTCGGGATCCAGCCGATCGTGGCGACACTCGCCTTGCTCGTCGGCGGGCGCGGGCTCGCGCTCGTCCTCGCCGACGGTCAGCTGATCCAGTTGCACGATCCGGATTTCCTCGCGCTCGGCAACGGCGAGGTGCTCGGGATCCCGGTGAGCGTGCTCATCGCGGCCGTACTGGCCGTGCTGGTGGCGGCGCTGGTCGGGAAGACGGCGTTCGGCAGGCGGCTGGTCGCGATCGGCGGCAACCGCCGGGCCAGCGTGCTCGCCGGGCTGCCGGTCAACCGTGTGCTCATCGGCGTCTACGCCATCTGCGGTCTGCTCGCGGCACTGGCCGGGGTGCTCTCCACCGCCAGGCTCGGCGCCGGCGACCCCGCGGACGCCGGATTGCTGATGGAACTGTCCGCGATCACCGCGGTCGTGGTCGGCGGCACCCCGCTGACCGGTGGCCGGGTCCGCATCCTCGGCACGGTGATGGGTGTCCTGCTCATGCAGCTCGTCCGCGCCACGCTCATCAAGCACAACCTGCCGGATTCGACCGCGCAGATGATCCAGGCCGCGATCATCGTCGGCGCGGTGTACGTCGCACGGGAACGGAGCAGCCGATGACCGCGGCGCCCACGATGGCCGCCCAGGACTCCACCCGGCGCGAGCTCATGACCGGGGTCCTGCAGAAACAGGGCGCGGCGATCGCGCTGGTGCTCATGGTCGCCGTCGCGTGGCTGCTGTTCCCGCGTTTCGGCAGCCTGGACAACCTGCGCGACATCGCGTTGCAGAGCTCGTTCCTCGCGATCATCGCGCTCGGGATGACGTTCGTGATCATCACCGGCGGGATCGACCTGTCGGTCGGCTCCGTCTACGCGCTCGGCGGGGTCCTCGCCGCCTACGGATCGCAATGGGGTTTCCTCGTCGCGCTGCTGTTGCCACTGGCGGTGTGCGGGCTGATCGGCCTGATCAACGGGCTTTTGGTCGCGAAGACGGGGATGGCGCCGTTCATCGTCACACTGGCGTCGCTGCTGTTCGCCCGCGGGCTGCTGCTCGCGATCACCACCGAGGGCGCGACGACGTACAAGATCCCGGAGGGCGAGGCGTTCGTCGAACTCGGGCGCGGCACGCTGTTCGGGTTCGGCTATCCGGTGTTCATCGCGGCGGCGCTGTGCCTGATCGGCGGGCTCCTGCTGCGGCGGACGCGGTTCGGGCAAGCGGTGTTCGCGACCGGCGGCTCGGAGCAGTCCGCGAAGCTGATGGGCCTCCCGGTGGCGCGCACGAAGGTCACCGTCTACGTGATGAGCGGTGTGCTTTCCGGGCTCGCGGGCGCGCTCACCGCGGCCTACCTGCAATCCGGGGTCACGGTGATCGGGGTCGGCCTCGAACTGGACGCGATCTCCGTCGTCGTCATCGGCGGCACCCTGCTGACCGGCGGGATGGGCACGATTCTCGGAACTGTCATCGGCGTGGGCATCCGAACGGTCATCCAGAACGTCATCAACCAGATAGGAACTCTCGACAGCAACTACCAATCGGTGGTCAGCGGTGCGTTCCTGCTGGTGGTCGTTGTGCTGCAGCGGTCGCTGGCCCGCACGACCGCCCGGAGATAGGGAGATCGCATGCACCGAAGAACCGCGCGCGTCCTGAGCGTCGTGGCCGGTCTGCTGGCCGGCGCGACGACGCTCGTTCCCATCGCCCAAGCCGCTCCCGTGCCGCTTCCGACCCCGTGGACGGACCAGGTCTCACCGTCGAACGCGCTGCCCGAGTACCCGCGCCCGCAGCTGGTGCGTTCGGAATGGCTCAACCTCAACGGAACCTGGGGGTTCACCGGCGCGCCGAACCTGAATTCGCCGCCGATCGGCAGGCCGTTGAGCGAAAACGTACTCGTGCCCTACCCGATCGAGTCGATGCTTTCGGGGATCGAACGGCATGAGGACAACATGTTCTACCGCCGGACGTTCACTGTTCCGTCCACTTGGGACGGTCGGCGGGTGAAGCTCAACTTCGGCGCCGTCACCTGGGAGACCAAGGTCTGGGTCAACGGGACGTCGATCGGAAGCCACACCGGTGGTTTCGACGCGTTCTCGTTCGACATCACGCCGGCGTTGAAGGCGGGGGAGAACGAGATCGTCGTCGGCGTCGCGTCGCCGGTCGACGGCAGCCGGTATCCGGTGGGGAAGCAGCGCAAGTCACCCAGCGGCATCTTCTACACGGCGGCGTCGGGGATCTGGCAGACCGTCTGGCTGGAACCGGTCCGGGCCGAGCACATCACGCGGCTCGACACCACGCCCGACGTCCCCGGCGGCGCGCTCGACCTCGTCGTCCAAGGCACGCCAGGGCAGCAAGCGACCGCCGAAGTGCTTTCGGGCGGCCAGGTGGTCGGCACCGCCACCGGCGCGGTCGGGTCGCATCTGCGGGTCCCGGTGCCGAACGCGCGCCTGTGGTCGCCCGACGACCCGTTCCTCTACGACCTGCGCGTGCGGCTGCCGGGAGGCGACGTCGTCACCGGGTACTTCGGGATGCGTTCGCTGGGCAAGGCGATGGTCGGCGGCGTGATGCGGCCGCTGCTCAACGGCAAGTTCGTCTTCCAGCTGGGCACGCTGGACCAGGGCTACTGGCCGGACGGCATCTACACCGCGCCGACCGACGAGGCACTGCGGTTCGACCTCGAACGCCAGAAGGCGCTGGGCTTCAACATGGTCCGCAAGCACATCAAGGTCGAACCGGCGCGGTGGTTCTATCACGCCGACAAACTGGGGCTGATGGTCTGGCAGGACATGCCGTCGCTCGACTCGATCGACGAGGTCCCGAACGGGCACGCGAACTACGAAGCCGAACTGCGGCGGATGATCGAGCAGCACAAGGGCATCACCTCGATCGTGCAATGGGTGCCGTTCAACGAAGGCTGGGGCGAGTACGACGCCGGCCGTATCGTGGATCTGGTCCGCTCGATCGACGACACCCGGCTGATCAACCACAACTCGGGGTCGAACTGCTGCGTGTCCGATCCGGATCCGGGCAACGGTGACGTGATCGACGACCACGCGTACCAGGTCTCCACCGGCACCAGGCAACCCGACGCGCGAAGGATCGCGGTGCTGGGGGAGTACGGCGGCCTCGGGAGACGCGTCACCGGGCACGAATGGGAACCGGGCAAGGGCTTCGCGTACGGCGCGCTGTACCCGGACGAGACGTCGCTGACGAACCGGTACGTCGAGATCACCAAGCAGGTCGGGCGGTTCGTGCACGGCCGAGGGCTGTCCGCGTCGGTCTACACCGAGCCGTACGACGTCGAGAACGAGGTCAACGGCTTCTACACCTACGACCGCCGCGTGCTGAAGATGACCGAAGCACGCGTGCGCGAGATCAACCAGAAGGTGCTCGCCATCGCGAAGGGCACCGAGGTCGGCCGAGGCGAACTCGTGTCGCTCCGGGTCACGACGGCCGGGTACACGGATCGCTACTTGAGGCATCAGGACGATTTCGTCCGCACCGACGTCCTCGGCGAAGGCAGCGCGGATCTCGGCAAGAAGGACGCGACGTTCTGGGCCCGGCCAGGACTGGCCGACGCGTCGTGCCTGTCGTTCGAGTCGCGGAACTACCCCGGACACTTCCTGCGGCACGCGTCTTCGCGGATCCGCAAGGACGCGAACGACGGTTCGGCGTCGTTCGCCGGGGACGCGACCTTCTGCGCGCGGGAAGGCGCCGGAGGAACGGCGCTGGAATCGTTCAACCAGCGTGGCGCCTACCTCCGTCACTACGCCGCGACCGTCTACCTCGCCCGCAGCGGCGGGCCGAACCCGTGGGACACGCCGTCGAGTTTCGCGGCGGACACGACGTGGGCGGCGTCGATCCCGCTCTGGCGCAGTGGCGCCGATCTGCCGCTGGACCAGGCGCGTTCGTTCAAGGTGACCACGCCCGGCTACACGGACCGCTTCCTGCGGCATCGTGACGGCCTCGCGCGGACGGATGTCGTGAACGCGGGGAGCGCGGCGCTGCTGAAAGCGGACGCGACGTTCGTCGTGCGGCGCGGGCTCGCGGATCCGTCGTGCTACTCGCTGGAGGCGCGCAACTATCCGGGCCAGTTCCTGCGGCACGCGGACTTCCGGGTGCGGCTGGGCGGGAACGACAACACCGACCTGTTCCGTAAGGACGCGACGTTCTGCGCCCAGCCCGGAGCCGGCGGCGTCCGGCTGGCGTCGGTGAACGAACTGGGCACGAACATGCGGCACTACGCCGAGGAGGTCTACGTCGCCACCAGCGGCGGTGGCCACCCGTTCGACAACCCGGTCTCGTACGACCAGGACGTCACGTGGGCGGTCTCGGCGGCCTGGGCTCCGTAGTGGGTCTCGTGAGTGGCAAGGACGGTTCTAACCGTCCTTGCCACTCACGAGGGCGATGACCACTCCCGGTAACCTTGCCCCCATGACCGGCCCGGATACCCCCGCCTCCTTCAAGCTCGCGTACGTCCCCGGCGTGACGCCCTCGAAGTGGGTCCGGATCTGGGACGAGCGGTCGCCCGACGTCCCGCTCGAACTCGTCCAGACGACGGCGGCCGAGGCGGTCGGGCTGGTCCGGGAGCGTGCGGTGGACGCCGTCCTGCTGCGGCTCCCGATCGACCGTGAGGGCCTGCACGCGATCCCGCTCTACACCGAGACGACGGTCGTGGTCGTCCCGAAGGACCATCTGGTCGCCGCCGCGGACGAGGTCTCCGTCGACGACATCGCCGACGAGGTCGTGCTGCACCCGCTCGACGACACGCTGGACTGGGAAGCGCCGCCGGGTAAGCCCGCGCTGGAGCGGCCCGCCACCACCGCGGACGCCATCGAGCTGGTCGCCGCCGGGGTCGGGGTCCTGATCGTCCCGCAGTCGCTCGCGCGGCTGCACCACCGGCGTGACCTGACCTACCGTCCGATCTCCGGCACTCCCGAGTCCGGGGTCGCGCTGTCCTGGCCGGACGACGAGACCACCGACCTGATGGAGCAGTTCATCGGGATCGTCCGCGGCCGGACGGTCAACAGCACCCGCGGGCGGCAGCAGGCCCAGGAAAAGCAGGCGCCGGTGAAGAAGGCGCCGGCGAAGGGCAACCGTCCTCAGACCGGTGGCCGGAAGCCACAGTCCGGGAATCGCCGCGCTCCCCAAGGCGGGAAACGCGGCAAACCCCGTCGTCGCGGCTAGCATCGCGAACCTGATCGGGCCGGAGGTTGCGAAAGCCACTTTCGCAAACCATAAACAATAGAAAATGGGTGTTTGAACAGCCGCGGGGGGGTAATACCGTGGTCGCGGTCAGCTCTCGCTGCGCGCGGCCTTGAGCCGGGCCTCTTCCTTGCGCACCTCGGCCTGCGTCTCGCGTTCCCGCTGCAGCCAGTCGGGGTTTTCGGACTTGACCGCGTCGATCTCCTCGGTGGTGAGGGCGCCGGTGATGCCGCCACGCGCCAGCCCGCTGATGGAGACGCCGAGCTTCGCCGCGATGACCGGACGCGGATGCGGCCCGTTACGGCGCAGTTCTCGCAGCCACTCCGGCGGCTCGGCCTGCAGCGCGTTCAGTTCGTCGCGGGAGACGACACCCTCCTGGAACTCCGCCGGGGTCGCCTCCAGGTACACACCCAGCTTCTTGGCCGCTGTCGCGGGCTTCATCGTTTGAGGGGTTTTCTGCGACGTCATCGGTCCAGGGTAACGAGCGGCCCCGGCACCGCCGATCACACCCGGTGATCAACCCTCGGCCTGGTCTTCGAGGAGGTTCGGCAGCGGACGCCGCGGCTCCCGGACACCGGAGGGGTCTCCGCCGCCCGTGATCCAGACGGTCACCACGCTCCACCGCGGCAGCCGTGTTCCGGCGGCGGGTATTTGCGCGACGACGAGGCCGTTCAGGAGCGGCTGCGGGCTGTCCGGATCGGGGCCCTGCAGTGACAGCCCCGCGTCGTACCCGGACAACCAGGCGTCGAGCGCCTGCTTTCCCACGAAGTCCGGCACCACGGCCACGGTTCCTCACCCACGGCCAGGGTACCGTCAGCCGCCCTTCGCCGGGAGGGTCACGATGCCGAGCCCGGTGAGCACCCCGGCCACCGCGACCGCGGCGACGACGACCCAGGCGATCGGATGCCCGAGGTTGAGCGTCCAGTAGGTCCCGACCCGCCGGTGCACCAGCAACGCCGGATCGTTCCGGTTCAGGTAGACCATCCCGGCGGCGTACCAGTGGCGGTCGTCGTCACGTTGTTCGTAGCTGGTCTCCGGTTCGTCGACGGCGCGCGGCAACCGGTGCCCGGCGTCGCCCGTCCGGACGGTGAAACCGAGCCACGCGATGAACGCGGCGGCGAGGGGAAGGTACGCCACGATCGTCACCGGCATCGTCGTCTCGGCGACACCCCACAGCTGAAGCGAGACGACGAGCAGTGTCGCGTTGACACAGCCCGCGGAGATCAGCAGCAGAGCGAGCACGCCGTGCAAGTACTCGCGATAACGCGAAGCCGACGTCGACGGTCGTGCGGCGTCGACCTCCGGCCTTGCCCGTGAGATCGCGACGGCCATGAGCGAGACCAGCACGCTGACCAGGACCTGGGCGAGTACCGTCGAGAAGCCCGCCGCACCCGTGAACCACCCGGTGGCCGCTGTGGCGAGCGCGAGCACCGCGGCGGGCGTCAGAAGTATCCACTGTGGACGGACGGGATCCGAGCGCAGCGAGGTGTCGGCGGTGACCGCCTGCCGCGTGCCGGAATACCAGTCTTCGTCGCGTTTCGCGGCGGCGATCGAGCGGTGGGCCAGAACGCCGAGCAGTGAGTAGGCGGCGGTGAGGGCGAGCAGGACGACTTCGGGTGCGAGCCATCCGGAGACAACCACGACGCAGGCGGCGATCGCGCCTGCGCCGATACCCCGGTTGTAGCGGCGGCAAGCGAGGAGGATGACGGCCTCGCCGGAACGCCGGGCCGGGATCCGGACGCCGAAGGGGAGTGTCGGCCGGGCGAGCGCGGGCGCGGAGCCGAAGGCGGCCGCGGTGAACGCGATCAGGGCCAGGTGCAGCCAGATCATCGCCGCGCGCTCACCGCGAAGGAGTCCAACACCGCTTCGCATCGGCTCGTCACCTCGCGCGGGCCCACGCCGAGAGCGACGGCCTCGGCGAGCAGCGTGCGCAGGCGCTCTTGCCACTCGTCCGCGTAACCGGCCTCGGCCGGACCGGAGGTGGCGTCCCGCCGGACGACCGCGCCGGTCTTGCGGTTGATGCGGATGACCCCCTGCGTCCGCAGCAGATCGTAGGCCTTGTTCACGGTGTGGAAATTGATCGCCAGATCGGCGCCGAGCTGCCGGGTGGAGGGCAGGGGGTCGCCCTCCGCGAGCACGCCGTCGGCGACGGCTTCGACGATCCGGTCGCGGATCTGCTGGTAGATCGGCACCTCGCTGTCGAGGTCGAGAGTCAGCAACACCGGTCAAGGATATCTGCTATACACTTGCTATAACAACTACATCAGATGGCTAAGTGGGAAGGTGGTCATGATGGCGACGATCGACATCGCCGATGGCGGGGTGCGGGTGAGGTTTTCGGCCTGGGAGCGGCTGGCCGTGTGGCGTGACGAAGTGGTCGTGCCGCCGTCGGCGATCAGAGCCGTCGAGCTCGTCGAAGCGCCCCTGCGACGGACACGCGGGGGACGGGCCGGGATGCTGATCAGCGGAGTGCTGAAGGTGGGCTACTGGGGGCTGGGGACGGGAATGCGTCAGCTGGTGTCGGTCCGCAGGGGTGTGCCGGGGCTGCGGATCGAGGTCGATCGCGGGATCGCCGGGCTCCCCTTCGACGAGGTGCTCGTCAGCGTGCCGAACGCGGCGGATCTCGTCGGCGTGCTCGTCTAGAGGTAGTCGAAGAACCGGTCCCACCAGGAAGGTGGCCTGTCCGGCGGATACAGCGCGTCGAATCCGCTGATCCCGGTGTACTTGGTCCACAGCGGGTGTTCGGAGACGGGCAGGTAGCCGAGCGCTTCCAGTTCGTCTTCGACCTGTCTTCGCACCGGCGCCGGGAAGAACTCGCGTTCCTCGTCTTCGTCGTAGCTGCCCGGGTTCCCCAGTGTCACCGCGACGAGACCGCCGAAATTGCTGACCGTCACGGTCACCTGGTCCAGTGCGGCGGTCGCGCCGGCCGGGATCACGATCCTGCCGAGGTGGCTGGCGTCCTGGACGTCGCGGTCGACCTCGCAGGAGCAGCCGAACCGGTGCTCCAGCCGTTCGGCGAGCCGCTCGAATCGCGCCCGCGCGGCCGGGCCGTCGAAGTCGTGCGGCACCTCCCAGTGGCCGGGTTCGTCCAGCTCTCGCAGCATCGCCCAGGTCTGCTGTTCGTCGAGGGGCATCGTCGCCTCCCGGCCTCGGGTGGTCTAGTCCACTTACCGGACTGACCTTAGCCAGCCGCGTCCCGCCCGGACAATGGTGGGACGAATTCCGGTCGAAAATTTTCGTGGGGTAGCGCCAGCACCACCCGGGATTCGGGAGCCTGCACTCCTGATCTTCGCGCCCGGTTCGGCCAGTGTTGCCGGTGTCGATCTCGTCGGAGAAGGAGTGCGAATGACGGTACGCAAGGGTGTGGTGGTCCTGACGGTGGCGGGCCTGATGGGCGCCGCGTGGACGACGGCGGCGGACGCGGCCCCGGCCAAGGGAGCGGAGCTCCGGAAGAGTCTCGACTCGCTGGTGCGCCAGGAGAAATTCCCCGCCGCGCTGGCTTCGGTGTCCGACGGCAGGCGGACGACGTCGCTGGTCGCGGGCTCGTCGCGGATCGACCGCCAGGTCCCGGTCCCGCGTGACGGCAGGGTGCGGGCGGGCAGCAACACCAAGACCTTCACGGCGGTCGTGGTCCTGCAACTGGTGGCCGAAGGCAAGGTGGAACTGGACGCGCCGATCGAGAAGTACCTGCCCGGCATCGTGCGCGGAGAGGGCATCGACGCCACCAAGATCACCATCCGGCACCTCCTGCAGCACACCAGCGGGCTCCCGAACTACACCGAGTACCTGGGCCTTGAGGATTTCGAACAGGTGCAGCACCGGTATTTCCCCACCCACGAACTGCTCGCCGCGGCCCTGAGCCACCCGGCGAAGTTCGCGCCCGGCACCAAATGGGAGTACAGCAACACCGGCTACCTGCTGGCGGGCATGGTGATCGAGAAGGTGACCGGGCGCCCGATCCAGGAGCAGATCACCGAACGCGTGATCAAGAAGGCCGGTTTGAAGAACACCTACTGGCCGCAGGTCGGTGACCAGACCATCCAGGGACGGCACCCGCAGGGGTACGCGATCGGCAACGCCGCCACCGGCAAGGTGATCGACGCGACCGAACTGGATCCGTCCTGGGGCGGTGCCGCCGGCCAGCTGATCTCGACGCCCGGCGACCTCGGTGAATTCTTCAGGGTGCTGCTCGAAGGCAGGCTGCTGCCCGCCGCACAGCTCGCCGAAATGCGGAAGACGGTCGACGCGCCCCTGTTCCCGGGGACGAAGTACGGCCTCGGGCTGATGAGCAACCCGCTCAGCTGCGGTGGCGTGTACTGGGGCCACGGCGGGGACATCCACGGATTCGAAACCCGCGGTGGGGCCACGGAAGACGGCCGCACCGTCGGGCTCGCGGTGACCGCGCTGCCGGGGACCTTCGGCGATGGCGAGAAGGGCTCCAAGGCGGTCATGGCCACTGTGGACACCGCGTTCTGCGAGTGACACGGATGTCGTGAAAGCCACTTTCGCGACCATCAAGGTTGCGAAAGTGGCTTTCGCAACAGGTCATCCGTCGAGCTGCCCGATCGCGGTACGGAATCCCTCCAGTGCCGCGCGATAGAAGCGCGGGCCGTACGACACCCGCGCCACACCGAGCTCGCGGAGCGCGGCGAGATCCAGTTCCTCGCCGACGTTCCCGTTCACCGGGCACCCGAGTTCGGTGACCAGCGTGGCGAGGTCGTCCCGGCGCCGGACCCCGATCGGGTACACGCAGTCGGCACCGGCCGCCCGGTAGAGCCCGCCCCGCCGGACGGCCTCGGCGAGCCTGCCGGGCTCCGGGATCCCGCGATCGGCCAGGAACGTGTCGACCCTGGCGTTGACGACGATCGGGACCCCGGCGTCGGTCGCGGCCGAGCGGATCCCCGCGATCCGCTCGGCCTGCGCGCCCGCGTCGGCCAGTCCGCCGGACCGGTGATCGGTGTCCTCCAGATTGCAGCCCACGGCTCCGGTCTCCAGCAGCCTTTCCACGAATTCCCTCGGCGCCAGGCCGTAGCCTGCTTCCGCGTCGACGGTGACCGGCACCGGGACCACGCGGGCGATCCGCGCCGCCGCCGCGAACATCTCCCGCCACGGCGCGCCTTCGCCGTCGGGGTATCCGAGCATCGCCGAGACCGCGGCACTGGCCGTGGCGATCGCCGGGAAACCCGCCTCCGCCACGATTTCGGCGCTCGCCGCGTCCCAGACGTTCGGCAGCACGAGCATTTCGCCGCTGTGCAGGCTTCGCAGTGTTTCGGCTCGCGTCTTCGGATCGGTCATCGATTTCCTCCTTGGTCGGTAGTGGACAGGGCGGCCGGCATGCCCAGGGCGACGAGCAAGCCGATGAAGGCGAACGCGACGACAGCGGCCATCGCCGCGGTGAAGCCGCTGCCGAACTCTTCGGGTGACAGATGGCTTCCTGCACCGGCGAAGACGGCGACCACCACCGCCACCCCGAAGACCCCGCCGAAGATCCGCAGTGTCATGAACGCGCCGGACGCTTGGCCGATCTCGGCCTGCCGGACCGCTCCGACGGCCGTGCGCTGTGCGGCGGGCATGGCCGACGTGATGCCGGCCCCGCTGACGATCAGCCCCGGCAGCAGGATGGTGTAGCCGGCGCCGGGTTCGGCGACCAGGACGATCCAGCTCATGCCGATCGTCTGGAGCAGCAAGCCGACGGCGACGAAGGTGCGCGCGCTGTACTTGTCCGCCAGCTTGCCGGCGAGGGGCGCGCAGATCATCAGGGTCGCGGTCCACGGCATCATCCGCAGCCCGGCTTCGAACGGCCCGAGACCTTGTGCGGTCTGGAAGTACTGGGGCAGGAAGAACAACGTGCCGTACAGCGAGGCGAAGACGCAGAAATTCGCCGCGTTGGCCGTCGAGAAGGCCCTCAGCCGGAAGAACGTCATCGGCAGCATCGGCGCTTCGCTGCGACGCTCCCACCACACGAAAGCGATCACCAGCGCGACACCGACGGTCAGCGTGCCCACTACCTCGGCGCTGTCCCAGCCCGCGAGATTCCCCCGGACCAGACCCCAGACGATGCCGAGCGATCCCAGCGTCACGAGGACGACACCGCCGTGGTCGAACCGGCCTCCCGGACCGGTGCTCTCGTCGACGCGCCGGAGGGTCAGCAGGACCGCGACCACGCCGACGGGCAGGTTGAGCCAGAAGATCCACTGCCACGCCAGCCCTTCGGCGATCACGCCGCCGATGAACGGGCCACTGAACGTCGCCAGCCCGGTGAGCCCCAGGTAGAGCCCCATCGCCTTGCCCCGCCGTTCGGGCGGGAAGATCGCGCTGATCAGGGTGAGCGACAGCGGCAGCACCATCGCGGCACCGGCGCCCTGCACCGCCCGCGCGACGATCAGCGTGCCGATGTCCCCGGACACCGCGCAGCCCACCGAGGCGACGGTGAACACGATGAGGCCGGTGACGAACATCCTGCGGCGGCCGAACCGGTCACCGAGTGCCGCCCCGGTGAGCAGCAGGACGGCGAAGCTGAGGTTGTAGGCGTTGACGATCCATTCGAGCTGCTCGATCGACGCGGACAGATCCTCGCGGACCGTGCCCAGCGCCGTCGTCACGACCTGGCTGTCCAGCGCCATCATGAACGACGCCAGCGAGGCCAGCCCCAGGACCCACGCCTGTTTGGGGGTCAAGATTTCTCCTTGGTGGAAGTGTTTTCGGGCAGGACGGGGCACACGCCCGGCGTGGGCGTGGCGAGGGAGGCGCCGGTGGTCAGCCGCGCAGCGAGCGGGGCAGCCCGAAGGCCGCGAGCAGGGAGTTGTCGAGGAACCGGGTCACCGCGGTGACCCGGTCGCCCGCGAGTTCCAGCACGAGCACGCCGTGCGCGTGGCCGATGGGTGTCCTCGGGTCGCGGAGATAGCAGCCGAAGGCGGGCTGGCCGTTGGCACGGGTCGGGATCAGGGAATACCGGCGGCCATCGTGGAGTGCGACGGTCGCCAGGAAGTGGCCGATGGCTTCCGGTCCCTGGTACTCCAAGGGAAGCGGGGGCATGGTCAGCCAGGCGTCGTCGGTCAACAGTGCCACGATGGCGTCGACGTCGCCGTTCTCGAAGGCACGGGTGAATTCGTCGACGATCCGGCGTTCCCGCGGGGAATCGGGCAGGGGAGCGGTCTCCCGTTCGCCGGCGGGAATCTCCTTGGCCAGCGCCGAACGCGCCCGGTTCAGCGCGCTGGTCACGGCGTTCTCGGTGGTGTCGAGGATCCCGGCCACCTCGGCGGCACGGAACCCGAGCACATCGCGCAGGACCAGCACGGCCCGCTGCCGGGGAGGGAGTCGCTGGAGTGCCGCCAGGAACGCGAGCGAGATCGACTCCCTGGCCTCGTAGCGCGCCTCTGGGCCGGGCACGCGATCGGCGATCTCGGCGAGCAGCAGGTCCGGGTACGGCTCCAGCCAGCTGGGTTCCGGGCGGCGGCGCGTCGGCTCGGGCAAGGGGACCTCCGGTCGGTAGGCCGAGTCGTCGTGCGGGCGGCGGCCGCCCGCACGCAGCGCGTTGAGGCAGCGGTTGGTCGCGATCCGGTACAGCCAGGTCCGGATGGACGCGCGTTCCTCGTACGCGTCGATCCCGCGCCACGCGGCCAGCAACGTCTCCTGCAGCAGGTCTTCGGCGTCCTGCACCGAGCCAAGGATGCGGTAGCAGTGCACCTGCAGTTCACGGCGGTACGGCGCGACGAGGTCGCGGAACGCCTCGCCGTCACCGGTCTTCGCCAAGGCCAGCAGTTCGTCCACCCGCATACCGGGTTCCCTCCTCTTGTGGTGTCTCTCGAAGGGATGGACACCGCCGTCGCCGGAAACTGGTCGGTCGCGGACCAGTTTCCCCCGGATTCGCGGAAAACCGGTTCGCGGTCCACATCGGAGTGGCTACACTCGCCACGAAATCACCCCGGCGAGGAAGGACAGGATCGTGCGTCATCACAACGCCGTCGTCGTCCCCTCGGCTCGCTACGAGGTGATCCTGGTGTCTCCGTGCACCCGGTGTCAGCCGCGCGGCTGACACCGGTCCGTCCGACGAACGCCTGAGCTTTCTTCCCGTTGCCGTGCGACGGGGGGAGGCGCCTGTCCGCGTTCGCCGAATCGCGCCGCCGGAGTTTCCGCCAGTCCAGCTCGAAAGGCCCGCGCCATGCGCAGCGTCCCCTTGTCCGCCGTCCGCAATCTGGGCATCCTCGCCCATGTCGACGCCGGCAAGACCACTCTCACCGAACGGATCCTGTACGTCACCGGCACCACCCACAAACGGGGTGAGGTCCACGACGGCACGACCGTGACCGACTTCGATTCCCAGGAGCGAGACCGTGGCATCACCATCTTCGCCGCCGCCGTCAGCTGTTCGTGGGACGGCCATCTCGTCAACCTGATCGACACGCCCGGCCACGTCGACTTCTCCGACGAGGTCGAACGGTCGCTGCGGGTCCTCGACGGCGCGATCGCGGTGTTCGACGGTGTCGCCGGGGTCGAACCGCAGAGCGAATCGGTGTGGCGCCAGGCCGATCGGCACGGCGTGCCGCGGATCGCGTTCGTCAACAAACTCGACCGTGCGGGTGCCGACCTGGACGCCGCCGTGGCGTCGATCCGGGATCGGCTGCACCCTCGTCCGCTGGTGGTCCAGCTGCCGATCGGGAGGGAAGACGGCTTCGTCGGCGTCGTCGACCTGCTGCGGATGCGGGCACTCGTCTGGGCCGATGGCGCCGAAGCCGCCGTGGAGGGGCCGGTTCCGGAGTCCCTTGTGGACGAAGCGAACCGGCGCCGCCGCCTGCTCGACGAGACGGTGGCGGAAGCCCATCCGGGTGCGCTGGAGGAGTTCTGCGCGTCGTCGGCGGTGTCGACGGAGACGCTGGTTTCGGCGCTGCGCGAGCTCACCCGGACCGGCGACGGTGTCGTGGTCCTGTGCGGCTCGGCCTACCGCGATCGCGGGGTGGAGCCGTTGCTGGAAGCCGTGGTGGCGTATTTGCCCGCGCCGTCGGATGTTCCGCCGGTCCGGGGCGAGTACGAAGGCACGGCTCAGGAACGTCCCGCCGATCCGTCGGCGCCGTTCGCGGCGCTGGCGTTCAAGGTGACCTCGACCGCCACCGGGCGGTTGACGTTCCTGCGGGTGTATTCGGGCACGATCCGGACTTCGGAGGCGGTGATGGACGTGGGCAGCGGCCGTATCGAGCGTGTCGGCCGCATCCTGCGGGTCCAGGCGGACCGGCACACCAGGGTGGACAGCGCCGTCGCGGGCGACATCGTCGCGGTGGTCGGGCTGAAGACGGTCCGCCCGGGCGCGACACTGTGCACGCCGTCGGAGCCGCTCCTGCTCGAGCCGCCCGTCTCGGCCGATCCGGTCGTGTCGGTCGCCGTCGAGCCGCGGAAGGGTATCGACACGGAACGCGTGATGTCGGCGCTGGCACGGCTGGTCGAGGAGGATCCGTCGCTGGTCGTCCGGACCGATCGTGAGACCGGCCAGACCCTGCTGTCGGGGATGGGCGAACTGCACCTGGAGGTGGCGGTGGAGAAGATCCGGCGCGACCACGGGCTGGACGTCGGCGTCGGGCGGCCTCGGGTCGCCTACCTCGAGACGGTCACGCGCGGCGTGTCCGGTTTCGTCCACCGGCACGTCAAGCAGGACGGCGGCGCCGGGCAGTTCGCCCACGTCGTCATCGACACGGAACCACTGGAGGAAGGGGAATTCGAGTTCGGGTCCACTGTGGTCGGTGGGCGGGTGCCGCGGGAATACGTCCGTGCCGTCGAAGCGGGTTGCCGTGACGCGCTGGCGGAAGGCCCGCTCGGCGGGTATCCGGTGACCGGTGTCCGGGTCACGCTGACCGACGGGGCGACCCACCCGAAGGACTCGTCGGAGCTCGCGTTCCGGGCGGCCGGGCGGTTCGCGCTCCGGGCGGCGTTGGCCGCCGGCGCGATGACACTGCTTGAGCCGATCGCCGAAGTGACCGTCACGGTGCCCGAAAGTGCCGTCGGCGTGGTGCTCGGCGACCTCGCCGCCCGGCGTGGGCGGGTGCTGGGGTCGGCGGTGCGCGCGGGAACGACCGTGGTCACCGCGACCGTGCCGCTGGCCGAACTGTTCGGTTACGCGACGCGGCTGCGCAGCCGGACCCAGGGCCGGGGCACCTTCACCGCCCGGCCGATCGGCCACGCGCCGGCGCCGGAGGGCCTGCCGGTCCGGTAGTTCGCGCCTTCGCCCTGGTCCGAAGTCCGTGATTCGCGTGATCAGGCACGTAACTCGCGTGATTGGATGCCGCACTCGGTGTTCCGCCTCTGATCACGCGAGTTACGGCTTCAAACACGCGAGTGCGGTGCAGTAGACCGACGATGGCCCGCCCACGACGCTGTGGGCGGGCCATCGCCCGAACCGCTGTCACCCGGCTATCGGGCGCCGGGCGGCAGCCGTCTTCACCCGGTCACACCGAAGGCCACGGAGGACGGCAGTTCTGCCGCGGCAGCGCGTGCGATCCGTTGGTGTACACGCCGTCCGCGATCGTGTCCTCCATGATCGAGCGGTGATCGGTCGGGCGGGCCCACTGGTAGCAGAGGTGCTGCGCGAAATATCCGCCAGGCGCCTCGATGGTGTCGAAGTGGCAGACACCGTCGGTTTCGATGCAGTAGCGGATGAACGGGATACCGCCGAAGTCGGTGCGGCCGGGCCCGAACGACACGTAGCCGCCGAACGGCGACGGCGCCCCGGTACCCGCCGGGAGCACCGCGCTGATCCCTCGTCCCGGAGGGCCGACGGGCTGCATCGGGTCGGCGAAGATCTTCGCCCGGAACCGCGACTTGTCCACGGCCAGTTTCCCGTCGGCGATGTCGTTCAGCACCAGGTTCGCGACCAGCGCGCCCTGCGAGTAGCCGACGACGGTGAATTCCGCGCCGGGGTTCTCGTCGAAGGAGCTCTGGACGACGCGGCGGGCCTCTTCGTGCCCGCGAGCGACGCTCTGGTCCATGGGCGTCTGGTCGCAGTTGGGTGCTCCGGCGGCCCCTGCCGGATAGTGGACCACCTTCTTGATCCCGCCCCGCAACCAGGCGTCGTTGTAGACGGTCGCGGCGCCGTCGCAGGTGCCGCCGACGAGGATGTAGTAGCGCGCCTGGTCGGCCTGGGCCGTGGGCGCCATGACACCGATCAAGCCGGTGGCCAGTGCGGCCGCCGCCAGGACCCCCCTGAGTTTCTTCACATTCATCGTCCTTCCGTTCGACTACGGTGCGTGGTCGAACGCTAGGGACGAGTCATGAAATTTCGATGAAACCCCCTTCGGTCATCAGCGATGGGACAGCACGTTGACCACGTGCCCGCTCGGATCGCGGACGAAGAACCGCCGGACACCCCACGGCTCGTCGGTCAGCTCGTGCACGATCTCCGCGCCGGCCGCCTTCGCCGCCGCGTATCGCGCGTCGACGTCGTCGACCTCGATCGAGGCGATCGGCACGACGGGCGCCGTCTCGTCATGGGTCATGAGGCTCAGCTGGACCTCCGGCCGCTCCGGATCGGCCAGGGTCACGATCCAGCCGTGATCCATCACCACCTCGAAGCCGAGAACCTGTACGTAGAAGGCCTTCGCCTCCGCCAGTGTCCGGGTTTCGAGGTCGGTGACCACTCTCTTGATCGACATGTTCGGATACTGGCACAGGGGTCCGACGGTTTCGGGGGAGCAGGAGCGGCGTCGCCAGCATGAGTGCTCCCGCGATGCCGACCGCGGCGCGCGCACCGGTGAACGTGGCGAGCAAGCCCCACAGCGCGGTCAGGGTGGCGGTGGTGAGCTTCCCGGCGATGGACCAGGCCGACAGCGTGCGGGCCGCGCGGTCGAGGGGTACCTGTTCGAGCCTGCTGGTGGCGAGCACCGGGTTGTACACGCCGATGCAGGTGATCAGGCAGAGCTCGACGACGATGACCAGGATCAGGCCGGGCACACCGGGCTGGATGAAGACCAGCCCGACGGGCCAGCAGACCCGCAGCCAACCGGAGACGAAGAGGACCTTGTCGCGGCCGTACCGGGCGACCAAGGGCCGCGAGAGCCGCGCCCCGATCAAGCCACCGAGACAGGGCACGGCGAAGGCGACCGCGTACTCCCATGGCGCGAAGCCGAGCTGCCCGAGCATCAGCACGGCGAACAGCGGCGCGGTCGCCATGATCAGGCCGTTGACCACGATCGTGTTGACGAACAGGGGTCGCAGCAGCGGATGGGCGAGGATGAACCGCCAGCCCTCCCGCAGGTCGCGGCCGGTCAGCCGGGGCCCGTCCGGCTTCGCGGGCGGCGGTTCCGAACCACCGACGGCACGGATCCCGGCCGCCGAGAGCAGATAGCTGACCGCGTCGGCGGCGATCGTGACCACCGGCCCGAACAGGCCGACGGCGAAACCGCCGAGCGGCGGCCCGAGCACGGTCGCCGTCCAGGTCGTCGATTCGAACCGGGCGTTCGCGACCAGCAAGTCCTCCCGGGGCAGCAGGGTTTTGAGGAAAGCCCCGCTGGCCGCCAGGAACGTGATGTCAGCCGCGGCGACGACGACGGACACCGCGAGAAGCTGGCCGAACCCGAGCAGCCCGAACGCGTACGCCACCGGGACGGTCAGCAGCGCCACGAACCGGACGAGGTCCATCGCGATCATCACCGGCCGTTTGCGCCGGAACTCGACCCAGGGGCCGAGCGGCAGCGCGACCACGGCGCCCACGACGAGACCGGCGGCCGCCAGCAGCGAGACCTCGGCGGTGCCCGCGCCGAGCACCACGATGGCGATCAGGCTGAACGCGTCGAACGCGAACCTGGTCCCGAACGCGCTCGCCGCGTAGGCCGCCCACAACCAGCCGAACCGTCGCCCCAGCGATCTCCCACCCACCCGCGAGATCAAAGCAAGCCGGAGCCCCGAAGTCGAACAACGGGTCGTTGGCGGGTCACAACCGCGAGTTGTGCGAGCCGTTCAGAGATCCCCGAGCGCGGTGATCGGCGATTCGACACAGTCCGCGACGAACCGCAGGAACCCGCCGGCGGTCCCGCCGTCGCACACCCGGTGGTCGAATGCCAGCGTCAGCTCGCAGATCTTCCTCGCCACCAGCTCGCCGTCGACCACCCAGGCGCGGTCGATGATCCGGCCGATGCCGAGGATCGCCGCCTCCGGGTGATTGATGATCGCGGCGGAGCCGTCCACCCCGAACACCCCGTAGTTGTTGACCGTGAAGGTCCCGCCGGTGAGGCCGGCCGGGCCGAGTTTCCCTTCCCTGGCCTGTGTGGTCCGGTCGCCGATCGCCGCCGAAAGCTCCCTTGTGGACAGTGCCCCCGCGTCGCGGACCACCGGCACGACGAGCCCGCGGTCGGTCTGTGCGGCGAAACCGAGGTTGATGTCCCGAAGCTGGACGATCTCGTCGCCCTCGACGCGCGAGTTCAGCTCGGGGAACTTCCGCAGGCCCGAGACGGCGAACCGGGCGACGAGGCCGAGAAGACTGACCGGGCGATCCGGCGCCGAGGCGTTGAGCGATTTCCGCGCGGCGACGAGTCCGGTCGCGTCGACGTCGACCCAGACCGTCGCCTCGGGGATCTGCCGCCGCGAGGTCGTCAGCTTGTCGGCGACCGCCTTGCGGACCCCGGTCAGCAGGATCCGTGTCTCGCCGTCGCGTTGCTCGGGGACGGCGAGGGCCGCTTCGACGTCGGCGCGCCGGATGATGCCGCCCGGCCCGCTGCCGGTCAGCTTCGTCAGGTCGATCTTGTTGTCCGCGGCCATCTTGCGGACGAACGGCGAGATCACGCCCGGTGCCTTCGACGGCTTCTCCGGGGTGGCGACGACGGTGCGGGTCCGGCGGCGCCTCGTCGTGGTGGTCGTGCCGTAGCCGATGAGGACGTTGCCGCTGCCTTCGCTCGCGGTCGTCACGCCGGGTTCGGTGAATCCGGGACCGATGGTGAGCAGGGGAGCGCCGACCGGCAGCGACTGACCGGGTTCACCGTGAAGGCGGGTGACCACACCGGCGAACGGCACCGGCACCTCGACGGCGGCCTTCGCGGTCTCGACTTCGACGACGGGCTGGTCGACGCCGACGGTGTCGCCCTCCGCGACGAGCCAGGTGACGATGGTGCCTTCGGTCAGGCCCTCGCCGAGGTCGGGGAGCAGGAAGTCAGGCACCGGCCACCACCGGTTCGTCGTTCCACTGCAGCCGGGCGACCGTGTCCAGGATCCGGTCGACGTCCGGAAGCTGATGGCGCTCCAGTTTCGGCGGCGGATAAGGGATGTCGAGCCCGGTGACGCGCAGGACGGGCGCGTGCAGCTGGTGGAAGCACTGCTCGGTGATCCGGGCGACCACCTCGGCGCCGTAGCCGCCGAACCCGGCGGCCTCGTGGACCACGACCGCGCGTCCGGTGCGGCGCACCGAAGCGGCGACGGTCTCGTCGTCGAACGGGCTCAGCGACCGGAGATCGACCACCTCGACGTCCCAGCCCTCGGCGGTCGCGGCCTCCGCGGTCTCCAGCGCCGTGGCGACCATCGGGCCGTACGCGATCAACGTGACGTCCTTGCCCTCGCGACGCACGACCGCGCGGTCCATGGGTGCGCCGTCCCGGGTGAAGGACACCGGTTCCTTCGACCAGTAGCGGCATTTGGGTTCCAGGAAGATCACCGGATCCGGCGAGTCGATCGCGTCGCGCAGGAGGTCGTAGGCGTCCTGGGGAGTGCCGGGTGTGACGACGCGCAGGCCGGGTGTGTGGGTGTAGTAGGCCTCGCTCGAATCGCAGTGGTGCTCCACGCCGCCGATCCCGCCCGCGTAGGGGATCCGGATGACCATCGGCAGTGACAAGGCGCCGCGGGTGCGGTTCCGCAGCTTCGCCACGTGCGAGGTGATCTGCTCGAAAGCGGGGTAGGCGAAGGCGTCGAACTGCATTTCGACCACCGGGCGGAATCCGCCCATCGCCATCCCGACCGCGAAACCGACGATGCCGGATTCGGCCAGTGGCGTGTCGAAACAGCGTTCCTCGCCGAAATCGGCGGTGATGCCGTCGGTCACCCGGAACACGCCGCCGAGCGGGCCGACGTCCTCGCCGAAGATCAGCACGCGGTCGTCGTCCTTGACCGCGTCACGAAGGGCGGCGTTGAGGGCTTGTGCCATCGAGATCTCGGTCATCAGGCCTCCAGTTCGGCCGCGACCAGCGCGCGCTGGGCGGCCAGCTGACGGGTCGGGACGGCGTACACGTGCTCGAACAGCGACAACGGATCCGGCTCCACGTCGGCGTTGAGGGTGTCGCGCACCCCGGCGGCGAAGGTCTCAGCCTCGGCCCGGAATCGCTCGATGTCGTTGTCGGACAACAGGTTCTCGTTGGTCAGGTAGGTCTGGAGGCGACGGACCGGGTCGGCCGCGCGCCACTTCTCGACCTCGGCCTGATCGCGGTAACGGGTGGCGTCGTCGGCGTTGGTGTGCGCGTCGATCCGGTAGGTGTGCGCCTCCACCAGTACCGGCCCGCGACCGGAACGCGCGTGCGCGACGGCGTCGTCCAGCACGGACAGGACGGCGACGGCGTCGTTGCCGTCGACCTGTTCGGAGCGGACGCCGTAGCCGACCCCCTTGTAGGCCAGTGCGGGGGCGGCGCTCTGCTTCTCGAACGGCACGGAGATCGCGAACCCGTTGTTCTGCACGAAGAACACCACCGGCGCCTTGAACACGGCGGCGAAGTTGAGTGCCTCGTGGAAGTCGCCCTCACTGGTGGCGCCGTCACCGATGAGCGCGAACGCGACGGCGTCCTCGCCGCGGCGGTGCATCGCGTGGGCTAGCCCGGCGGCGTGGAGGGTCTGGGTCGCCAGCGGGGTGCACTGCGGTGCGACACGGGTCGCGGCGGGGTCGTAGCCGCAGTGCGCGTCGCCGCGGAGCAGCGTGAGGATCTCGCCCGGTTCGAGGCCGCGAGCGACCAGTGCGACCGAGTCGCGGTAAGTGGGGAAGAGCCAGTCGGCGTCGGTGAGGGCGAGCGCGCTCGCGACCTGGCAGGCCTCCTGGCCGGCGCTGGACGGGTACACGGCGAGGCGGCCCTGCTTGGTCAGCGCGGTCGCCTGCGCGTCGAACCGGCGGCCGAGCACCATCAGCCGATAGGCCTCCACGAGCCGTTCGGCCGGAGGCACGGTGTAGTCACCGTGCTCGTCGACGCGCGTGCCGTCCTCGGCGAGGAAGCGCACCGGGATCCCGGACGGCAGCAACGCGGCGGCAGGGGTCTCCCGCGACATGGCGCAGCACCACCTTTCACAGACATATGATGCTGAGATCGTGGATTCCGGAGTCCCAGTGTTCAAGAGGTGCGCGAAATGAGCGACAAACTGTCGGCAGAATCGGTTCAGCCGGACCGACCGTCCAGTAGTGGCGTGGCTCACGGGCCGGATCCGGGACGAACGGTCCTTGCCCTCGACGACATCGATCGCGCCATCCTCGCCGAGCTGACCGCCGACGGAAGGCTCGCCGTCCGTGCACTGGCGGAACGACTGCACATCTCGCGCACCAACGCCTACGCGAGGCTGGACAGGCTGATGTCCGAAGGCGTCATCACCGGCTTCGGCGCCCGGATCGACCCTCGGCGGGCCGGGCTCGGAACTAGCGCGTACATCCTGATCACCGTCGAGCAGACGTCGTGGCGCACGATGTCGGCCGAGCTGCGAGAGATCCCGTTCGTCGAGCACGTCTCGCTGGTCGGCGGCGACTTCGACATCCTGCTACTGGTGCGCACGCCGGACAACGCCTCGCTGCGGGATGTCGTACTGGAACGGTTGCAGGCACTGGACGGCGTGCGCTCGACGCGGACCTGGCTGATCTTCGAGGAACAGCCGGGCGTCGCCCCTCGTGAGTGGTAAGGACGGTTCTAACCGTCCTCGCCACTCACGAGGCCGTGGTGGCGTTTCGAGCAGGCCTCTCGGATCCGTTCTCGCCTTCTCGGCTACCTGGCGGTGGCCGCGGAGCTGGGCGTCCTCGACGCCGATGGCGGTGCTCGTGCTCACCGTCGCGGGCGGGCTCTACCTGATCTGGCTCGGATTCAAGACGGTGCCGGGAGCCGGTGTGGCACGCTGCTGGAGGGAATGGCGGTCAGCGGCCGCGCGCTGGCCGATCCCAATCCAGCTGGCCGTTCTCGGTCGCACCTTCGTCGGCACCTGCTCGATGGTCTGCCCGCGCGTCGGTGCCGGGGCGCAGGCCCTGCTGCGCGCCCGCCCCGCCGTTTCCCGCGTCGTTTCCCGGATTTCGGGCGCCTCGATGATCCTGGTGGGCACCCTCCTGGTCGCCGAGCGACTGGTGGCGTGAGCCGAATGGTCCATTCCATCGGACAGGTCGCCGAACAAACCTGGCCGCGCCGTTGGAAAATCCCATACCCTCCGAAGCAAGCCGAAGGGAGCTGACCTGATGCGGTGGACCTGGGTGCGTACGGCGGCGGTGGCGTTGGTGGTCGCCGCGTCGATCGTCCAAACGAGCCAACCGGACACAGCCGAAGCGCAGGTGAGTCCCGGCCGGTCCGCGATCTACGGCGGGGGACCGTTCTATCAGGACGGACAGGGCGTCATGGACGTCCTTCGGTCGTCGGGTTTCACCACGGTCATCCTGTGGAGCATTCACGTCCACGACAACGGGGATCTGTACTACAACGACCACCTCGTGGTCAAAGACGGGCAGTACGTCGGCGACGCGGGGTGGCCCGCCCGGCTGCGGACGCTGAAGCAGGCGCCGACGTCGGTCGATCGAATCGAAGTCTCGGTCGGCGCGTGGGGCACACCGGACTGGCAGGCCATCGACAACCTGATCACGCGCGACGGCACCGGCAGCGGGACCGTGTTGTACCGCAACTTCCTGGCACTGAAGAACGCCACCGGCGCGGACGCGATCAACAATGACGACGAAGCCCACTACGACGTCGACTCCACCGTCACCTTCGCGCGGATGGCGAACGCCATGGGCTACCGGAACTTCACGCTCGCTCCGTACACCGCGGTGTCGTACTGGCAGGGGGTGAAGAACGGGCTCGGCGGCCTCGTCGATCGCGTGTACTTGCAGGCCTACGCGGGTGGCAGCGGCAACGACCCGGCCACGTGGACGAGGTCGCTCGGTATGCCGGTGGATCCGGGACTCTGGAGCAAGAACGGCTCCGGCTGTACCTCCGGCGATTCGCCCGCTCAGGTGGAAAGCAAGATGAGGGCCTGGAAGTCGTCCGCCGGGATTCCGGGCGGCTTCATGTGGCTCTACGACGACATCAAGAAGTGCTCGGCGCAAGGAACGGCCGCCGACTACGCACGGGCGATCAACACCGCCACCACGAGCTGACGCTGTAACGCTCACCGCGCTTCCGCCGAGTACAAGCGGGTTCGATGGCGGAGGCGGAGGAATCGTGGCGCGTGTCCTGGTCCTGATGGCGGTCGCCGCGGCCGTGTTCGCGACGCCTGCCTGCACGCGGTCGGAACCGGCGTCTCGCCCCACCCCGACGGTCACCACGAGTGTCGAACGAGCCACGACCGACCCGCCGAGCACAGCGGCGACCACGACGGTGGTGACCACCTCGGTCACCGTCGTGCCGACCACGAGCAAAGTGCCCGCCAAGAAGACGGCGGACCAGCGCCGAGCGGCCTGCCGCAAGGACGAGAATCAGTGCTACGAGCCAGGGACCGACACCAAATGCCAGACCGGCGGCTGCGTCAACGCCGGACGCGGGATGACGCAGCGCGACGTCGAGAAACAGCGCGACGAGTGGCTCCGCGAGCGTCCCGGCTGGTGTCCCGCGGGCGAGACCGGGGCGGTGGCACGCTGTTGAACTACACGCCATTCGGGTGATAACGGTTCGGCATTCGATGTATCTGACGTTCACCCCATTGACACCTTCCTGCGATCGCGGCGACTGGGCGGAGGAATGCGGTGACGGTGGAGGACGCGGGTCAGGACTACCTGACACGGCAGATCGGGGCGTTGCTCGAGGCGATTCGCGAGGAGGGCCCGGTCGGCGAGGGCAGACGCAGTTTCCGGATCGCCGGGCATCTCGCCGCGGAGGGCGGGTTCCACCTGGGCGACATCCTCGCCGCGACCGCGCAACTGCTGGCGGTCCACGCGTGGAACAACGGCTATCTCGCCGCGGCGGAGCTGCTGACGCGCCGCATGCGGGAGTTCGGTGCCGAGTCGGCGGAGCTGGTGCGGTACCTCGTGCGGCTGGAGACCGGCTGTGAACAGGGCTGGCTCCCGCATGCGGATCGCGACGAACTGATCGCCTACGCCAGGCGCGTCCGGCGTGCCGACATCGAGGAGCGCGCGCAGTCCATCGAGGCGTCGTTGCCCGGGGTCACCGATCCCGAGCGTCCTGATCGGATGACGAGTGAGTCGTGAGATGGTGCTCGGGATCCGCGAGGATGCCGCGGATCACCGAGCCGGCGGCGCCGCGTACGGCGGCTCCCGTGCCGAGCGCCGAGCGGACGACCCGCACCGGCGACCACGCCGTGCTGGGCACGCGGCGTTCGAGTTCGGCGAGGAGTGGCTCACGCAGCCACGGCTCCAGCCGCGCGTAGGTTCCGCCTAGCACCACCGCAGGAACATCCATCAGATTGACCACAGTGGACAGTCCGATGCCGAGGTGCCGCGCCGTGGTGGCCACCGCGGACAGTGCGGCGTCGTCGCCGGATTCCAGCGCGGACACCAGTCCGTCCACCGTTTCCGCCCCCGCGAGCCGCAGGATCTCCTCCTGGCCCGCCATTCGTTCGAGACAGCCGTTCGCGCCGCAGGAACACGACGGGCCGTCGGGCGCGACGGGCAGGTGGCCGATCTCGCCGCCGGCGCCGCGGACGCCTTCGAACAGGGCACGCTCCAGGACGATTCCCGCACCGATCCCGATCTCGCCCGACACGTGGACGAAATCCGGCAACGCCGAGCCGTGCCAGAGTTCGGCGAGTGCCGCGAAGTTCGCTTCGTTGGCGACGGTGAACGTCCCACCGAGCCGCTCGGAGAGGTCGACATCGCGCCAGCCCAGGTTGGGGGCGAGCCGCACGAGGCCGGATTCGACCAGGCCGGGAACCGCGATCCCGACACCGCCGACAGGGACGCCCAGCGCGTCCGCCTGCTTCCTGGCTCTACGCAGGAACGCCGACACACGCTGGAAGACGCGCGGGGTCCGGTTGTCCGCGTACCGGACCTCCTGCGCCCGGACGGAGCCGGTCAGATCGACGAGGCAGGACGCCAGGTAGTCGACGCCGATCTCGATGCCGAGCCCGTGCGGGCCGGTGGGGGAGAGCGACACGACGGTGCCGCGCCGCCCGGGGCCGACGCGTTGCTCCGGTTCGCCTTCGGCCACGAGATCCGCCGCGATCAATCGGTCGACCACACTCGACACGGTCGCCTTCGTGAGTCCGGTGGCGGCGGCGAGGCCCGCTCGGGACGTGCCGGGGCCGTCCGCGATCGCCCCGAGGACGAGGGCGGCGTTGTGCTGCCGCACGGTGTGCTGTCCCGCCGGGCGCGTGCCGATCATCGCGCGATTGTATTCGTTCGATGCCTGAACGAAAGCCTTGACCCGCCGGGCCGGGCGTCGATAAGTTCAGGCATCAAACTAATTGGAGGCGAGATGGCTCAGGCACCGACGCGTGAGGACAAGTTCAGCTTCGGGCTGTGGACCGTGGGCTGGCAGGCGAACGACATGTTCGGCCCCGCGAGCCGACCTCCGCTCGACCCGGTCGAGGCCGTGCACCGCCTCTCGGACCTGGGTGCGTGGGGGATCACCTTCCACGACGACGACCTCGTCCCGTTCGGTTCGGCCGACGCGGAACGCGCGCGGCACCTCAAGCGCTTCCAGGGCGCGCTCGCCGAGACCGGTCTCGTGGTCCCGATGGTGACCACGAACCTGTTCAGCCACCCCGTCTTCAAGGACGGTGGCCTGACCAGCAACGACCGTGACGTCCGCCGCTACGCGCTGCGGAAGGTGCTGCGAAACCTCGACCTCGCCGCCGAACTCGGCGCGTCGACGTTCGTGCTCTGGGGTGGCCGCGAAGGCAGTGAGACGGACGCCGCGAAGGACGTCCGCGCGGCGATGGACCGCTACCGCGAGGGCATCGACTTCCTCGCCCAGTACGTCCTCGACCAGGGCTACGGCCTGCGGCTCGCGCTCGAACCGAAGCCGAACGAGCCTCGCGGCGACATCCTGTTGCCGACCATCGGCCACGCGCTCGCGTTCATCTCCACGCTCGACAACCACGAGATCGTCGGGGTGAACCCCGAGGTCGGGCACGAACAGATGGCCGGGCTCAACATCGTCCACGGCATCGGGCAGGCCCTGTGGCAGGGCAAGCTGTTCCACATCGACCTCAACGGCCAGCGCGGCCCGCGGTTCGACCAGGATCTCGTGTTCGGCCACGGCGACGTGCTGTCGTCGTTCTTCCTGGTCGACCTGCTGGAGCACGGCGGCTACGACGGGCCGCGCCACTTCGACTACAAGCCGCTGCGCACCGAGAACATGGACGGCGTCTGGGCCAGCGCCGCGGCCAATATGGCCAGTTACCTGCTGTTCGCCGAACGCGCCCGCGCGTTCCGTGCCGATCCCGAGGTGCAGGCGGCGTTGGACGCCGCCCTGGTCCCCGAGCTGGCGACGCCGACCCTGAACGAGGGTGAGACCGCGGCGGATCTGCTTGCGGACCGGTCGGCGTTCGAGGACTTCGACCCGGACAAGGCGGCGGAACGCGGTTACGGTTTTATCCGCCTGTCCCAGCTCGCCCTCGAACACCTCACCGGGGCCCGCTAGAACCGGTCGACGTCCAGGACGGCCTTGGCGAACTCCGCCGGGGCCTCCTGCGGAACGTTGTGGCCGATCCCGTTCAGGACGCGGTGTTCGTACTTGCCGGAGAACTTCGACCGGTACGCCTTGCCGTCGGTGTTCGGGCCGTCGAAATCGCTGCCGATCGTGATGGTGGGCACCGAAACCGCCGGTCCCCGGGCGAGCTTCTGTTCCAGTGCGTCGAGTTTAGGGTCGCCCGCGGCGAGACTCAGCCGCCACCGGTAGTTGTGGATCACGATGGCCACGTGGTCCGGGTTGTCGAAGCAGGCTGCGGAACGGTCGTAGGTCGCGTCGTCGAAGTTCCACTTCGGCGACGCGATCTTCCAGATCAGCTTGTTGAAATCGTGCCGGTTCTTCGTGTACCCGAGGATTCCGCGCTCGGTGGCGAAGTAGTACTGGTACCACCAGCCGAGTTCGGCGGCGGGGGAGAGCGGCTGCTTGTTCGTCTCCCGGTTGGTCACCAGGTAGCCGCTCACCGACACGAGCGCCTTGCACCGCTCGGGCCACAGCGCGGCGATGATCACGGCCGTGCGGGCGCCCCAGTCGAAGCCGCCGAACACGGCCTTCTCGATCTTGAGCGCGTCCATCAGCGCGACGATGTCGGCGGCGATCGCGGACTGCTGGCCGTTGCGGAACGTGTCCTTCGACAGGAATCGCGTCGGCCCGTAGCCGCGCAGTAACGGCACGATCACCCGGTATCCGGCCGCGACCAGGCACGGGGTGACGTCGACGTAGCTGTGGATGTCGTAGGGCCAGCCGTGCAGGAGGATCACCACCGGGCCGCCGGCGGGGCCGGCTTCGGCGTAACCGATGCTCAGTTCCCCGGCGTCGATCTGCTTGAGCGGGCCGAACGAGGTGTTCCCGCCGGTCGTGGCGGGCGCCGCCACCGGGGCCGCCGCGGGCTGGGCCGAGCAGCCCGCCACGGTGGCACCCGCTGTCGCGGCGACGACGGCCTGCGCGAACCTTCTCCTGCTGAGCATCCTGATTCCTCCCGCGAAACGCCTGGTACGGGACGAAATTAAGCGGACGGCTCCGAGCGCGGCGACCGTCGGACGACGTCACCGGTGTAAGTCGCTAGGCGGTGTCCTGTGAGTCTGTTCGATGGGCTTCGTGATCCAGGTGGTTCCTGGCGGTGCGGGCGGATCGGCCTCGTACCGGGTCGTACTCGGCCGCATCCGCCCGTGCCGTCAGGGACCGCCTGGGCGCGAAGACCGCGAACAAGACTTGCAGGACAGCGCCTAGGCCACTTCCGGCTCGGCGGTCATGAAGGCAGCTTCCAGCCGGTGGATGCGCGCCCAGAACGCGTCCTCCCGGCCGGATTCGAGAACGCCGAGGTAGCCACCGGGGACCACACGGCCCACGAACGGACCGGACGTCCACACCCGCCATCCGCCCGTGGCGTCGTCGCCCGAAGCGGAGGCGGGATCGTCGGTGCCGCGGATCGCCGCGATCGGGCACGAGAGCTGGGCCCTGGCCGGCCCGCGGTAGGCGTTCAGCAGCTGGAGATCGCCGAGCAGCAGGTCGAGGGCGTACTCCCAGCTTTCGGGTGAATCGCGGTAGCCCGCGACGGGAGTGAGCCCTGTACGGCCGAACACGCGTCCCATCGCCGAGGCCCCGGCTTTGGCGTTTTTGTCGGGTGAACGCCGTTGCGGGGCGCACGCGTCCACGACGATCAGCGCGTGAGGTGAGACACCCAGCCGTTGAGCCGTTTCCAAAGCGACGAAGGCGCCCAAGCCGAATCCGATCGTCACGGAACGGGAGAACCAGGCCGTCGGCATCGCCGCCGCCGAGTGTGCGGCGAGTTCTTCGACGGCGGACGCCGGTGGCTCCGCGAGCCTTTCGCCGTGCCCGGGATATTCGACGCCGCAGACCTCCGCGCCGGCCGCGGCGGCGAGTGATCCGAATGCCTGGAGCGTGCCGCCGGCGGGCGGAAACAGCAGGTAGCCGCGGCTGTGACTGTCTGATGTAGACAGTGAAACCAGTGCGGCCGTCATGATCCGAAAGATACGCGCCATTAACCCGAATGGGGTAACGGTTCGGATTCGACCAAGATCAATTCACCCGCGAGGGGGAGCTCTTCGGGAAAAGATGCCCGGCCGTGTCGTATCTGGCACTTCCTGTTCGACGTCCTGATAAGAGCCGGAAGGAGAAAGCGATGAACACCACGACACTGGCCTCGACCACGCGGCTGAACCCGGTGAGCCGCACCCTGCCGGTTCTGCTGGCGATGGAGGACGACGCGGAAGACGTCGGCCGTCTGTCCCCGGACGACCGCCTGACCTGCCACGTGCACGGCCGCTGGATCCACCAGTGCGTGGCTTCGCCGCTGCACGTCAACCCGATCACGCGGCACCGCTGGTGCCGTTCGTGCGCGACCGCGTTGACCGTCTCCATCGACGAACTGTCCGGCGACGTCACGATGTACTGCCCCCGGTGCGGCCACGGCGAAAGCGCCGCCTCAGCCCGGCTGATCGCCGCGTGCCGGGCCAGTTTGGCCGCCGCACGCCGCCGTTTCGGTGCGCGGGCCGCCTAACCGGCCCATTCGAGGACGCGCTCGATGATCAGGTCGCGATCCTGGGGGCGGAGATGGAGATAGTGACCGGCGTCCGGCAGGACCTCGACGTCGGCATGGGGGATCAGGCTTTCGAGTCGTGCGGCGGCGGCGACCGGATCGTGTACGACGCTGCGTCCGCCGAACAGGGCGAGCGTGGGTACTTCGATGGACCGCAACGCGTCGTCACTCGGACGGACCTGGAACGGCACCCGGGCGCGATAGCACCGGATCCCGGCGAGAATGAGCCGCGCGGCGGGCTGGTCGAAGACGTCCTCGCCGGCGGTCCACGCCAGGAACCGGCGCCACAGGCGGTCGTTGTCGAGTACGGCCACGGGCAAGCCGTACCAGAACACGCGCCGGGAGAACGGCGCCGAAACGGTGGTGGCGTCCAGCAACCCGATGGACGCGAGCCTTCCGGGCGCGTGGATCGCCTGGTTGACCGCGTGCCAGCCGCCGGTCGATCCGCCCACGAGACGCACCTCGGTCAGCGCCAGGTTCTCGAAGACGGCGTCGAGAGCGCTCGCCCGGTCACGGAGGTCTTCGAAAGGGACCTTGTGCACGCTTCGGCCGGCCTCACCGAGGGTGTCGATCGCGTAGACCGGGTGCCGCTCCGCCAACGCGGGGATCAACGCCGCGAAACAGGCTGACGTGGCCATGAGTCCCGGCAAGAGGACGATCGGACTGCCACCCTCGCCATAGCGGTAGACCCGCGTGGTGCCGTGGTGGGTCTCGACGTCGAAGACCGCGTCCGGCTCCGGGCACTCGGCCATTGCACGGTCATAGGCGGCGAAGTAGCGCTTCTCGGCCGCCGGATTCCTGAAACCCCCGATTTTCCGCATGAACGGGACGCTAGGCGGAGCCGCGTTTCCGGTCTTGAACGAAAGTAAGGTGAAGGCATGGGCGGGTGGGGTCTCGTGGTGCCGCGGCGGGACATCGTCCGCGCGCCCGGCGAGCGGGTGCTCAGGTGGCCTCATCCCGCGCTGGCCGCCCATGTGTCGAGCTACGTCGCGCACGACCTTCCCGACGCGGGGGCGAACTCCTGGCGGATCACCCCGTTGTCCGTGCTCACCTGGGTGATCGACCTCGAAGCTCCGGTCCGTGACGCCGAGGTTCCCGATTCGCCCGTGCTGGGCCTGCGGGACCGGCCGTTGCGCGTCGAACAGGCCGGGGCTTCGCGCGGGATCGTCGTCAGCCTGACCCCGCTCGGTTCGTACGCGTTGTTCGGGATCCCGTTGCGAGAGCTGACGAATTCGGTGGTCGCGGCGTCCGAACTGCTGCCGGCCGAGGCGTTGACCGAACGGCTGGCCGAGGCGGCGGACTGGCCGGAAAGGTTCCGGCTGCTCGACGAGTATCTCGCGGCGAAGCTTGCTCGCGGCCCCGCGCTGGCCGCCTCCGTCCGGCACGCGTGGGACCGGCTCTCGGCCGGCCCGGTCCGTGTCGACGCACTGGCGGACGAGATCGGCTGGAGCAGGCAGCATCTCAACGCCCGGTTCCGTGAGCAGATCGGCCTGAATCCCCGCACGGCCGGGCGGATCGCCCGGCTCAATCGCGTGCTGGCGCTGGTGAGCCGTTCGTCCTCCCTGCCGTGGGCCGAGATCGCGCACGTGGGCGGCTACAGCGACCAGGCACATCTCGTCCGGGAGTTCCGGGCGTTGACCGGGTACAGCCCCACCGAGGTCGGGAAACCGGCGGGGCTGTTCGTCCCGTCATGTGAATCGGCGCTTTCGTAACCCTGCGACGGCGGCGGTAGGTTGCGGACATGACCCAGGTTTCGCCGCCTGCCGAGGCTGCCACGAGGATCACCGGACGCTCCGTCTCCGAGCAGAGAAGCCTCTCGGGCGGGGTGACCGAAGTGGTGCTGGACAGCGGCGACACCGTGGTCGTCAAACGCGGCCACGCCCGGAACGCGACACCCGCGGAGGCCGCGGGCCTGCGATGGCTGGGCGAGGCAGGCGCCGTGCGGGTGCCCGGAGTTCGTGGCCATGACGACGAGTGGCTGGTCACGGACCTCGTCGGCGGGGGACGCCCGACGTATCACGCGGCGGAGCGGCTGGGGCGAGGGCTCGCGGCGCTGCACGCGGCGGGTGCGCCCGCGTTCGGCGCGGCGCCGCCGGATGGGCCCGTCGAAGCGTGGATCGGCCTGGCTCCGATGAAGAACATGCCAGGGGAGGACTGGCCGCGGTGGTACGCCGAACACCGGGTCCTGCCCTATGTCCGCCGCGCGGTCGACGAGGGCACTTTGACCACCGACGAGGCCGCTGTCATCGAGCGGGCCTGCACGCGGCTCCCGGAGGTGGCCGAACCTCCGGCGCGCCTGCACGGCGATCTGTGGAACGGCAACGTGCTGTGGGGCCCCGTCGAAGCCTCGCTCATCGATCCGGCGGCGCACGGTGGCCACCGTGAAACCGATCTCGCCATGCTGCAGTTGTTCGGCTGTCCGTTGCTCGACCGAGTGCTCGCCGCGTACCAGGAGGTCGCCCCGCTCGCCGACGGCTGGACCGATCGGATCGGCGCGCACCAGCTGTTCCCGCTCCTGGTCCACACCGTCCTTTTCGGACGGTCCTACGCCGGGCAGGCGGTCGCGGCGGCGAAGGCCGTCGGCCGGTAGGTCACCGCGCGAGGCGGTCGAGCCATTCGGCGAGCATCGCGTGCTCGGCCGCGGTCAGCACGTCCCCGGGTTCCTTCTCCAGTGCGGCTTTGAGCGCGATCGCGCGGCTGGGGATGTCCGACGTCGTGTCCGCGCTGTCGGTGGTGATGGCCGCGATGACGTGTTCGCGCGCGGCGACGATCAGGTCCGGGTCGCGGTGCTCTGGCGGGCTGGCGAGGTACGAGAGGATCACGCCCATCCCGGTCGCGTGCACCAGCTGGGCGGCCTGTTCGACCGGGACACGCAGCCTGCCTGCCTCGGCGATGCGTCCGACGATCCGGCGGAGGATCGCGTCCGCCTCCCGGCGGGCTTCGCGGACACGGGGCTCGCCGTACATGAGCATGTAGAAGGCGGGCTGCCGCAGCCCGAACTCGACATGCAGGTCCCAGCCTCGCCGCAGGTCGCCCACCGGGTCGTCGGTCTCGCCGAGGGCTTGCTTCCCCTCCAAGTAGCTCTTGAAGCCGTACGTCGCGACGGCGTCGAGCAGGCCGTCCTTGTCGCCGAAGGTCCGGTAGAGCGTCGGTGCCTGCACTCCGGCGGCGGCGCTGACCGCACGCGTTGACAACGCTTCGCGCCCGCCTTCCCGCAGAAGCTCCGCCGCGGCGTGGATCAACCGGTCTCGGGTCGTCATGTATCGACGATAACACCTTGCCGTTAGCGGCGGTTCGATATCGGTGATACTGTGATCTCGTTAGCGGCGGAAACACCTGATGGGAGCAAGTCATGGCACGCGTAGCGATCGTCACCGGCGGGTCGCGGGGCATCGGCAGGGAGTCCGCCGAGCGGCTCGCGTCCGACGGGTTCGCGGTCGTCGTCGTATACGGCGGCAACAAGGACGAGGCGCAGGCCGCGGTCGACGCGATCACGGCCGCCGGAGGTCAGGCGATCGCGGCCCAGGCCGACGTCGCCGACGAGCAGGCCGTCGCGGCCGTGTTCGACACCGCGGAGAAGACCTTCGGCGGGGTCGACGTCGTGGTCCACGCCGCGGGCATCATGTACCTCGCGCCGGTGGCGGAATTGGATCTCGATCGGCTGGACCGGTTGCACCGCACCAACATCCGCGGCACCTTCGTGGTCGATCAGCAGGCCGCGCGCCGTGTGCGCGACGGCGGCGCGATCATCAACTTCTCCACGTCGGTGCTCGGCCTCGCCCTGCCGGGATACGCCGCCTACGCCGCCACGAAGGGCGCGGTCGAGGCCGTCACCCTGGTCCTCGCCCGCGAACTGCGCGGCCGCGACATCACCGTGAACGCGGTCGCCCCCGGCCCGACCGCCACGGCGCTGTTCCTCGACGGCAAGGACGAGGCGACCATCGCGAGCATGGCGGCGCAGCCCCCGCTCGAACGCCTCGGCACCCCGTCCGACATCGCCGAGGTCGTCTCGTTCCTCGCCGGTCCGGCGCGGTGGGTCAACGGGCAGGTCCTTCGCGCCAACGGCGGCATCGTCTGACGCCTCGTGAGTGGTAAGGACGGTTAGAACCGTCCTTACCACTCACGAGGCTCGGTGTCGTCCACCCCGATCCCGCGAAGGTCGTCGGAGGTGAACACAGCGTCCGCCCGCTCGCCGAGCAGGATGCCGAGCACCAGTTCCATCGTGTCGACGTAGGACTCACACAGCCTGTCTCGCAGTTCGTTGCTCCGGCTCATCGACGCGAGCACGGGCCCGTCCTGTCCGGCCCGTTCCAGCACCTTGACGAGCAATCCGCCTTCGAGGAAGCCCGATGCCTTCATTTCCAGATGCTTCCGGGCGGCGCTGGTGAACAGCATGAACAAGACCGAGCCGTCGGTCCTGCCGGAGATGCCGTCCCGGGTCAGCTCGAGACCGAAGAGGGACTCCAGCCCCTTGAGCAGTCGTTCCCGATAAGCCTTGAGGGCGTCGTTGAACTCGCACACGTCGTCGCTGAACCCGTGCGAGTACTCAGGCTGGGCCGCGAGGTACGCGAGAGCGAACGTACGGCGGTCATAGCGCTTGGTCACGAGCGAACGGTACTGAAGAACAGGGCGGGCTCGCCAACGAGATACGAGCCCGCCCGGTCCTTTGTGGACAGAAGATCAGACGACGGTGCCTTCGGACTCGTCGTCCGAGTCGGTCTCCTCGATCTTCCACTTCAGCTGGAACTCGACCTCTTCCTCGCCGTCACCGCGTTCGTGCTCGATCGAGAACTGAGCGCGGGCGGGGACGCGGAACCGTTCCCCGGCGATCTGGATGCGGAACGAGGTCTCGGACTCGAGCGCGTCGGCGAGCCTGCGCAGTTTCGCGACGACGTCGGCGGTGGAGTAGACGCGTTCGACGTCTCGGGGAGCGGTTCCGGTCACGGTTTCCTCCAGAGGTACGACACCCCGGCCGGGTGTCCTGGCTTCATTCAATCGGGTGATCAACGGGCGTCGCGGGCGGGGTCACAGTGACCTGGCCAGGCGGAAGCCGACGTCGTCGACGCGGAAGGTGGGGTGGCTGCGGCGCCGCACGGAGGCCCGGCAGCTCCACTGCTCGTCGAACCAGCCACCGCCCTTCAAGACCCGGTACTCGCCGTACACCTCGGCGTCGTACACGTCCCAGCACCACTCCCAGACGTTGCCGAGCATGTCGTGCAGACCCCACGCGTTGGGCTTCTTCCCGCCGACGTCGTGCACGGACTCCGCCGAGTTCTCGCGGTACCAGGCGATCTCGTCGAGCGGCCCGTAGCGGGGACCGGTCGTGCCGGCCCGGCAGGCGTGTTCCCATTCCGCTTCGGTGGGCAGCCGGTAGCCGTTCGCGGACCGGTCCCAGGCCGGGGAAGCCGGCTCGTAGACGGGAGTCAGGCCCTCGCGTTCGGACAGCGTGTTGCAGAACAGAAGGGCGTCCTGCCAGGAGACATCGACGAGCGGCAGCCTGCCGGTCTCCCGGGTGACCGGAACCGGGGCGAGCCGGAAGGACGCGACATCGACGGTCCAGCTCCGCCGCGTCCGGCGGTCCGCCAGCGTCGCCCGGCCCGCCGGGACGGTGATCATCTCCATGGTCCGGCCGATGTTACCCACCCTCGCCGCAGCACGAGCGGAAGCGCGGCAACGGCGACCGCCGCGCTGATCCAGACGGCGTCCCGGTAGTCACCGGTCGCCTCCGTGACGAACCCGGCGAGCACCGGGCCCAGGAACGCGCCGACGTTGAACGCGACCGTCGCGAACGAACCGCCCAGGGCCGGGGCTCCGGGGGCCACGCGCATGACCCGCGCGATGAGGGCGGAACCGCAGCCGAACGACAGTCCACCTTGGACGGTCGCCAGGACGAACAACGCGATCGGCTGCGTGCCGGTCGCGGCCAGCGCCGCCCAGCCGACCGGCAGGGCGCACAATCCGAGGATCAGACCGCGTCGGAGCTCGCCGTTCCCCTTGCGCCCCGCCACCGTGACACCGAGGAACGCGCCGACACCGAACGCCGCCAGCAGACCGGAAACCGCTCCGGCGGGAAGGTGGGCGACGTCCGTCGCGATGACGGCGAGAAAGGCGAACGTCGTGAAGGTCGCGCCGTTGACCAACGCGCCGAGCAGCATCGCGTGTCGCACGGGCGGTGATTTCAGTTCGCGTAGTTCCCGCCTGATCGAGACTTCGGGCGGACTCGCCGCGTCGGCCGGTGCCGAACGGAACACCAGTACCAGCGCGGGAAGGCAGAGCGCGGCGACCGCCCAGAACGCGGACCGCCAGCCCGCGAGATCACCCAGCACGGCGCCCGCGGGCACCCCGGCGACACACGACAACGTGATACCCGCCAACAGGATCGCGGTCGCCCGCGCTTGTTTGCCTTCTGGTGCGAGAGCGGCCGCGACCGGCATCGCCACGGCGAGGAATCCGGCGTTGACCACCGCCGCGACGATCCGCGTGCCGAACAGCAGCGGGAAGCTCGTCGTGACGGCGCCAACGACATGCACGACGACGAAGGCGGCCAGGAACCCGGCCAACGCTCGGCGCCGGGGCCAGCGCGCGCTGAGCACGGCCATCGCGGGAGCGCCGACGATCATTCCGACGGCGTAGGCGGACGTCAGCGCGGCGGCCGCGCCCACCGGGACGGACAGCTCACCGGCGATCCCCGGCACGAGACCGGAGGCCATGAATTCCGAGGTGCCTTGCGCGAAAACGGCAAGGCCGAGGACATAGACGAACAGGGGCAACGGACGACTCCCAAGAGAAACGTGAACAGGAGGAGCCGTGCGCTGGACAGGAGGGAACCCGGCCGGGCGCACGGAACAGCGCTCCGGTCACCGGGAGGCGAGCGGGCCTAACGGCAGGACACGACGACTCGCCGCCGGATGACCGGCGGCGGGGTTCTGTCCGACTCGGGGCTCGTCACGAGAGCGCACACTACACAGACTCCGCGCGACCGGTCCAACGGGTATCGCCGCTCACCGGAGAAAACGGTGCCCGTTCCGCGCACCGGAACGCTTTCGTTGCCCGCTCGAATGAATCCGAGTAATGCGCTCTGACCTGCGGTTTTCGTGATTGTTTCGGTACTGGGAACCGAACTTGGATTCGGTTAACCTCGACTTCATGATTCCCACGGTCGTCTGGGGTACCGGAAACATCGGCCGTGCCTCCATCCGGGCCGTCGACGCGCATCCGGCGCTGGAACTCACCGGAGTGGTCGTGCACGATCCCGCGAAGGTGGGCCGCGACGCGGCCGCGCTCGCGGGGATCGACGGCGAACTGGGCGTGGCGGCGACCGATGACGTCGAAGCGGTTTTCGCGGCGGGTCCGCGGGCGGTGGTGTACGCGGCGTCCGGTGACATCCGGCCCGCCGAAGCGCTGGCCGACATCGTCCGCGCGGTCCGGGCCGGGGCGGTGGTGGTGACACCCGCGCTCTACGCGCTGTACGACCAGCGCAACGCGCCGGACGAACTGCGTGAGCCGGTGCTCGCGGCGATCGCGGAGGGCGGCGGTTCGCTGTTCGTCTCCGGCGTGGATCCCGGCTGGGGCAACGACATCCTGCCGTTGCTGATCAGCGGGCTCGGCACCACCGTGGACGCGGTCCGCTGCCAGGAGATCTTCGACTACTCCACCTACGACCAGCCGGATTCCGTCCGCTATCTGGTCGGGATGGGGCAGCCGATGGACTATCAGCCGCCGATGCTGGCCCCGTCGGTACCCACGATGGTGTGGGGCGGGCAGGTGCGGCTCATCGCCCGCGGTCTCGGTGTCGAACTGGACGAGATCCGGGAGACGCTCGACCGCCGCCCGCTCGAGGAAACCGTGACCACACGGGCGATGGGCGAGTTCGAAGCGGGGACACAGGGCGCCGTCCGCTTCGAAGTGCAGGGGATCGTGGACGGCGAACCCCGCATCGTCATCGAGCACGTCACCCGGATCCATGCCTCGTGCGCGCCGGACTGGCCGATGCCGCCCAGCGGCGACGGGGCGCACAAGGTGATCATCGAAGGCCGTCCCAGGATCGAGGTCTCGGTCGAGGCCACCGACGAGGGCGAGAACCGGTCCGCCGGCGGCAACGCGACCGCGGTCGGCAGGCTGGTCGGCGCCATCGACTGGCTCGTGGACGCGAAACCGGGCCTCTACGACGCACTCGACGTCCCGTTGCGACCGGCCACCGGCAAGCTCGGAAGGAGCGCGCGATGAACATCGACATTCCCGAGGGCAAGGACCCGATCGGCTACGTCTGGGGCGAGATGGTGCCCGGGATCGGTGTCGCGGCCTCGAATCTCTCGCTCGCGGTGTACTCGCACACCACGCTGGGGCTGCGCGAGTTCGAGGCGGCCAGGCTGCGGATCGCGCAGATCAACGGCTGCGTCTTCTGCCTGGACTGGCGGACCGAACGCGACGGGGTGAAGGTCGAGGAGGAGTTCGCCGACGCGGTGACCGAGTGGCGCACCACGGACGCGTTCGACGAGCGGACCAGGCTGGCGGCCGAGTACGCGGAACGCTACGCGCTCGACCACCACGGTATCGACGACGAATTCTGGAAGCGGATGGCCGAACACTACAGCCAGAAGGAGATCGTCGAATTGAGCATGAGCATCGGTTCCTGGCTCGCCTTCGGGCGGCTGAACCACGTTTTGGGCATCGACACCGTCTGCGTTCTTCCGAAGCTGTGAGAAAAGGCCGGGGTGGCGGCCCCGGCCTTTCTTCGATCGTCGTCACAGATCGGTGGCGACGATCTTTTCGATGTTCCGTTCCGCGAGCGCGGTAATGGTGACGAACGGGTTCACCGACGTATTGCCCGGAATCAACGCGCCGTCGATCACGTAAAGGCCCGGATATCCGTGGAGCCTGCCGTAATTGTCGGTCGCCTTGCCGAGCACCGCGCCGCCGAGCGGGTGGTAGGTGAGATGGTCGCCCCAGATCTTGTACGTGCCGAAGAGGTCGGTCCGGTAGATGGTGCCTTCCTTGGCGTTGATCTTGTCGAAGATCGTCTTCGCCATCTCGATCGACGGCTGTTTCCAGGCGGTCTGCCAGTTCAGGTCGACCTTGTTCGCGCTCGGGTTCCAGGAGAACGTCGCGCGGTGGGGGTTCTTGGTGATCGACAGGTAGAACGAGGCGTAGGTCTCGATACCGGTCGGCAGTGGCGCGGCCTCCGCGAACGCGCCGCCGGCCGCCCAGTTGTCGATCCCCGCGGTGGGGATGGACGACTGCAGTGCCCCGGTGGCGTCCCACATGTGGTTGGCCCGGCCGCACATGACGTTCCCGTTGTCGCCCCAGCCTTTTCCGACTTCGCCGCTAAGGTTGGGCAGCGCGCCGGTGGCCTTGAGCTTGACCAGTAGCTTGCTCGTGCCGACGCTTCCGGCCGCGAAGAACACCTTGTCGGCGGTGACCGACTTGGTCGCCGTCACCGTGCCGCCGGTGTCGAGCTGCTCCATCGTCACGGTGTAGCCGCCGCCGGACGCGGGCGTGACCGACGTGACGCGGTGCAGCGCCGAGATCGTCACCCGCCCTGTCGCCTTGATCCGCGGGAGATAGGTCTGCTGCAACGACTTCTTGCCCGCGTTGTTGCCGTAGAGGATCTCTCCGGCCAGCGCGGACCTCGGCACCGTGCCAGCCTGTTCCTTCTTCATGTAGTCCCAGTCGTACACGTCCGGGACGAACAGGAACGGGAAACCGGACCGCTGCGCGTGTTTCCGGCCGACCCGCGCGTACTGGTAGCACTCGGCGGTCTCGAACCAGTCCGGGTCGATGGTGGCGACGCCGAGACCCGCGTTGGCGCGCGGATAGTAGACGCCGTACATCTCGTCCGCGTCGACCGTGGGCAGGACCGAAGCGAAGTTCTCGCGTTTCGGCGTGACGGCCATGCCGCCGTTCACCAGTGAGCCGCCGCCGACGCCGCGGCCCTGGTAGACGGTGATGCCACCGAACTCTTCGGCGTCGAGGATCCCGGTGTGGCGAGGGACGTCCTTGTCCAGCGGGAAGCCGAGGAAGTTGCTCAACGGCTGCTTGGTCCTCGTTCGCAGCCAGAAGGAACGATAGTCGGGCTTGGTGGTGTTGGCGAAGATCTTGCCGTCCGTGCCCGGGGTGTCCCATGCCATGCCGAGCTCGACGAGATGGACGTCGACGCCGGCTTCGGCGAGCCGGAGCGCGGCGACACAGCCGCCGTATCCGGAACCGACGACGAGCGCCGGGATTCGGGCGGCGTCGGCGATCGAACTTTTCGCGGAAGCGGTCCCGCCGAGGGCGGCCGCCCCCAAGATAGAACCAGTTCCAGTGATAAAGAGGCGACGGGATAACTGTCCGGAAGCGCTTCTCCACATGGTTTCGTCGCTCACGTGATCTTCCTCACCGTTGAGGGATTTAGAACAAGTTATACCTGCGTCTATACCGAGTGGCAATAAAGACGGCCGATAGGCCACTATGTACTGCTGTGGAGTCCACTCGAGTTGATCGCTGGCTGTGGGCCGTCCGGCTGACCAAAACGCGTCCGGACGCCGCAGCGGCGTGCCGTGGCGGCCATGTCCGCGTGAACGGCAAACCGGCCAAACCCGCGACCACCGTCGTGGCGGGTGACGAGGTCCGTGCGCGGGTGCACGACACGACGCGGATCTTGGAAGTGACGCGGGTGATCCAGAAGCGGGTCGGTGCCGCCGACGCGGCGACCTGTTTCATCGACCGGACTCCCGCACCGCCACCCGAGGCCGCCGTGCCGGTCGCGCGGCGGGAGCGCGGCGCGGGGCGCCCGACCAAACGGGAACGCCGCGTGCTCGACCGGTTCCGCTCAGGTGAGCGCTGACCCGTTGGCGCACAAGGTGTCACCGAGCGCCGAGCGCGCGTAGAAGACCTCCCGGCCGGTGCGATGCCGGGTGATCAGCCCATTGTCGTGCAAGACCTTCAGATGCTGGCTTACCGCGCCGGGCGCCATCGACAGCCGTCGGCCCAGCGCGGTCGTCGTCACGCTCTCGGACAGGGCCACGAGGACGCGGGCCCGGGTCCGGCCGATCAAAGCGTCGAGGGCGCCGGTGGTCGGGACGACGTCGCGCGCCCACACGGTGGCGACACCGGGCGCGGGGTAGACGAGATTCGGCTGATACGGCTCGGCCATCACCGCGGTGTCGGGCCAGTGGAAGACGCTGGGGATCAGGATCAGGCCGTCCCCGCCGAGCGGCCCGCGGCGCTGCCACGCGCGGGTGCGCACTTTCAGCCGTCCGTCGTCCCAGGAGATGTTCGGATGCAGATCGTTGAACAGCGCACCGGCCCCGTCGCGGGCCAGCTGGCGTGAGCGGCGGAGGATCTCCGCTTCGAACAGGCCGCGGATCTGCGGCCAGAACCTGGCCAGCGCCGTGTCCCAGTAGAGCCGGAGCTCCTCCGCCGCCCGCGCGACCCCGGCGGCGGGGTCGGCGAGGAACCGCTGCACGACGTCGGTCGCCGCGGCGGGGACCCGGGATGCCTCCGCGACGGCTTCGCCGAGATCGGCGCGGGTGATCCGGTCGAGTTCGGCGTCGATGTCGGGGACCGGGCTCGCCGGTGGCGGGGTCAGGAAATCCGCGAAGTAGGCACCGAGCGGGACCAGCGCGAAGAGCAGGCGCAGGTCGAGTTCACGCAGGAGCGGCCGGACGGCGCGGATCCAGGGCAGGTGTACGGCGTGCCGTCCGGGGTCCTGGAGCAGCCGCAGGCTCGCGATCGCTTCGGAAGCGGGGGAGAACGCGAAGCGCAGCCGGGCGAGGTCGCTGGAGGTGAAGTCGAACTCCGCCCACGAGGATTCAGGCACAACTGAAACGTTTATCGGCTCCGGAACCTCCGGTCAACGATGGACCGCATGATCACCCTCACCTCTCCGGCGGCCGGGCCGCTGTCGCTTCCGCGTCCGTTCTGGATGCTGTGGCTGGGTGTCCTCGTCAACCGTGCCGGTGCGATGGTGCAGCCGTTCCTGTCCGTCTACCTGACCCGCGTACAGGGCTTCGAGATCGGCGAGACCGGCGCCGTGATGGCCGTGTTCGGGGTCGGCTCGGTGCTCTCGCACATGGTGGCGGGCCGGCTCGCCGATCGCTTCGGCCGCCGGGTGACCCTGACCGGCGGCATGCTCGCGACCTCGGCGTCGATGGTCCTGATGGGTGCGGCGACCGGGTTCGCGCTCGTGGCCGTGACGGCGTTCCTGCTCGGGCTGACCATCGAGTCCTACCGTCCCGCGTCGCAGGCCATGGTGGCCGACCTCGTCCCGCCCTCGGTCCGGCCGCGGGCGTACGGCCTGCTCTTCTGGGGCGTGAACCTCGGTTACGCCGTCGCGATGGTGGCGGGCGGCTGGTTCGCCGACCGCGGCCCCACGGCGATGTTCGGCGTCAACGCCGCCGTCGCCGTCGCCTTCGCGGTGCTCGTGTGGCGGGCGGTGCCGGAATCCAGGCCCGCGGCGGCGGCGAGCGGTGCCTGGCGACTGGTGCTCCGTGACCCGCCGATGCTCGCCTTCTGCGTCGTGACGACGGCCTACGGCGCCATGTACGCCCAGGCGTTCACGACCCTGCCGCTCGCCATGGCCGGGCAGGGGATCACCGGTGTCCACTTCGGACTGGTCATGGCGCTCAACGGCGTTCTGATCGTCGCCGTGCAGCCCTTGGTCGGGGAACGGCTCTCGCGCCTCGATCCCAACCGGGTCCTGGCGGCCGGGACGGCCGTCGTGGCCACGGGGTTCGCGCTGACCGCGTTCGTGCACGACGCGAAAGGGCTCGCGGCCACGGTGGTGATCTGGACGGCGGGGGAGATCGCGGTCGCGGGCTCGATCCCGACCATCGTGTCCCTCCTGTCCCCGCCCGCGTTGCAGGGCACGTACGCCGGACTTTCCGGAATGAGCTGGTCGGTGGGCGCGGTTCTCGCCCCGGTGCTCGGCTCCTTCCTGCTGCCCTTCGGACCTGGCGCGCTCTGGGGCGGCGTCGGCCTGGTGGGCTTGGCCGCGGCGTTCGGCGCCACGGCCTTGGGCGGCCCGGTGCGGCGCCGGGCCTCCTTCCTCTGATTCGCGGAAAACAACGAGAAAGGCAATGAGCATGACCTACGAAGTCGGCTACGTGGTCGGCAGCCTGTCGCAAGGCTCGATCAACCGGCGGCTGGCGGGAGCGCTCGTCGGGCTGGCGCCACAGGCGATGCGGTTCACCGAGATCCCGATCCGCGACCTCCCGTTGTACGATCACGACCTCGACCCGGATTTCCCGCCGGCCGCCCGGGAATTGAAGCGGGCGATCGAGGGATCGGACGCGCTCTTGTTCGTCACGCCGGAGTACAACCGCTCGATCCCGGGGGCCCTCAAGAACGCGATCGACTGGGCGACCCGGCCGTGGGGGTCGAACTCCCTCGACGGGAAGCCGGCCGCCGTGATCGGCGCGTCGCCGGGTCTCATCTCCACGGCCGTGGCCCAGCAGCATCTGAAGAGCATCCTGTCCTTCACCAACTCCCCGGTGCTGGGCCAGCCCGAGGCCTACATCAGGTACACCGACGGGCTGATCACGGACAACGGCAAGGTGACGGACGAGGGGACCGAGGCGTTCCTCCGTCGCTATCTCGAGGCCTTCCACAACCTTGTCTCGACGTTCAACCGTTCACATACGTGGACATGATTCACATCCGTTGACGGACGCCAGGGACGTGAACTATAAAGACGGGGTCCGGGTGTACACGCCGCAACACCTTCCGTCAGTCCGTCACGGAGGTTTCGGGTGTCCCGAAAAAGTCCTCTTCGTCGTGCCGTCCTACCGGCGGTCGCCGCCGTGGTCGCCACCGCCGCGTTCCTGCAGGTACCGCCCCCAGCGGCGGACGCCGCGCCGGGGCCAGGCGCGCTGACCGGTCTCGACCTCGGCGCGGCCAATCGCCGCGCGCCGGTCGCCGGCCTCTACGACTGGTCCAAAGCCGGGTATCGCGGTGGTGCCGCGCTACCCGGCTCCGGTGAAGTGAATCCGAGCGCCACCTGCCAGGTCACCGCGGCCGAACTGGCGAGCCAGTACAACGTCAAGCCCGACGACGGCGCCGACGACACGAACGGGATCCAGGCGGCGATCGACGGGATCAAGAGCGCGTGCTCGCCGTCCGGGAGCTACACGAAGCTGAGCACGATCACCTTCCCGGCCGGCCGGTTCGACGTCACGCACGAGATCCACGTCGACGCCGACTATCTGATCCTGCGCGGCGCGGGCAAGGACGCCACGAAGTTCGTCTACAAGCCGGACGCGAACACCCTTTACGACACGCTCACCCCGGACGGTTCCGACTGGGACGAGGACGGGATGACCTCGGGCGCGGGCAAGGGCGGCTGGCTGTGGCCAGGACGCGGATTGTTCCGGGTCCAGTCCAGGGGAGTGCACACCTCCTATGCGAGCGACCACGCCGCGGCACCCGCCAACCGCAAGGACATCTTCGAAGGCACGGTCAACGTCCACTGGAAGGCCGGGGTGAAACTGCGGGGCAAGCCGGGTGACACCGCGTTCGCCGCGCGAATGGGGGACAAGGTCGTCCATCTGGCGAGCAGCGGTGCGCTGACCCCGCTCGCCGCCGGGAACCTGGTCAACATCCGGGCGGCCAACTCGCGGAAGTTCTACGAGCAGCAGCAGGCGACGCCGACCACGTTCCCGTTGCTGAACATGCACATGCGCCAGCAGATCTTCACGATCGCGGCGCTCGACACCACGGCGCGCACGATCACCCTCGACAAACCGCTCGAATACGACGTGCCGGTGAACTCCACTTCGGACGGTTCGGCACCGATCGACGGCGCCACCTACGACTCCAAGGCGGCACCGCTGGTCGACCCGGTGCTCGGCGTCGGGTTCGAGAACCTCGGCTTCACCCAGGACATGCCGGGCCTGAACCCCGCCGAGGCGAACAACAACTACGGGAACATGGCGCCCGCCGCGGAAATGCACGGGATCGTGTTCAAGTGGGCGGCGAACTCCTGGGTCCGCGGGATCCGCGCGGATATGACCGGCTCGCATCCGATCGTCACCGAGGAGGCGAAGAACCTCCAGATCGTCGACAACGAGCTCAACGGATCGTGGAACAAGGGCAAGGGCGGCAACGGCTACTTCCGCGGCTCCCGGGTCTGGGATTCGCTCTACGCGGGCAACACCTCGACCCTGTTGCGGCACTTCACCTTCCAGTGGTCCGCCGCGGGCAACGTGGTGATCGGCAACTCGTTCGACTCCGACCTGAACCTCCACGGCGGCTGGGAACGCAACAACCTCTTCGAGCTCAACACGGTCAAGGTCCCGTACGCGCACCGTTCCGGGAACTGCCGCGCCAACTGCGGCGAGGAGGGCGGCGGCGGCCCCGACGACTCGAACTGGTTCCCGATCTGGTGGGGCGCGGGGAAGAAAGCCGTCAAGTGGTCGGGTGCCTCCGGCTACCGAAACGTGTTCTTCAACAACGCCATGACCAAACAACTCGCGGACAACGGCCCGTATAACGACTTCTACGCCGACCGGCACCGCGTTTACTCCTTCGGCTGGGACGGCACCGCGTACAAGCACCTCGACATCGGCGGCACGCCGATCGCCGACTGGGCGAAGAACGAGCAGCGGGACTACACCGGCGGGCACGGGGTGGACGCCACCAAGACCGACGCCGCGTCGTCGCTGTTCCTGAAGTCCGTCGACGGGACGCCGCCGTCTTCTTCGACGAGCCAGACCCCGACCACGACCACATCCACCACGACGACGCAGAACCCCAGTGCCTGCCTGAACGCGACCTTCACCCGGAAGTCGGTGTGGGACGGCGGCTACGGCGGCGGCTTCACGATCAGCAACACGTGTTCGGCGTCCGTGGGTTCGTGGGCGGTCGAGTTCGACCTGCCCGCCGGGACGACGATCACCAGTTCCTGGAGTTCGGTGCTGACCAAGAGCGGGCAGCACTACCGGTTCGGGAACGCCACCTACAACGGGAGCGTCCAACCCGGCGGCACGGCGACGTTCGGCTTCAACGCCGCCGGTCAGGGACTGCCGCTCGCCTGCTCGATCGCCGGAACGAAATGCGGAGGCACGGAATGACGAGGAAACGACTGCTCGCCGCGATCGCGGCCACGGCGTCGGCGGCGGGCCTGTTCGGGGCGGTCGTCACGGCCGAAGCCGCCGCGCCCAGCCTGACCGCGACGTTCGCCCAAAGCTCGGTCTGGGACAGCGGATACGGCGGTAAGTACACGCTGACCAACGCGGGGGACGCGAACAGTACACAGTGGACGATCGAGTTCGATCTTCCCGAGGGCACCTCGATCACCACGTCGTGGAGCTCGGTGCTCACCAAGACCGGGCAGCACTACAAGGTCACCAACGCCGCCTTCAACGGTACGGTCAAACCCGGCGGCACGGTGTCCTTCGGTTTCAACACCAAGGGACTGGGCCTGCCGACCGGGTGCACCGTCAATGGCGGCCCGTGCGGGGGAGGAGCGCCGACCACGACCACCACCCCGTCGTCGCCGACCACGAGCACCCCGCCGACGACCACCACCAGCGTGCCACCCGGGGACGTCGTCGACGTGGGCACCGCGGCGGAACTGCGGGCCGCGTTGGCCGCGGCGAGCCCTGGCCAGACCATCCGGCTGGCCGCGGGCACCTACCGGGGTTCGTTCGTCGCGACGAAACCGGGCACGGCTGCGGCGCCGATCACGGTGACCGGACCGTCGACGGCGGTCCTGATCAACGACGGCCCGTCCGGTGAAGCACCTTCCTGCCCGGCTCCGACGGCGGGCTGGGATTCCGGGTACGGGTTCTGGCTCTACGGCGCGCCGTACTGGCACCTCAAGGGCTTCACCGTGCAGGAGGCCAAGAAGGGGATCGTCGCCGACAACTCGCACCACACCGTGATCGAAGGGGTGCGGGTGCACCGGATCGACGAGGAAGCCGTGCATTTCCGCCGTTCCTCGGCCGACAGCGTCATCCGTGATTCGACGATCAGCCACACCGGGCTCGTGCAGGCCGGTTACGGCGAGGGCGTCTACCTCGGCTCGGCGAACTCGAACTGGGCCTGCCACGGGAACTCCGGCGGGGTGGACCGAAGCGACCGGATCCAGGTGCTGAACAACCACATCGGACCGTACGTTGCCGCGGAGGGCATCGACGTCAAGGAGGGCACCGAGGGCGGCGTGATCCGGGGCAACACCTTCGACGGTCAAGGGGTTTCCGGGCAGAACTCGGCCGATTCCTGGGTCGACGTCAAGGGATTCGGATACGTCATCGAGGGGAACACCGGCACCTTCGCCTCGCCGGGAACCTTCGCGAACGGCTACGAGACGCACAATCCCGGTACCACCCCGTCGTTCCCGAACGGCTGCGGGAACGTGTGGCGGGACAACAAGTCCGATCTCGGCGGCGTCGGCCAGTACGCCATCAAGATCACGTCGACGTCGAAGTGCTCGGAGCGGCCGAACGTCGTCTATGCGTCCAACACCGTGTCGAGGGCGGTGAACGGGCTGACCAACGTCCCCGTCACGCCCTGACGGACGCCGGTGACGGGAGCGGGGCGGCTCCCGTCACCGGCGGGTCAGCGCCGGACCGCGGTGATCGCGACGGTGGCGTAGCGCGTGGTGAACCGGCCGCCCATCCTGTCGATCGCCGCCCCGACTTCAGCGAGGATCTCTTGTCGCACTGTGGATTCGACCCAGGTCAGCGAGCCGAACGTCGGAAGCTGATCCAGCCACTCGTCACGGGTGTAGACGCGGTCCCAGTCGTGACGGCTTCGTTCCGGCTCGCCGAACGCGCCCGCTTCGCGCAGGCCGTCGGCGACCTTCACGATGAGTGGCCCGTACGGGTCCGAGGACTGTTTCGGCACGCTCTTGAGGTCGATCGGGGCGTCCGGCACGAGCCGCCCGTACGCGTCCGCCAGGGCGTCCGCGACCTCTTCCGGCGGTTCGGGTACGTGCCAGAACGCGGCGAAGAGCCCGGCGGGCCGTAAGACCTCGGCGGCCTTGACTGCGCCCGCCACCGGGTCGACCCAATGCCAGGCCTGCCCGGAGACGAGCAGATCGAACCGGCGTCCGGCGGGCTCCCAATCCTCGAACTTCGCGACTTCGACGTCGATCCCGCTCCGGCGGGCGAACTCGGCCATCCTCTGGTCCGGCTCGACGCCCAGCACGTGGCAACCCGAGGCTTGGAACTGGCGCGCTTCGATGCCGGTGCCGGCACCGACGTCGAGGGTCTCGCGGCCGGGAGCGGCGGCGATGAGCTGGCCGACGAGTTCCGGGGGATAGGCGGGGCGGGTCCGGTCGTAGCGTTCGACGTCCACGCCGAAGGATTCCGCGGCCTGTCGATAGCGATGAGGCTCTTGCCCCGAGGGTAGAGTGGGCATGCGCCCACCTTAAGTGGGCACTTGCCCACTCGTCAACGCAAGGGAGCCGGATGCCGACCGGGGTAGCTTTGCGCGCCGTCCGCGCGCAGTTGTTCGACGCCGCCGAACGGGTCTTGCTACGAGACGGGCCGAGCGGGCTCACCAGCCGCGCGGTGACCACGGAGGCGGACTGCGCGAAAGGCGTGCTGCACCGGCATTTCGACGACTTCGACGGCTTCCTCGCGGAGTTCGTGCTGGACCGGATCGAGAAGCTCGACGAGAAGGGGCTGCGGGAGTCCGTCGGCACCGGGACGGTCGTGGAAAACCTCACCTCGGCGCTCACGACGGTCTTCGAGTCGGTCGCGGTCGCGATCGTCCCGCTCGTGATCTTCCGCGACGAGCTTCGTGCCCGGTTGCGCCGCGAATGGCCCGCCGGGATTCCGGTGCTGACCCAGGCCGCCGTCATGATCGGCGGTTACCTCAAGGAGGAACGGGATCAGGGCCGGATCGCCGAGGACGCCGACGTCGAGACCCTGGCCGCCACGCTCATCGGTGCTACGCACCTGCTTTACGCCGACCGCACCGCCCCCGCCCCGGAGACCGCGCAGGTGCGAAAGGTGGTCGAAACGGTGATCGGGACCTGACGGGAGGCGTAACTCGCGTGATCAGACGCCGAACTCGCGTGATTGAAGGCGGATCTCGCGTGATTGGAGGGCGAACACCGTGTTCGGTCCCCAATCACGCGAGATCCGTCTCTGATCACGCGAGTTCGGCGTCTGAGCACAAGAGAAATGGCGGCGAGTCCTCAGTGGACTCGCCGCCTTCGGTGGTTCAGGACTGCGCGGCGGTGACGGTGTGCCGCAGCAGCAGCGACGTCGTGACCGGGCCGACGCCGCCGGGGACCGGCGTGATCGAACCCGCGATCTCCTCGACCGCGGCCTGGTCGACGTCGCCGGCGAGCCCGCCTTCGGGAGTCGGGTTCGTGCCGACGTCGATCACCACGGCACCGGGCTTGACGTGGTCCGCGCCGATGAAGTGCGCGCGGCCGACGGCCACGACCAGGACGTCCGCGGTCTTGGTGACCGCCGCGAGGTCCTTGGTGCGGGAGTGGCAGACGGTCACCGTCGCGTGTTCGCCGAGCAGCAGCAGCGCGGCGGGCTTCCCGACGATGGTCGAGCGGCCCACGACGGCGACCTGGGCACCGGACAGGGCGACCTGCTCGCGCTTCAGGATCTCCAGCACCGCGGCGGCGGTGGCGGGCGCGTAGGTCGGGAGGCCGGCGGTGAGACGGCCGAGGCTGACCGGGTTTGCGCCGTCGACGTCCTTGCGCGGGTCGATGTGCGCGCCGACGTCGTCGAGTGTCACGCCTTCGGGCAGCGGGGTCTGGCAGATGATGCCGTGGACCGACGGGTCCGCGGACAGCTTGTCGAGCTCGCGGGTGACGTCCGCGCCGGTCGGGTTCTCGAGCTGGACCACCCGGCAGTCGACGCCGACCTTCTTCGCGGCACGCTCGATCGAGCGCACGTACCAGGCGGTGGCGTCGTCGTCGGTCGGCACGAGCACGGCCAGCGTCGGGGCGGTGCCCGATTCGCGGAGTTTGGCGGCGGTCTCGGTGACCTCGGCGGTGATGGCGGCGGCGATGGCGCGCCCGTCGATCAGGGTCATCGGGCGAGCCTTTCGCGAACCTGGGCGATCAGGGCGTCGGCGCGCCCGGCGGCGGGGGTGTACTCGGTGAGGCGGGCCTCGGTCTCCTTGCGGAGCTGCTCGTCCGACATGGACGCGAGGTTGACCTCGACGTTGACCACGCCCGATTCGAGCGCGGACTTCGCGGACGAGGCCGCGACCGCGATGTCGGAGATGACGTTGGTGTTGGCGCCTTCGAGGATCGAAGCGGCGACGTCGATGACCTCGGCGGCGAGGGCGGCCGTGCGCAGCGGCACCTCGGCGGCGCCGACCAGCGCGGCCTGGATGGCGGCCGTGCGGGCCTGCTTCTCCTCGTCGGTGGCCTTGGGGAGCTTGTACGCGGCGACCACGGCGTCGAACGCGGCGGCGTCGTCGGCGGCGAGGCCGAGCGCGCGCGCACGGAGGTCCTCGGCCTTGGCCAGCGCCTCGGTCATGGTGGCCTCGTGCTCGGCGTACTTCGGCTTGCCGATGGTCAGGTTGCACACCATGGAGACCAGGGCGGCGCCGACAGCGGCGTTCATCGCGGCACCCGCGCCACCACCGGGCGTCGAGGCCTTCGATGCCAGCTCGTCGAGCCACTGACCGACCGGTTGAGCCTCCACGCGATGTTCCCTTCCCGCTGGTTTTGCCGTCGCGCCGAAGCCTACCCGGGCGTTCCCGGACAGCCCGAAGGCCACCTTCGCGACGATCGGCATCGGCGAAGGTGGCCTTTGGAAAGGTGATCAGGAGCGCTGGTACTCCTCCCAGGTGAGCTTCGGCGTGACGGCCGGGCCGTCGTCGGCACCGCGGCCGGCGAGGCCGTTGTAGCCGAGGTAGTAGTCGCCCGCCTGGTGCTGCGCGCCGGACGAAAGGTCCGGATCGGACAGTGCGATGGCGTGGATGTGGTAGGCGAAGCCTTGGGCCGGAGTCCGGACCCAAGCCGCGAAGCCCACCTGCCGCAGCTTCCGCGCGACGTCGGTCCGCGTGGTCGAGGACATGCCCTCGACGCCGATGTCGAGCGCGCCGCCACCGTCGTGCGTCCCCGCCGAAGCGCCGACGCCGCCGGGGTTGTACGAGCCCTGCGTGATGGTGAGCTGCCTGCCGAGCAGCCCCTCGGCCTTCACCAGCATCGCCTTGGTCCGGGTGTTCATCGTCTTACCGTGGTAGGTGAGGCGGCTACCCGCCGAGACCACCGCGGTGACGGTGTAGCGGTTCTCGCCCAGCTTCTCGAGCGACGTCTTTCCCGGCAGGCCGGAGGCGTCGATCCCGGTGTAGCCCAGCGACTTCTGGTAGCTGGAGTACGCCGTGATCGTCGACGTGCCGAAGTGGCCGTCCACGTACTGCTGGTCGAGCAGCCCCTTGGCGGCCAGTGCCTGCTCCACCAGCAGCACGCTGTCCTTGGCACCAGGGGTCAGCGCGCTGTCGGCCCGGCGCGGGTCGATCTGGGCGGCCTTGAGCACCGCTTCCATATTGGCCGTCGGCAACGCGGTCACCTCGGCGCCGGCCGGTGCGGCCACGCCGAAGGAGAGCGCGGTCGCTGTCGCGAGCACGGCTACCTTGGTCAACAATTCCTGCCTCCTGAACGGATTCGGTTGTCCGGGCAGCATGGGCAGCGGGAATACAAGGGCCGTACAAACGAACCTTTCTCAGGTCCTTGTCGCCCGGTCGGGTGTCACTCCGGCGAAACCGGGGTTGAGCTGATAAGACTTCCGGTGGACGCCGAAAGGTCGAGACCCACATGGTGCTACGTACTCCGCCACCCTCAAGGGCTCATCTCAGACTGCTCGCGGCGGCGGACACGGCCCCTCCGGCCCGGCGCCGGGACCGGTACGGCGAAATCGCCGATCGACGGCTGGCCGCGATCCTCGCCGCGGAGGACGTGGCGGAAGAGCACGGGCTCAGCGCGCACGTCCGGACGACCTGCTACGTCCACCGCTGCTGGGTGCACCAGTGCATCTCGGATCCGATGCACGTCCTGATCGTCACCGGGCACCGGTGGTGCCGCCGCTGCGATCGCACGGTCGAAGTCCGGGTCGACGAGACCTTCCCGGGATCGGTCGAGCTCTTCTGCGACGGCTGTGGCGTCCCGCCGGACACGGTCGCGAACCGCGAGGTCCTCCTCGCCTGCCGGACCAGCCTGAGCGCGATGCACGGCGGGGAAGCGTCGACGCTCTACGTCGTCCCGGACCGCTGACCGGCACCTGAACGCACCGCTCGATGGCGCCGAACGGCCCTGTCAAGGTGGGCTGCCTGGCGGAGTGAGTGGTTTGGACCACCACTGTTACCGAAGCGTGATCTGGACATATCGCACGGACGGCTACTTTGTTGTGGCGCGCAACGAATTGCTTCGCCCGTGGATTTCCAACGCCGGAGGTGTCACGACGTGAATCGGATCTTTGTGCAGCCCAAACGGCGGAAAGGGGTCCGGGGTGTGCTCGCCCTCGGCCTTTCCGCGCTCCTGATCGCCGCCGGGCTCGGCGGTGCCACCGCCGCGGCCGCCGACTACAGCCAGAGCGCCGCGTCCTTGAACTCGACACAGGCGCAGTTCTCCTTCACGCCGTCGACCCCCGCGCGTTACGTCGATATCCACTACACCGGCGTTCCGGGCGTAGGGCAGCAGAACGTCCGCATGACCGACAACGGGGGCACATGGCGGCACACCGTCGGCTCGCTGTCGGCGGGCACGGTGCTCGACTACTGGTTCACCTACGAGAAGAACGGGCCGCAGTACGACACCCCGCACTTCACGTACACCCATGGTGGCGGCGGCACGACCGTCGCCTCGCCGACCTTCGATCCGCCGGGCGGCAGCTATCCGAGCGCCCGTTCGGTGACCCTGTCGAGCGCGACCGCGGGCGCGACCATCCGGTACACAGTGGACGGTTCCGCGCCGACGGCTTCGTCCACTCTGTACACCGGGCCGATCACGGTCTCCGCGTCTTCGACGATCTCCGCGATCGCACTCAAATCCGGCTCGGCGAACTCCCCGGTGGCGTCCGCGACCTACACGATCGGATCGACGCAGGCGACCTGCCCGGCTCAGGCCGAGGTCCCGGATTTCGGCCCGAACGTGCGGATCTTCGACCCGGGCATGCCGGCGTCGTCGATCCAGGCGAAGCTCGACGCGGACTTCAACGCGCAGAAGGACACACTGACCGCGCAGTTCACCGAGCGCCGGTACGCACATCTGTTCAAGCCCGGTGTGTACAACGGAATCCACGACAACGTCGGCTACTACACCTCGGTCGCGGGCCTCGGCCAGAACCCGGGCGACGTGGTGATCAACGGTGACGTGACCGTCGACGCGTTCAACGAGTCGGACAAGGGTGTGGCACTGCAGAACTTCTGGCGCTCGGCGGAGAACCTCGCCGTCGTCCCGAGCGGTGGTTCGACCCGCTGGGCCGTCGCGCAGGCCGCGCCGTTCCGCCGGATGGACATCCGCGGCGGGCTCCAGCTCTATCCCGCCAGCTACGGATTCGCCAGCGGTGGCTACACCGCCGACACCAAGGTCTCCGGACAGGCCGCGTCGGTCTCGCAGCAGCAGTGGTACACCCGGGACAGCAGCTACGGCAGCTGGGACGGCGGCGTCTGGAACATGGTCTTCTCCGGGACGAACGGCGCGCCCGCCAACACCTTCCCGAACCCGCCGGAGACGACGCTCGGCACCACGCCGGTGTCGCGCGACGTCCCGTATCTGTACCTCGACGGCTCCGGCAAGTACCGCGTGTTCCTGCCCTCCTTGCGCACCAACGCTTCCGGGCCGAGCTGGGCCAACGGCGGCACCCAGGGCTCCTCGCTGCCGATGAGCCAGTTCTACGTCGTGAAGGCGGGAGACACGGCGTCGTCGATCAACACCGCGCTTTCCCAGGGCTGCAACCTGTTCTTCACCCCGGGCGTCTACCACCTGAACCAGACGCTGAACGTGACGAAGGCGAACACCGTCGTGCTCGGTGTCGGCTATCCGACGCTGGTGCCGGACAACGGCGTCGACGCCATGAAGGTCGCCGACGTCGACGGCGTCCGGCTCAAGGGCCTGCTGTTCGACGCCGGAACGACGAATTCCCAGTCGCTGCTCACGGTCGGGCAGGCCGGCTCGACGGCGAACCACGCCGCGAACCCGACGACCTTGCAGGACGTGTTCTTCCGGATCGGCGGCCAGATCGCGGGCAAGGCGACGAACAGCCTGATCGTGAACAGCCGTGACACGATCATCGACCACATCTGGGCCTGGCGCGCCGACCACGGCAACGCGGGCACCTACGGCTGGACGATCAACACCGGCGACACCGGTGTGGTCGTCAACGGCGACAACGTGCTGGCCACCGGTCTGTTCGTCGAGCACTACCAGAAGTACCAGGTGATCTGGAACGGCCAGAACGGCAGGACGATCTTCTTCCAGAACGAGATCCCGTACGACGTCCCCGATCAGGCAGGCTGGAAGAGTCCCAACGGGCTCAACGGGTACGCCGCCTACAAGGTGGGGGACAACGTGACCACGCACGAGGCGTGGGGCCTTGGCAGCTACTGCTTCTTCAACGACAACCCGTCAGTGAACCTTTATCACGCTTTCGAGGTGCCGAACCGCTCCGGCGTCCGGTTCCACAACCTGGTGACGGTCTCGTTGAACTACAAGGGGACCATCACCCACGTGATCAACGACGCCGGGGCGGTGACGCCGCCGGACACGCGGCCGAGCAACCTGGTGAGCTACCCGTAACGCCGAAGGGCGCTTTCCCCGCATGCCACGCGGGGAAAGCGCCCTTCACCTTCTTGTATAACGCTCTATACCGCGCAGCGCTGGGCATCCGCCGCGGTCCATGGCTAGGCTCGGATTCATGACCAGCAGCGATGCCCACGTCGTCGTCGACGAACTGCGCACCCTCTTTCGTTCCGGTGTCACGAAACCGGTGGAGTGGCGGCGAACGCAGCTCACGGGCCTGCGGAGGCTCCTGTCCGAGCAGGCCGACGTCTTCCTCAAGGCGCTGTACGCCGACCTGCGGAAGAACACCGCCGAGGCGAAGCGCGCGGAGATCGCGCTCGTGCGGAACGAGATCGACCACACGCTGGAGAATCTCGACTCCTGGCTGAGCCCGGAGCCAGCCGACCTGCCGTACCCGCTGCGACCGGCCGACGGCCGTGTCGTTCGCGAGCCGCTCGGGGTGGCGCTGATCATCGGGCCGTGGAACTACCCGCTGCAGCTGGTGCTCGCGCCGCTGGTCGGCGCGCTGGCGGCGGGTAATTGCGCGGTCGTGAAGCCGAGCGAGCTGTCTCCGAACACCTCGGCCGCGATCGCGGAGCATCTGCCGAACTACGTCGAGGGCGTCCGTGTCGTCGAGGGTGCGATCCCCGAGACGACGGCGTTGCTGGAGCAGAAGTTCGACACCATCTTCTACACCGGCAACGGGACGGTCGGCCGGATCGTCATGGCCGCGGCGGCGAAGCACCTCACGCCGGTCACGCTGGAGCTGGGCGGGAAGAGCCCGGCGATCGTCGAGCCGGGGGCGGACCTCGCCGTGACCGCCCAGCGGCTGGCCTACGGCAAGTTCGCCAACGCGGGCCAGACCTGCGTCGCGCCCGACTACGTCCTCGCGATCGGCGACACCGGCCCCAAGCTGGCGGAACACCTGGCCGAGACCGTCCGAGCGATGTTCGGTGATGACCCGGCCACCAGCGAGTCCTACGGCCGCATCGTCTCGACCCGGCACCACGACCGGCTCACCGCCTTGCTGGACAACGGAACCGTGGTCGTCGGCGGCCAGGCCGACCGCGACGAGAAGTACATCGCGCCCACCGTGCTCACCGATGTATCGCCGGACGCGCCGGTGATGCGGGACGAGATCTTCGGCCCGATCCTGCCGATCATCGACGTGCCGGACGTCGACGCGGCGCTGGCGTTCGTCAACGAACGCGACAAGCCGCTGGCGCTGTACGCCTTCACCGAATCGGACGAAACGAAGCGCAGGATCGAGACGGAGACGTCGTCGGGCGGGCTGGTGTTCGGCGCGGCGATCATCCACCTCGCCGCGCCGGAACTGCCGTTCGGCGGCGTGGGGGAGAGCGGGATGGGCCGCTATCACGGGCGCTACTCGATCGAGAACTTCAGCCACGTGAAGGCCGTGCTGGACAAACCGCTCGCGGGATGAGTCAGCGTCCTTCGCGGCTGCCCTCATACGCGCGCTCGCGCAGCCCGGTGAGCCAGCGGGGCCGCGGCTCCCAGCCAGGGGGAGCGTTCAGCATGGGATCGAAGGCGGGGCGCGGGGCGTCTTCGTCCACCTCATAGAGGGTGAGCGTCGCGCAGGGCTTCCGATGCCCGTTCGCGCGAACGGATTCGACGAGGAAGGTCACCGGCCCTTCCTTCACCAGCCGCCTCAAAGCGTCCAGTGACGCTTCGGCGTGCCGTGGCGTTTCCGCACGGGCCGACAGCCAGAGCAGTTCGCCGTTCGCGCGATAGGGCAGCAGCGAGCTGTAGCGGCCGTGGGTCCAGCCTCGTGCCGGCCGCGGTAGAACGCGGCCGGCGGAAGTGGTCAGGGTGAGGTCCCACGGATCGCCGTCGGCGGCGGGGATCCGGACCGCGAGCCCGAGCGCGTCGGGTGTCCGGCCCGGAAGACCGGCCCCTTTGGACATTCGCACGGTGACTTCCACCGGTTCCACCGGCAGCGCCAGGTCGTCGCGCCTCAAAGCGTGAAGCTCCCCCTTGAGCAGTAGGCCGTTCGGGTGGAACGCTCGCGCGCCGCGAAGTGCGGAGAGAGCGTGGAAGCCGGCCCGGAAAACCCTGCCGACCGGCCCTGTCTGCTCGGCCACGATTTCCGCCTCCTTGTCACGTGGGTGCTTCGCTGTGGCTACCCCGGAAACCCCGGATCACACGCTGATTCCCCAGAATTCGAAAACCTGGATTCCCGTGTGACCGGCTTTGGCGCGGGTACTCGACGTTCGAGAAATCCATTCCACCCGGATCGGAGGAAATCATGACTGCATCGCCGGCCACCGTTCGGCGGGCACCGCGCCAGCTCATCGCCCTCGGCGTGGGCGCGGTCTTCCTGCTCGTCGGCATCCTCGGCTTCATTCCCGGAATCACGACGAACTACGAGCAGCTGAGCGGTGCCGGGCACGAGTCCGGCGCGTTGCTGCTGGGCGTGTTCCAGGTTTCCATCCTGCACAACATCGTCCATCTGGCGTTCGGCGTCGCGGGCATCGTGCTGGCCCGGACGGCTGGTGGCGCGAAGGCGTTCCTCGTCGGCGGCGGGGTGATCTACCTGGTGCTGTGGCTGTACGGGCTGCTGATCGACCACGGGTCGGCGGCGAATTTCGTGCCGGTCAACAGCGCCGACAACTGGCTGCACCTCGGGCTCGCCGTCGGGATGATCGCACTCGGGCTCATTCCGCTCTCCGGCTCGAAGGCGCCGATCGCCGACTCCCGCTGATCCGTTCTTTCCCTGAATTCTTCGGAGGTAATCAGTGTTCCGTCATACCAAATCGCTCCAGTTCGAGGCCAGACCGGAAAAGCCGGACGCCTTGTACGCCCGTAAGCTGCAGGAACTCATCGGCGGCGCCTACGGTGAAATGACCGTCACCATGCAGTACCTCTTCCAAGGCTGGAATTGCCGGATCGAGGGCAAGTACAAGGATCTGATCATGGATACGGCGACCGAGGAGATCGGGCACGTCGAGATGCTCGCGACGATGGTCGCCCGGCTGCTGGAAGGGGCTCCCGCCACCATGGTGGCCGAAGCGGCGAAGGATCCGGCCACCGCGGCGATCCTCGGCGGGATGGATCCCCAGCAGGCGATCATCTCCGGTGGCGGGGCCACGCCGAGTGACAGCCAGGGCTATCCCTGGAACGGCCGCTACGTCGTGGCGTCGGGCAATCTGCTGGCCGATTTCCGGGCGAACGCGGCGGCCGAGGCGCAGGGCCGGTTGCAGACGGCGCGGCTGTACAACATGACCGACGACCCCGGTGTGAAGGCGATGCTGCAGTTCAACCTCGCCCGGGACACGGTGCACCAGAAGCAGTGGCTCGCCGCGATCGAGGAACTCAAGGCCGACGGCCTGGAAAGCGACATCGCGCCGACGGCGTTGTTCGACGAGGAGAACCAGGACCACAACAACACCGTGTGGCATCTGTCCGACGGGCCGGACGGCTCGAAGGGCGGCTGGAGCTTCGGCGAAGACGGGATCGAGTACCTGATGGACCCGGAGCCGCTCGGCGGTCCGGGCACCGCTCCGAAGCCGGATCCCGCGCTGTACGGCACTTATGCGCCGCTGCAGGACGCGGTCGGGACGATCAAGGGCAAGGCCAAGGACGCGAAGAAGAAGGCCACCAAGTCGCGCAAGAGCTAGTCCCGTTCACGATGGGCTCGTGAGTGGTAAGGACGGTTAGAACCGTCCTTACCACGCACGAGGTGCGCGCGGAGCCGGAGGCGGCGGGACCGTCTTCGCCAGGACGATATCCGCGAGCCGGATCGTCGCGAGTCCGCGTTTGGTCTCCACCGTGCATTCGGTGTCGTCACGGGAGCGCAGGTAGCCGAGGGCGTCGGTGAACCCGCCTTCGATCCGGTACCGCACGACGACCCTCGTGCCGACCGGGACGTCCGGGAGGGTCACCGGTTCAGGTGCGCGGTGAGCTCGTCGTCGCTCGGCTCGACCAGGTGGGTGCCGTCGGGCCAGACGATGGTCGGGATCCGCCGCGCGCCGTTCTGCAGTGCCCGCACCGTCTCTTCCGCGCCGGAGTCCGCTTCGACGTCGATGTAGTCGTACTCGACGCCCTTCGAGTCCAGCAGGGCCCGGCTGCGTTTGACGTCGGGGCACCAGCCGGCGCCGTACACGATCAGGTCGCTCATGGATCACAGCATGCCAGGTCGCGGTCCGGCGGCGTGTTCGGCGAGGGCCGCACGGTCGGCGAGCCCGGTCTTGGCGAGCAGGCTCGCGACATGTTTCTCGACCGTCCGGGGCGAGATGTGCAGGCGGGCGCCGATGTCCTTGTTGCCCATCCGCTCGGCGAGCAGCACCAGCACCTCGTATTCGCGCACGGTGACCCCCGCCGCGCGCAGGCCGCCGGGAACCCGGTCGACCCCGGAGCGCCGCTGCCGGACGGGCGCGCCGAGTTTGCGCAGCAGGCTCCGGCAGGCGGCCGCCACCGCTGGGATATCCCTGCCGTGGAAGTACTCCTCGGCCTCCTTGAGCCAGCCGGCCGGATCGCCCCAGCCATCGGCGGCGGCCGGTTCGGCGATCAGCCGGAGCCCGAGATGGCGGGCAAGGGGATAGGGCGCCGACGTCTCCAGCGCGGAGGCCACCGCTCGTTCGGCTTCGGCCACGTCGCCGCGCCTGCCGTGCTCGACGGCGTGCGCGAACTCGACGAACTGCCGGTTCCACCGCATCCCGCTCACCGCGGATCCGTCCTCCGGGCAGGGCGCGCCGCCGAGGGTGTCGACGAGCGTCCTGAGCCCGTGCTGGCCGGCGAGGTGGAAGCGGCTCGGCCGCCGGTCCTCCAGTTCGACGACCTGGCCGAGTTCGCGGCGGGCCCGGTCGAAGTCCTCTTCGAGCAGTGAACAGAAGACACGCGCCAGCCCGATGCTGAGCACCATCTCCTGCGCGTTCTCACCCCCGCAGTCGCGGAAGTCGCCGAGTGCCTGCTCCATCGCGGGACGGTCCGCCCGGTGCCCCGCCGACATCGCCCTGGTCATATGCGCGTACTGCAGCAACGCGGTCAACCGGAGCCTGCCCAGCACGGCGAGGTTCTCCGCGAGCAGGGTGTGCGCGGTGCCGAAGTCGCAGCGCAGGATCGCGTGCATGGTGCGCACGGAATCGACCGCGCAGTGCAGGGTGATCGACCCGGTCCGCTGGGCGTCCGCGCGCGCGAGCAGGAGGGTCTGCTCGTCCCCGTTCATCAGCACGCGATGTCCGCCGAGCCGGACCAGCGCCTGGGTGCGGAGGTGGTGCAGGTGGTTGTCCTCGGCGGTCCGCCGCGCGAGCTGCATGTAGTGCTCGGATTCGGTGAGGTCCCGCGACAGCGCGAGCATCCCGAGCACCTGCAACGCCTGGCAGACGACGAACGGCTGCTCGGTCGCCTCGGCCACCTTCCACGCCTGACGTGCGAGCCGTTCGGCCGTGCCGGTCCGGCCGGGGACGTCGAGCCAGAGGTTCGCTTCGACGGCGTCGAGCGCCGCTCGCTGAGCGGGTGAGATCGCCGAACCGAGGGGAGCGCGGGCGCGTTCGATCTGGCCGAGGCATTCGTCGTGCCGTCCCGCGATGTAGGCGGCCCACGCCAGCTGGGTGCGCAGCTTCGCGGCCCGTTCGAGCGTGCCGATCTCGCCGAACGCGGCGGAAAGTTCGACGGCCCGGTCGAACTGACCGGTCTGTCCGAGCGCGTGCACCAGCGTCTCCAGCACCTCGGCCCGATCACCCGCGTCGGCCCCGGCGAGCAGGTCGAGGGCCTTGGTGAGCATCGTGACCGCGGAGTCCGCGGCACCCGCGTCGAGAGCGCGACGACCGGTCTCCGCGAACAAGCGGCCCGCGGCCGGCTCGTCCAGGGCGGTCAGCCGGAGCGACGCGACGAGCGCGCACAGATCGCCCGGCAGCCCCGGGTACAGCTCCTCGACCGCGTCGGCGGTTTGACGGGCGAGTTCCGCCTTCCGTGCGGGTGACTGGCGCGCCAGCAACGCTTCCGCGGTCAGCGGATGACGGAAGGCGTACCAGCCGGGCGTCATCTCGTCGGTGGTCACCAGGTTCGCGGACACCGCGGCGCCGAGGTGGTTGTGCAGGGTCCTGTCGTTCGTCCCGGTGACCGCTTGCACCACCGTCAGCGGGAAACGGCGGCCGATGATCGCCGCGACCGAAAGCAGTTCGCCCGCCTGCTCGCCGAGCTGCTCCATCCGGACGCCGATACTGGTGACCAGTGCGGCGGGGACGCGGGCGCGGAGCTCGCCGATGACGCGCCAGCCGTCGCGGCCCTCGACCAGCAGACCGTCGTTCACCATGCCGTGGAGCAGTTCCTCGACGATGAACGGAAGGCCGGCACTGTTGCGCCACAACAGTTCCGTCGCGGCCGACGGCAGTCGCCCCGGCTCGGTTTCGAGGCAGGCGGCGGCGAGCGCGTGGGTGTCGGCGAGGCCGAGCCTGCCGAGTTCGACGACGGCGCAGCTCATCCGCTGCGCTCCGGAGGTCGCCAGGCGCAGCGCGTCGGAGGGCTCGTTGCGGAGCGTGCCGACGAACAGGGCCTGCGCCGCGGACAGGTTGTCGACGAGGTATTCGAGGATGAACAGCGTCTCGGCGTCGGCGTCCTGGAGATCGTCGAGGACGAGGAGCGCGCCACGGTCGCGGCTGGTGATGGCCAGCAGACGGAACACCGCTTCGGCGAGCACCATGAGGGAGCCCGATTCCCGAGGCCGGTCTCCTCGGCTCCAATCGGGGATGAGCTGGGCGAGCACCGGGATGAACGGGTCGAGTTCGGTCGCCTCCGGCGGGCCCCCGCCGCGGAAATGCGACAGCAGCGCCTGGGTGAGCGGCCGGAACGGGACGAGCGGGCCGATCGAACTGGCCCTGCCCTGCAATACCGGGACGTCGGCGGCGACCGCTCGCGAGGCGGCTTCGACGGCGAGCCGGGATTTGCCGATGCCGCCTTCGCCCACGAGGAAGATCGCGCCGCCGCGACCCGCGATGGCGCGATCGAGAGCTCCGGAGAGCTCGGCCAATTCGGCGTCGCGGCCGATCACCCGCGACGAACGGATACCCACCGCCGTGACTATAGCGAGCGGATTCCGCTGTCACGGCCAAAAGTCGATCACGAAGGCGGGCGGCGCGAACCCGCCTTCGTGAGCCTGTGACTCAGATCCAGCCGCCGGTGAAGACGCTGACGACGGACGGGGAACCGGTGTCCGTGGACAGGGTGGCGAGCGGGTTGGCGCTCAGCCGCGGTTTGCTGCCCGCCAGCGCGTGGTTGCGCGAGCCGACCTCGAGGGCGCGCGGCAGGTTCACGGCGCCGAGGACGTCTTCGGTGGCGGGCAGATCTCTTTCGTACATGCGATTCTTCTCCTCATACTCGGTTTACCGGCGGAAAAACGGTGGCCGCGGGATGCGGCCGGTCGGGGCGGAGCAGGAGCGCGGAGGGGACCCGGTCGCCGAATCCCAGCCGCAGCAGGCCGTAGCCGATCCCCGCCAGACCGCTCAGCAGCCCTGGCGACGGGACCGCGCCGGGCGTCCCGCAGCGGGCACCGCGCTGGTCGATGGCGGCGAGCAGATGACCGGTCCGGCGGCGTACCGCGTTCGCGGCGCCAGTGTGCCCGTTCTCCGCCAGCACGCACAACACGTCCAGCACTCCGGACTCGCCGTGGCAGAGGCTGAGATCCTTCAGCGGTGCCCGGTCGGTCAGTCGTCTGATCGTCCGGTCCAGGTCGTTGGCGTACTCGGGATCGGGCAGGTGCGCGGCCATTCCGAGGGCGTCACCCGCGAGGCCGTCGCACCAGCCGCCGTCGCTTTCCGCCCGATCGTCCGCCTTTCCGGGTGGTTCTTCGCCGGAACGGGCGTGTGCCCGGAGAACCCAATCGATCCCGGCCGAACCGCGGGCGAAGGCCTTCTCCGCCGGACGTTCGCGTTCGAGGAGCTGTGCGGCGTAGCGGTCCGCGCGCGTCAGCGCCGTCTCCAGTCCTGTTTGGACATACACCGACCGCATCGACGCGACGCCGCCCGCGAGTCCCGTCGTGAACCCGGACGGCGTTTCGGGGGTGGCCTCGGGCATCAGATCGACGGCCTGCTCGATGAGGTCGCCGGCGGGAAGCCCGACCAGCGTGCTGAGCCGGGCGATCGTGTACGCGACACCGCCGAGCCCGAGAAGCCCGCCGCAACCGGCGGTGGCGGCCAGCTCGCGATCGGCGCGGAGCGTGGCGAAAAGGCCGGGAAGCGGGCTGATCGCGTACGCGGCCAGATCGCGGTACCGCGCGATCCCGGTCAGCTCGGCGAGCTGTGCGAGGAACAACGCGACACCGCAATAGCCTTCGCCGAGCCCCGCACCCATCGGGAGGACCGTCCAGTAGCGGTCGTCGACGAGTTCGATCCCGAGCCAGTTGGAGCGGTGCTCGTCGGAGAAGGCGTTGGCGACGATCTGGTCGGCGATCCCGCACGCGGTGACCAGCAGCCGTTCCGCGTCGGGCGCCTGGTTCGGCACCGCCGTTTCCGCGGTCTCGCCGCCGCCATGGTGCCCGTCGGCCGCCGTGCTGATGGCGAGGGTGGCCGAGATCAGCCACTCCTGGTCCCGCTGGTCGAGCGGATCCATGTCGGCGACCTTCGCCAGCACGGTGTCCAGCGACGGCCGCTCGACGACCCCTTCGACGCTGTCTCCACGCGAATCCAGCAGCGACGTCGAACCGGGGTTCGAGGTGAACATCGGCACGTCGCCCGCCCACAGGTCCTCTCGCTCGTGCGGTACGAGCCGGAGCAGCTTCTCCTCGCGCACCGAATCCTCTTCGAGCAGGTCGAACGCGTGGTCGCGGTCGGCGGCGTCGCGAAGCAGATCGGGATGGGTGGTCTCGTCCAGCAAGCGGAAGTAGAAGTTCGTCGGCCGGATGAGCACCCGGATGGGATCCTCGGCGCAGCGCCGGAGAAGCTCGGCGAGTTCGTCCCGTCCGCTGGAGATCGCGTCATAGCCGAGCCGGAATCCGGCCAGCAGCGCCGCGCTGTGCTCGGCGGGGCTGACGTCGCGGCCGTCGAGGCGCGGGAGGTTGTTGCTTCCGGCGAGTTCGCCGGGCACGCGGACCAGCCGCATCCGATCGGTCCCCGGATCGGCCCAATCGACCCGATCGGTGGGCAGCTTGCCACCGCGGCCGGCGAGGCCGGAGATGTCGACGGCACCGTGCTCACCGGCGAAGAGCTGGGGGAGCAGCAGCGTGCGCTGCACCGACCGGGCCAGCATCGCCGCCGCGGGATCACCCTCCGGTGGAACGGGCGGCGACGGCTGGAACAGCGTCTCGATGTCGATCAGCACCGGCTGGTCGCCGCAGGCGATGATGTTCTCGTAGTGGACGTCTGTGGCGTCGAGGGCGTGCAGGAGCGCCAGGAGGATGCCCTGCCTGCGGTAGAAACGGTCGACGTCGCCGATGTCGGCGCACGGCCGGTGTTCGACGAAGCGGAGCCAGCCGTACCCGTCACGCTGAAGCGCGTCGGCGGTTCGCAGTTCGAGCCCGGGCAGCCGTTTGTTGAGCTGCTCGACGACGTCGGTGAAACGCTCGTGCAGGATCAGCGGGCGGGGTTTGTAGATCACCTTGGCGCCACTGGAGAAGCGGAGCAGTTTGACCGAACGTCCGCGGGCGTGCGAGTCGCCGATCCCGCCCGCGACCTCGACGAGCGTGCCGAGTTCGCCGTCGACGACCGAGCAGGGCAGCAAGGCCGCGTCGGCGGAGAACCGGGCGAGGGTTTCGGCGTTGGCTTCGGCGGCGTGCAGACAGGCCTGGGCGAGAAGCCGCGCCAGCACCGGGTACTCGCCGAACAACCGGACGAGCCCGGCCGGCGTGGATTGCCCGCGCACGAAATCCGAGAAGCGCTCTTCGGGCGTCTCGCCCTGGAGGGTTCCGGCCTTGCGGGCGCGGTGGAGTTCGAGGACCAGAGTGCGGACCGAGAGGTTGAGCAGGTGCTGGTCGAGTTGAGCCGCGAAACCCTGGCGAAGCGCGTCGGCGTCGGCGCCGGCGAGATCGTCCGGGACCGCGTCACGCGAGGCGGCGTCGACGAGCGACCTGAAGACCCCGGCGAACTCCACACGCCAGTCACCGACTGGGGGGCGCTCCGGCAGAAGCGTGGCGACTGCGTGTTCGGCGAAGTCCGCCCAGAGGGGCTTGTCCGCTGTCCGTTCGCGCGGGGTCCGGCCGTGCTCCCACCACCTCGGCGGCAGGGACGTCGCCGATGGTGGGGGCGTCACGGCGGCAATGCTGTCAGCCCGGCGCGGTACGCACATGGGGGCGGCACCCCCACATTCAGCGCACGCACGAAGATGTCCGGAGAGTGACCGCCGGGCACGGACGGTGGCCGGCCGATGCCGCACCGGAATATGGGGTCCCGGCACCCATGCGCGGGCACCGGTCGCGGTCGCACCATGGTCGGGCGGAGCCGGGGGCGGGGGCGGTGCTCAAGCGGGTGGCGCCCCCCGCCGCCAGGGGGGGAGCGGGGCAGTAAGGGGGCAGATCGGGGTGGAGC